>JAGRAO010000034.1 GCA_020434565.1 Bdellovibrionales bacterium
GTCCTGGCGAAGATACTGAGCGAGTTGCACGAGAAATGCTGAGTTGAGAAGCCGGTGTTTTTTCCAGCGGTCTTTTGCCCAGGGATCGGGGAAATTAATATAGATTCCACCAATGCGCTCTGGTTCAAAGAGATCAAAAAGAAACCGAGCGTCGGCTCGGACGAGTTTTATGTTTGAGAGCCCCCGCTGCTCGGCTTTTTCGATAGTTCGAAAAGCTCGCTTGTAGCGAAGTTCGAATCCCACAAAGAGGGCATCTGGGCTCTCGTGTGCACGCGTAAGGAGATGCCCTCCAGAACCAGAACCAATTTCGACAAAAACCTCTCGTGAGGCGAGAAGTGAATTCCGAAAACGGGCCATGGCTTCGGCTCGAAAACCCTCACGTGTTTCGTTGAGGATCAGGTCGGAGCGACCCGAGACCAACGGGATATACTGATTGAGCCATCGCTTCTGCATGGGGAGGATTTCCTCAGGTTTGGTCTCAAAGATGAGCATTTTTCGATTCAATCTTCAAAAAGAACTTCCGCCGAGCGGAAGGGAGTTTTGAGGCGATTCTTTAACAGTGCCGTGAAATTTGCTCCGACGTTGCCTCCTGTGCTCCTCTCAAGGGTCATGAACGAAGCAAGTCGAGGATGAGCGCCGATTTCACTTCTTCGGCATGTCCCTCGCATTGCAAAGGGGCCTCACGGATTGGACCGTTTAATCACCACGAATTCTCTGGAATTTCGACGTGTTACGAACCCACTTCCGAGAGCACAGAGAATTCGCAATCCCCCATAACACAAGAAAAGGAAAGCTATCAATGCGATACGTGATTTGTGCCCTGCTCCTTCTCTTTTCAGGGTGCGCGTTTAATGAACATGATCCAGTTCATGGAGCCGCCGCCGGAGGCCTGGCTCTTGGTGCCGTAGGCGCAGGAACTGGAGCGCTTATTGGGGCTGCCATTTCAAATGGCGATATAGCGGCGAGCGCCCTCCTGGGGGCAGCTGTGGCTGTTCCAATCGGTATCGCAGCCGGGGCCTATTATGTTTCTTCTCAAAATGAACGGGAGCTTGAGCTTCTCAATATGGAAATAGGAACCAATCGTGATGCGATAATCGCAAACGAAAAAGAGATTCTGGAATTGAGACAAAGCATTACAGATGAATCATTTGAGATTCATCCGAACGAAGAACTCGGGGAGCATCTCTTTACGAGTCCATCAATAGGTAACTATTACCGCTGAAGTCGAGCTCTTTCTTAAAGAGCTTTCTTCAGTGCGTCAGCCTTGTCAGTTTTTTCCCAAGAAAAATGGCCTTGAGGTGAAGCGGACCGTCCAAAGTGGCCGTAGGCTGCTGTCTCCTGGTAAATTGGCTTAAGGAGATCGAGACTCTGGATTATTCCCTTTGGTGTGAGGTCGAACACTTCGCGAATAGCTCGAGCGATCTTTTCTTCATCTTCTTTGCCAGTATCAAAAGTATCGACGAAAACTGACACCGGCTCAGCAACTCCGATAGCGTACGCAAGCTGTACTTCGCATTTATCAGCGAGACCAGCGCGTACCACATTTTTAGCGATATGGCGGCAAGCATAAGCGGCAGAGCGATCAACTTTTGATGGATCTTTACCAGAAAAAGCTCCCCCTCCGTGACGGCTGTATCCGCCGTACGTGTCCACGATGATCTTTCTTCCAGTGAGGCCAGCGTCTCCTACTGGTCCGCCGATGACGAAGGATCCTGTCGGATTAATAAAGTAGCGCGTGTTCGCTGAGAGGTATTGTTCAGGAACTACTTTCTTGATCACTTCTTCAATCACGTACTGATGCAGAGTTTCTGGCTGAACATCTTCGGTGTGTTGAGTGGAGATAACTACTGTCTCAACCGCAACAGGTTTTCCGTTTTCGTAGCGGACACTTACCTGAGACTTTGAGTCTGGGCGCACAAAATCGACTTCGTTGTTCTTTCTTTGGCGAGCGAGTTCCCGGACCAATTGATGTGAAAGGGCAATTGGGAGTGGCATCAGTTCAGGGGTTTCGGTGCAAGCAAAGCCGAACATGATTCCCTGGTCACCAGCGCCCTGCTGCTTTGAGGCTTCCTCATTAACCCCGCGACTAATATCAGGTGACTGGGCACAAATATGCGTGAGGATCTCTACACTATCAGCATCAAATCCTACTTTCGGATCGGTATACCCAATTGATCGGATCACTTCTCGAACGAGAGGACGGTATTCTACTGCTTGGCTTGAAGTTATCTCTCCGGCGAGAACGACGAGGTTGTTCTTCACGAGTGTTTCGCAGGCAACACGACTGAGCTTATCCCCCTTGAGATGCGCATCAAGAACGGCATCGCTAATCTGGTCACATACTTTGTCTGGATGTCCCTCTGATACAGACTCAGAACTGAAAACAAAGTTTCGATTGCGCACGGTATTCCTCCTGACAAAAGTGCCCCAAAGTCTCTTGAGTCGGAGAATTTCTCTCCATTGACTTGGAATGAATGGCATTCTGCTGCCTTGTTCTGTTCCAATCCAAACAACGGCTGGACCCATCAAGGGCCCCGGAACGGAGTTTGGTGACGAGAAGGCGAAAGTAAAATTTCCAATGTATTAGTCTCTTATATACGAAGGGTCAAGCGAATAGGCCGACTAAGATAGAGAAAATCCACGATTTTTCGGCTTCCCGCTGATTGAACGGCTCGTAATTGTCTCCATCCAATTGGAATTGTTGGAATATGATGCGCTCCACTAAAGAAAACAAATTAAAGGGAAGGGCTCTATTTTTCGATGTCACGATGGAGAACGCTCACGACGGCCTCGGTCGCTGCGATTCGGGAAGCCAGAGCCTCTGCAATTGTGACTGAACGATGCCTTCCTCCGGTGCATCCTACTCCGATTCGGAGGTAGGCCTTCCCTTCGAAGGCGTATTGCGGAATGAGGAATGCTAAAAGCGCGCCGTATTTTTCCAGAAATTCAAGACTCTGAGGTTGCGCAAGGACGTACTGGCTGACCTCTTGATCTTTTCCGGTTTTCTTTCTGAGTCCAGCTACGAAATACGGATTCGGGATAAAGCGGACGTCAACAAGGAGATCGAGGTCGGGCGGAGCGCCGAACTTAAAGCCAAACGAGACAAAGTTGACCCGTATCGAGCGATTGCCTTCGGTTACAAATGAATCGATAGCTTCATGAATTTTTCGTCGTAGCTGGTGAACGTTGAGATCGGAAGTATCGAGGACAAAGTGGGCAAGTTCCTTCAGTGGCAAAAGCCGACTTCTCTCCCTCTGGATGCTCTCCGCTAGAGTGTTGTCGAGCGCTTGTTCAAAACACGGATGAGGACGTCGTGTCTCGCTGTACCGACGAATGATCTGTTCAGTAGTACAATCGAGGAACATAACGTGGATATTGGAAGATTCATTTCCAAATTGATCCAACATTCTCAAAAATTGGGCTCTCTGATCTGCTGAGTCGATATCAAGAAGAATGCTTGTCTTTCGGTACCGCTCTACGGAATCCTGAGAATGAAGCAAAAAGTTCTCAAGGAGTGCGACTGGAAGATTGTCAATTGCGAAAAAACCGGCATCTGAAAGAGCGCGGCTGGCAGTAGACTTCCCCGCCCCGGAGAGGCCCACGACGAATACGAGATGCTCGATATGTCCGACGTTCACTTTTAGTGGTGGCTTGTAATTTTCTCTTTGTGCTTTCTCATCTGATTTCCAAGAGCAGAAACCAGTGAATCAATTGAAGCATACAGATCGGCGCTTTCTTCAGAGCAGTTGAACGCAGCGCCGTCCACATTGAAGGTTATTTCGGCGATATGTCTATTTTTTTCTACAGAGAGTACCAAGTTGGCTTCTGTGTCGTGATGAATATATTTTTTAAGACAATTGGAAACTTTGTCAGTAGCGTACGATTTTAGAGCATCAGTAGCGTCAGTATTTCGGAAGGTGAGATGAACATTTACTACCCTTGATTGAACCATAGACCCTCCTTTTTTATTCGAATGAGCGAATTTTGAAGAATTTCGACCCGCTCTAAAACTCTTTCACCTATGTTACAAAATACTATCATGGATTCCATATCGTGGAGGAATCTGGAGACAGTGCTTTTTTTGAGAAAGGGAAATTCTCCGAGAAGTTATCGGTGATTCGCTCAGGTGCCGGCGAGTAGGGCTTCCCCATACGGGTTAACTTATTGAATTGTCGTTGAACGAAGGGCTCTCTTCTGGACTATTCATGAACGAATGCAGAAGAAGGACGAGAAATAAGGGATAGCGTTTTAGGGATGCTGTGATTGCCGCTCAGGATCGAGGATCGCGCCGACGAGGAACACGACCATTTCTGCTGCGAAGCAGGAGACTCGTCCAGTGAGCGTCTTCGAGCTTGCTTCTCGCTACGAAGAATTTATGGAATGGCTTCTAGAAAAGCTTTTTGCGTTTTGAAGACGAGAGTATGCCGAGGCTTTCTCGATATTTTGCCACGGTTCTTCGAGCGATCTGGACATTTTCCTCGCCGAGGAGTTCAACGATCCGCTGATCTGAAATCGGATTTGAAGCGTCTTCTTCACCGATAATTTGCTTTATGCGCTCTTTTACTGAGGACGAAGATACGTCTCCGTTAGCAGTCTTTATCGCAGTACTAAAGAAAAACTTTAATTCGAAAACCCCTTGAGGAGTGTGAACATATTTATTCGTCGTCACTCGACTCACCGTGGACTCGTGCATGCCGATATCGTCGGCGATATCCTTAAGTACAAGCGGCTTTAGTTTCTCAATCCCGTAATCAAAAAACTCCCGTTGATGCTTCACAATGCTCTCGGTGACTTTATAGATGGTCTGCTGTCGCTGATGAATACTCTTAATAAGCCAGGAGGCAGCTTTCAATTTGTCATTGAGGTAGGCCCTATTCGGTTCATTTTCCTCGCCGGAGCGCTTGAGGATATCGAGGTAGTACGGACTTACTCTCAGCCTTGGCATTCCATCTTCGTTTAAAGAGATGACATATTCTCCGCCGACTTTGTACACATAGATATCTGGAGTAATGTATCGAGTCTCTTCGTCTGCAAACTGTCTTCCTGGCCGTGGCTCAAGAGTTTGGATAGCTTTTACAGCTTCATATACCTGTTCAACTGTAACGCCTTCTTCCTTCGCTATCGCGTCGTATTTTCTACGCTCCAATTTGTCGAGATGGTGGATTACGATCCGAGCTTCGAGGGACTCTCCTTTTCCGAGTGCCTCCAATTGAAATAAGAGACACTCGCCAACATTTCTTGCAAAAACCCCAGGGGGATCGAGTTCGCTTAAGGAGCCAACTACCTGAGCAACATGGTCAACAGTCGTTCGAGCTTCTTCCGCTATTTCCTCGTAGGAGCAACACAAGAGCCCATTTCGATCAAGGTTCCCGAGAACATTGACAACGACCGTCTGATCATTTGGCTCGAGTTCGGCCATCCGGATTTGAGATACGAGATATTCACGAAGAGTCTCTCCCTTTGTAAGAGTGTTTTCGACCGATGGCCTGTCATCGAAGTCAGAGAGACCTTTGGGAGAAGCAGCTCCGCGGTAGTCTTGGAAGCTTTCGAGATAGTCTTCCCATGCAACGGGAGATTGATCAGCGGAGGATTCGTTTGCACTCTTTAGTGAGTCTTGTGTCTCTTTCTCGTTTCGGTTTCCGTTTCGCTCTTCTTGTGATTCGCCCTCTCGGGAACCTTCTTCTTCTTTGAGTTCCTCGAGTACTGGATTTTCAAGGAGTTCCTGCTGAATAGCCTCGATGTACTCAAGTCTTCCCAACTGCAGCAGCTTAATTGCCTGCTGAAGCTGCGGGGTCATGAGCAGGGACTGGCTGAGTTTCTGAACAAGTTTGGCCTCTAGTGCCATGCGAAAAACCTCAATCTGCGAAAAAACCGATGTTTTGACTCTAGACGAGGAACAATATCCGTTCGTGAGTCACATCAACTACTTGTCACTATTCTATCATGTATTTTGATGACGCTGTTCGGCGGAGTATGCAAAAAATGTTCTCTCTGAAGTTAAATTAGCCGGAATAGCAGCTAACTTATTTATATCAATTGATTTTTTTAAGAAGTTCCCGCCGAAGACTTAGCCAAAAATCGGGCTAGGGGCGATTCAAGGGAGAGCAAAGTCACTCCCCAGGTAATACCTCCGAGCCTTGTCACTATTGGCGATATCCGAAGGCTCACCCTCCTCCATCACATGTCCATCTACGAGGATATAGGCCCTGTCACAGATTCCGAGGGTCTCTCGAACGTTATGATCGGTGATCAAGATCCCTATGTTCTGATCGCGAAGGCGAACAATGATCTCCTGAATATCCTTGACGGCGATAGGATCGATACCAGCGAACGGTTCGTCAAGGAGCAGAAAAAGGGGTTCGCGGGCAAGAGCTCTACAGATTTCGACCCGGCGACGCTCCCCCCCAGAGAGTGAACTTGCGATATTGCGAGCTACGTGAGTAATTCCAAGTTCTTCTAGAAGATATTGAAGCCTCTCCTCTCGAGCCTGAGGAGAACTGAACTTCATCGTTTCAAGAATAGCCAAAATATTCTCTCGAACCGAGAGCTTTCGAAAAACTGAAGGCTCTTGAGGAAGGTAGCCCACCCCAAGTCTTGCGCGAGCATATACTGGCAACCCGGTTATATTTCTCTCATCAAGATGAACAGTACCGGCGGTGGGAGAAACGAGTCCGACAACCATATAAAAACTTGTCGTCTTGCCTGCACCGTTTGGGCCGAGCAACCCGACTATCTCCCCTGAGTGGACGTTGAGATTCACATTATCGACAACCCGCCTACTCGAATAAACTTTCGAGAGTGACTGGGCAATAATTGAGTGTCGTTCGCTTCTTTCCAACGTATCTCTGTCTCGCAGGGTTAGACCCTCTAAACGTATGTCACCAACGGCGTGTTCTTATGTCTGCTTTTCCGTTGTCATTTCGACTTCAATTTCGATGTCGTCATAAATGAGTTTATCACCGAGAACGTTCGGGTCAAAGAAACTCCCGGAATTGTATTTGATATCCCATCGAGCTCTATTGAGTATCACCTTTCCTCGAGCAGAGTAGCCCCCTTCATTCTTCTCTACCTTGACGGGGAAAGAGATGGAATGAGTGATGTTTTTGACGGTGAGATCACCTGTAAGACGCTGCTCACCATTTTGCTCTTCTACCACTTTTTTAATCTCAAACCTCGCTGTTGGGAACTGGGAGACGTTAAAGAAATCATCAGATTTAAGATGATTTTCGAGTTTTGTTCGATATTGTTGGCTTTCAATATCGCGGTTCGAAATAGAAGCCATGTTCATCACGAAGCTACCGCTGACAATCCGTCCTTCGTCGACTGTGACCGTTCCTTCTTGGACGAGAAGGGCTCCCGTGTGCTGACCTGTGAGCTTCTTTCCTGTCCAGATAACGACGCTCTCGCTTGGATTGATGGAAAATTGCTGTTCTTGAGCTTCGGAAGGTGAAAGATGAAAGCTGAGAATGAAGAAGAAGCAAACGAGTCTCAAGATCATTTCATCGTATCCAAGAAAAAATATACTTGTTTCGAATGAGACGATATCGGGATTTGGAAAAGAGAACAATCCGAGGAAAACACGTTTCTTTGCTCTTCCTACTTATGAATCAAGGTATCTTTTAGGGTTGTCTTTTTTTGGGTTTTTGAATTAGCGGCTTGCTTGTCCTTTCCCACTTTTTTCTCAGTCTGCAGCAGTTTGACTCGGACTGCTCCCTCCGCCACGCTGCGATCTTCGTTTAAGAATATGCGAATGAGATCGGCTGAAAGAACGCTTCCATTCTGAACCATTTCAGGATTTTCAGTGAGGGTAACGGTCTCGGTCGCTTGTTCGTAAACGGCCTTTTCGCTCCGAGCTTGGACTTCTTTTCCCTTTTCAATAAAGACGTTTTTTTCAGCGACAATCTTTTGGATTTCGTTTTTCTCAGAATAGTACGCGACGAGTTCATCACAGGTAAGCCGCATTCCCTTATGGAGAACTTCGACATTTCCAGAATATGTAATCTCTCTCTTTTCAGACCGGAGAAGGAGATTTTTCGAACTAACATACGTAGGACTCTTTTGAAAATCAGCATCAAAGGGATTCGTTCCAAAACTTGATGAGGATGTCTCTGGTTCTGGTGCTGAAGGTTGAGACTCTTCTTCTGGTTGGGTCTGAGCCAGGGAGTGATTCGAAGTGAGGTTGAGTAACGTGCAGCACAGGATTATGAGTCGCAAAACGTGTCCAATCGTCACTTGCCTCCGCGACGTCGTGGCAAGGGAGGTCCTTTCTCTCGAGGGAAGGAGGAGGTCTACTCTTCTCGTCAATGAGATCGTCCGGCGTGACTGTCCCAGCGATGATCGTTTTTCGCCAAGTTCGGCGAGCGTTTCCGTTGACGGGCTATCATCCTTCATTTTTCGTATCCGTTCTTCGGTTTAATAACACTCTTCACATCACTCTCTATTCGAAACTCTTTCTCCTTGAGTTTCGCGTTCAGGCCAGTCCCGGTGACTTCGTACCATTTGCTCGTAATAGAGACTGGCCCCTCTACTGTTACGTCCTGTTCGGCTTGTCGATAATTTGCTTCGTCGCTCGTCATGATTACTTTTGAGTCTTCAAAATCAAGGACAACATTACCGTTGAGCTGAGCACTTCCAATCTGTGCCCCAAGGAGGGTAATAAAGGCTTCCTCGGAGCGAATCTGAACTTTTTCATCTTTGTTCGTGTGAAAAGTGAGATCGCAATTACTCATCTGGATGTAATTTTTCTCAGGAATGTACCTGGCATTTTCTCCAAGTACTCTCCAGAGCACTTTCCCATCTACGGTTTCGCTCCGTTCAAATCGTTGGAGAGAAAAAGCTTCGGAGCTTTGAGAAGTTTCACTTGGAGTCACTGGAAGTTGGACGTCGGAATTTTCCAATTGAGAAACCGGCGAAGGCTGGGGATCGAGTTTTTGAACTGCGAGCGTGAGTTCTTCTTCTCCCGAAGTCTCCGTTTCCATAATTGTTGGCTGTTTCCAAAGAATAAGGCCCCCCGAGAGAAGAAAGAGGATCACAATCAGGAGAGCAAAGGCCTTACTTTGTTTTCGAGACAGATACATGCCAAGCCGAGCTAAACGAAAGTTTTTCTTAGTTCATGAAGAGCGCAGATTTGTTCGAGAAAAGAACCCACTTGTTCGAGTGGAAGCATGCTCTTCCCGTCAGATGGAGCATTTCCCGGATCGTCGTGACACTCAAAAAAAACCCCATCGACTCCGGCAGCAACGGCAGCTCTCGCAAGCAATGGGATGAATTGGCGATGGCCACCCGAAACCCCGCTCTCACCGCCCATAGACTGCACGCTATGAGTGGCGTCAAAGATGACATGAGCTCCCAAGTCCTTCATGAGTTGAAGTGACCTCATATCAACGATGAGATCCCTGTACCCAAAACACGAGCCTCGTTCAGTGAGAAAGGCGGTATCACAGCCATGACTTCTAATCTTTTCGAGAGCGAATTTCATATCTGAAGGGTGCATGAACTGTCCCTTCTTGACATTGATCGGCAACCCAGTGGCAGCTGCTGCCAAAAGAAGATCTGTCTGTCGGCAAAGAAATGCAGGTATCTGGAGGAGATCCACGCACTCTTTTGCTTCTGCAGCTTGCTCGGGAAGGTGAATGTCGGTGGTGACAGGGAGCTGAAATTGAGTTTTGATCTTATCAAGAATAGCAAGTCCCTCCTGTATTCCAGGTCCACGTTTGCTCGTTCCTTTCGTTCGATTTGCTTTGTCGAAAGAAGATTTGAAGATGAGGTGAAAGTGGCGCTCTTGCTGTTGCTTAACGAGAAATTCGGCGATCTTTGCGCAATGGTCGTAAGACTCGATTTGGCACGGTCCCGCTATGATGACGAGCGACCCGCCGTTTATTGATTCCTGAGATAACATTTGCGTCATACGGAGTTCTCATTCTCGCCCGGACTGTTCATAAAGAGTTCGGGTCAGCCTTTTTCCACTCATGCATGGGGCAAGGGGCGCTAAGGGCCACAAGTGGGTTCACCCCTAAGGGAGAGGGAAGTTATAGCAGTTTCTTTCCTTGTGAAGAAACCACCGCCAGAGAGTGAAATAATGAGGTGAATTTATGAGGATTTCAAAGAAGCCTTTCGAGCTTGAGGAGAACGACGTTCCTTGTCTCGTTTTGTCGGGTCGAGCGGGATCAGTTTCTTTTCTCTCTCTCCGGCCTCTCTCTGATGTGGTTTCCGATCTCGAAACTCTAAAGCTGCTGACATAAAACTCGTAAAAAGAGGGTGAGGTTCGCGTGGAGTTGATTTGAATTCAGGGTGAAACTGAACTCCAACAAACCAAGGATGATCCGATAATTCGATTATTTCTACCAGTTCATCATTTGGAGAGGTGCCAGCAATAGTAAGGCCTGCGTCTCCAAGGATTTCTCGAAAGGCGTTATTTACTTCGAACCGATGGCGATGGCGTTCACTAATCTCTCGCTGTCCATAAATTCGATGAACCCGCGATCCCTCTCGCAAAACACAGGGACACGCTCCTAGTCGCATTGAGCCACCTTTCTGATCGACTTCTTTCTGCTCTTCCATAAGGTGAATGACGAGGTTCTCCTCGTTTGGGGAGAACTCTTCGCTCGCAGCACCGGCTATCCCGGCAACATGTCTGGCAAACTCTATGACTGCAACTTGAAGGCCGAGGCAGATCCCAAAGAAAGGGATGCCATTTTCACGCGCATATTGCGCAGCGAGAATTTTTCCTTCACTGCCTCGAGAGCCAAATCCTCCCGGAATGAGGATTGCGTCGATATTTTCAGTGAGTGAAGAGAGTGTGGCTGCGATTCCCTCTTTCTCGATCTGCTCACTATCCACATAAACGATCTGCACTGTGCAGTCATTCGCGAAAGCGCCGTGGTTTAAAGCCTCACTTAAACTTTTATAGCTCTCTGTGAGTTCGACGTATTTGCCAACCATCGCAAGAGTAATAGATCCATTCTTTGGGTTACGAAGGGTCCCGACAACCTGTTGCCATACCTTTAAATTGGGAGTCCCGGTCCAGATATTGAGTTTTTCGACAATCCTCTGGTCCAAACCTTCACGGTGGAGGATGAGCGGCAGTTCATAAATCGACCCAACATCAGTCGCGTTAATGACGCAGTCTTCGTCAACGTTACAAAAGAGACTGATTTTCTTTTTCAGTTGTGTATCGAGGGCCCGCTCTGAGCGACAAACGATAATCCCGGGGACAATCCCGAAGCCTGTCAGCTCTTTTACTGAGTGTTGAGTAGGTTTTGTCTTAAATTCGCTTGCTGCGGAAATATATGGAACAAGAGTGACGTGGATATACAAGACGTTTTCCGAACCCATTTCGGCCCGCATCTGTCGAATGGCTTCAAGGAAGGGCAAACTCTCAATATCTCCAACGGTTCCGCCGATCTCTACCAGGCAGATATCAAATCCTTTTGCGGCGAGATATACTCGACGCTTAATCTCGTCGGTGATGTGGGGAATAACCTGGACCGTACCGCCAAGGTAGTCACCTCGGCGTTCGTTGGCGATAACAGTTTCGTAAACCTTTCCAGAGGTAAAATTGTTCAACTTGGACATCGGCGTGCCGATGAATCTTGCGTAGTGTCCGAGATCGAGATCGGTTTCGGCACCATCATCGGTGACGAAAACTTCACCGTGTTGAAAAGGACTCATGGTGCCAGGGTCAACATTTATGTAAGGGTCGAGTTTAACCGCCGTTACTTTAAGACCGCGAGCCTCTAAGAGGCTTCCTATACAAGCGGTGGTGAGCCCTTTGCCAATCGACGAAACTACGCCCCCGGTGATGAAGATGTATTTAGTTGGTCGAGATTGCATCTTTTCCCTGATAGGTTTGTCTTATTGTAGCGAAAAAGCGAAAGAAGATCATGACTCAAGGACAAGAAAAGTTTCGATTTCGAAATCTCTTCAGAGAACAGCAGACAGACAGGGAGGCGAAAAAAACTTGGCGATCCATGAAACCCAAGAATTTTGAGTCCCTGGCGTATGTCCAGAGCCTATCCATGGAATCCTATAGCCGAGCTTGATTCGGCGCTACGGTGTAAATCTTCTCATTCGAAAGCAGGCTGTGAATGGAAATGCTAACCTCCTTGCTTTGCTCTAAAAATTCGGCTCCTTCTCGAACTGCCTTCTAAGGACTGATAGTAGTGAAGCCGAAAGAGTTGGAACCAGGCCCCGAGGACAAGGGCAGGAATGAGCCATAGCATTCCGAGGAGATTACCGGCGGGAGAAAGGCTCGCTCCTAAGCTTACAAGCCACCATTTCACCACCGGTGTAATCGGAAGGAGAACATCAGTCGCCGAGAAGAGCCCAACTATAGCAATCACAAAAGCTTCAGGTGCTGAGATCAGCAGACCTCGAAGGCCTGTAGCAAAGAGCAATGCTGGCGCCATAAGTGCAATAAAGGGGATGAGCCACTCAATCCAATTTTCGATGACAAACCTCATAGATCTCGCCATCGCATCTACTCCCTGCGTTTGACTCAAGAGGAGAACTTCAATGGCTGGATTTAGAAGAATCACGATCAGAAGTTGTATGAAAAGTTGAAGCGCCAAGGCGAACGGAACTGGGGATGCTCCACCATTTGAAGCGAACTCTCCAGGAGCAAAGGCAACCCCCATTGCGAGTTGAATAAGAAAGAGCGGGAAAGCGACGCTCAGGAGCGCAAAGAAAAGTTCAGGCCGAAACTCCTTCATGTCTTGAAGGCGGAGCCCGCGGGGTGAGCGCGCTTCCAATATCCATTGATAAAAAAGAGTTAAGCAGAGTAACTGAACAAGTCCCACGACAAATCCTCCCAAGACTCCGCCAAGTCGTCCCGCAACGAACGTTACAAGGAGGTACACTCCTAGGAGAACGAGCATCCCTGGTATCAAAATGAGGCTTTTTTTGAGCTGAATCGTTGCCTCACGAGTGGACGACCATAAGGAAGAGATAAGAGTTGAGAAAAAGTCTTTCATACGTTCGACCTTCAGCTTCGGTTGGAAAGGAATTCTTTGGGTTACGACAACCACCAAGAAAAGCCACCTGTGAGACATTATTTTTGAGGATTGTTCGAAATGCAAATATACGCGGGTGAGACGGCGAATTAGAGAAGCTTTGGGCGTTTGTCGCCCGCCCTGCCCCCATCATTTCGCTGAGGATCCCTACGATTTCTCCGTCTCCCTCGCCGAACTTTTTTTCGTCGTTCACGAGCTTCGCGGACAACCGCAAGTCGTTGATCGCTGTCGGGGTCGTCACTGAGCCAATAGAGAAGCCAGGTAACTTCGTCCAGGCTTCGTCTTCTCTCAAGGTTGAGCTTCTTCAGCCGTTCAAGAGGCGTGCTCATGAGCTTAAGCCACAAGGAGAGGACGTCCTCCACTCGTTCTCGTTCTTTGCGAGGAACAGCCAATTTTACAAAGCAACTCTGGATATGATCAGAGAGATCTCCCTTGTCTTCGAAGTATGTGTGAAACGACTCAGCCGAAGTTGGATAAGACGCAAAAAAGAGCGCAAAGAGTGAAAGAACGGGAGTAATGGTTAATTTTGCGCCAGACTGCACGTCCGAATCGATTCGAGCGAGAACCGTTGCGAAAAAACTTCCTTCAACAAGGAGCGGCGTGTCCACCACCAGGAACTCAGGGAGGAGATGCTGCATGAGCGAAGAATGACTGAGGAGCTGTAGAATTGGCAGAGCAGATCCAGAGAGGAGGTCTTTCTTGATCTCTTCATATATTCGTACCGGAGATGCCTGAAGTATGAGTTCATGGTTCGCTTCAATCGCCGCCCAGCACTTAGGTTCTACGGAAAAACCCGCACGAGCTGCATGGCGAATGACTCGAAGCATTCGAACGGGATCTTCAAGAAATCGAACTTCCGGTTCACCGATTACTCTGATGAGACCCTCTCGCAGATCGTTCATGCCTCCCACGTAGTCGATCACCGAAAAAGTTGAGAGGTCATAAAAGAGTCCATTGATCGTCAGGTCTCTTCGAAATGCATCCGTTGCTGCAGTTCCATATCTATTGTCAGCGGCAAGCGTGCCATTGCCTTCCGTTTCATCTCCTTGATCTCCGATTGGATCCTGAGAATCTCGAAAAGTCGCTACCTCAATGATCTTATTGTTCTTAAAATAAATATGGGCGAGCTTAAATCGACGTCCAATTATGCGGCAGTTTCGAAAAAGACCCTTAATCTTTCGAGGAGTCGCGTCAGTAGCGATGTCAAAATCTTTCGGGATTTTTTCAAGGAGTAAGTCACGAACGCCACCACCCACCAAGTACGCACGATACCCATGTCGGATGAGACGATACATTATCTTGAGCGCATCGGGATCGATGTAGCTCCGAGAGACATTGTGCTTGCTCCGAGGATAGACCGTGGGAGTTGGGTCTTTCCGGTTTGCTTCTGTCGGTTGGTCGTTTCTGTCGTTTTCCATGCCCTCTCTACGGAGAACTCCTCAGAGAGAAGTGATTTCGCCTCTCTTTTATCAGGAGCTCCTTTTTTTCAGCACTTTCGAGAAGTCTTTTCTCCGAGGGGCTATAGATTGTGAAACAACGAGCAAAATTTTGATTTCGAATGAAAGTTGCGGGGGGAGTGCCTCATTCAGATTTCAAAATTAACGAAGTATTCTCGCAATATATAGCTCCGCAGATGATTCTTCATGAATGATGCGGATTTAATAGCGCGAGTATCGAGCAAAAAGCCCCGCCAATAAAGTCATCGAACCAATCTTTTTGTCCTGAAAACCACTAGAAAAGCTCAAGGAAGAAATGCCAACGGCTTGAGGATACTCAGAATTTACCCGTTGGGCTCATTGAACGATTTTGAAATCGATAAGATCAGTTAGAGAAAACACCAGTAAGAATGTAGGAGTCGATGGTGGGCTTTGGCGGTGTTTGATCTCGCCCCCGGCTCGCGAAGAGACTTCGGCGTGAGCCCGGCAGAGTCGTGGGACACTAAAGATTGGGTCTCTTGAGGAATTCTGACAAGCCTTTGGCGTGACTGGATTTTCTGTTGGAGTCTGCTCTTTGTCTCTGGCTCTCGAAAATTTGCAGAGTCAATATAGATGTTTTACGAGATTTTTCTTGAAGACCGCTCTCGAGCGCTTTTCTGAGCAATGGGAGACCATTCCCCCAAAGAGAATCGCCTTTAAAGCACGACAAGAGGGTTAGCGAAAAGGTGTTAAGTTCTTCGGCCCCAACGTCGATTCCCACTCTACAACTGAGATGAGCACGACTCATTCCTGTTTCTCGCCCCAACGTGTGTGTGTGACTAACTGAAAGAACTCAAATCTGGTCTCTTCTAGGAGGATAGGGCATGGGCAGGCCAATCTACCCTTACGAACTTAACGATCCCGATTTTTCTTGGCTGATGAATAACTTTCGGGATACGCATCCAGAATACATGGTTGTTGAAGATTCTTGTCTGCCGATTGTCCTCGTGGCTCGACATGCGCCTCTCAATGATGAGGTTACAAAAATTACCTCGCTTCATGCCCGGGAAGAAGTGTCACATTTCGATACGACGAGTGAATTTAAGCCTCTCGATATCCCCGAATCTGACTCGTAAGGACCGAGCAACTACCTTCAAGAAGTCAAAAGGGAGGTTTGAATCTCCTCTACCGTTGAGCGAACAAGGGATTCATATTGCCTCAAAAGGTCTTCGCTCTGGGCTTCAAAACGAAGCACAAGCGCTGGTTGAGTGTTCGAGGCGCGAATAAGACCCCAACCTTTTTCAAATTCGATACGCACCCCGTCGATCGTATTTACTTCGTAGTCTGCAAAGTAACGTCGCGCAGCTTCTGGAATTTGGAACTTAATATCTTCGGCACAATCAACTCGAATCTCAGGTGTCGAGAATGCTGGTGCAAGGTCTCCCAACAGTTCAGAGGCTTTCGCTGGAGTATTGCTCAATATCTCAACGAGTCGAGCGGAAGCGTACAGAGCATCATCAAAACCAAAATAACGGTGACCGAAAAATATGTGGCCGCTCATCTCTCCTGCCAGATCACCCCCCAACTCTCGCAGCTTTCCCTTTATGAGAGAATGACCGGTTTTCCACATCACCGCCTTGGCACCCTTTTCTTCGAGATCAGAAAACAGGCGAGATGAGCACTTCACGTCACCGATAATGGTAGCCCCCGGCTTTTTCTTCAGAATATCTCTTCCGAAGATGAGAAGCAGCATATCGCCGAAAATGACATCCCCCCGTTCATCGACTGCCCCGATCCTGTCAGCGTCTCCGTCCCAGCCAATTCCGAGGTCTGCTTTCTCTTCGATAACTCTTTCTTGGAGATCTTGAATGTTTTTCATCTCTGTCGGGTCTGGATGGTGGTTCGGGAACGTTCCGTCAGGTTCGCAGTAGAGTTCTATGACTTCAACGCCGAGAGCTCGCAGTACTGCTGGGCCAACAACTCCCCCGACCCCATTCCCGGCATCGCAGACAACTTTGAGTTTCCGTTTGCCCATGTGCGGTTTAACGTTTTCGACAATCCAATCACTGTAGTCCTTCCGAACCGGGAGTTCGGAAACTTTCCCGGCAACGGTCCCGTGGCTTTTACTCTCAGCAAGTTGTTCCATTCGCTTGCGGAGATGTTGGATGTCTTCACCTGAAAGGGTCTGTTTTCCAACACAGATTTTAAATCCGTTCATGTCGGAGGGATTGTGGCTCCCCGTGACTTGAATACCGCCACCCAAGTCGTTCTGGAAAATACTGAAGTAGAGTTGCGGTGTCGGTCCCATTCCGGTGAGAAGAACATCCCTTCCCTCAGAGGCTATGCCCCGTGCGAGGGCTTCGGCATAGACAGGAGAGGTAACGCGACAGTCATGGCCAACCGCTATCGGAGCAGAAGTCCGCTCAGCAACCATCTGCGCGTAAGCTCGCCCAAGGAGTTGCGCAAACTCAGGTGATAGATCACGGTCAACATATCCTCGAATGTCGTACTCTCGAAAAACTTGTGGGTTTATTTTCATTTCGAATCCTGCAAAACCAGATTGTCCCTAAGTGACTATACGAAAATATTTCTGAAAGTCCTTGCGTGAAAACTCCTCTTCAACTCGAAGAGTTTCTTCGTTCCTAAGAGTAAAGAGAGCCTTAAATTTTTTTATCAACAGCATTGAGTTCGAATATTTCATGCTCAAAGAAGCTCCGCATGCGAGATTCCAACTTTCTGTCTTCAAGGATCTTACGCACCTCGTTTCGAACCTCTTCTGAGCGTTCAGCACTCTCGCCGTCAACAAACCGCTCCTCAACGAAGAAAATATGATAACCGAGAGGGGTCCGGACAACCTTGCTGCGTTGACCGGCTTCAAGAGCAAAGACGGCATCGAAAATCGCACTGTTGAGATCCTTTTCAGCAAGGACACCAAGAAGCCCACCCTGGGAGGATTCGGAGCCATCAGAACCTTCTTCGGCGATGGAAGCAAAATTTGAGTTGTCGGACTCGAGTTTGGATTCGAGTTTCTCAATCCGCTCCTTTGCTTCTTCTTCTGTTCTTCCCCCAGTTGAAACCATAATCTGTCTCAACTTGAGTTTTGCTCCCTCCTTTGAGAAATCGGAACTTTGCTCGAGATATTCATCAATCTCTTTCTCAGTAACACCGACCCCGTTTTTTAGGAACGAAGAAGCAAGTTTAGAGCGCAAGATATCCGATTCGATTTGTCGCCGATATTCCTGAAGGCTCCGTCCCTCGCGTTGTAGCGCCTCTTCAAAACCTTTCTTGCTCAGCTGATTTCGACGAGCCACTTCGTCCACGTAGGCGTCAACTTCTGCTTGGCTCACCCCAATTCTCCTAGACGTGGCCTCTGCCTGAACGAGTTTCTCAAGAATTATGGCGTCGAGCGCTGTACGTACACCCGGATCGCGGATCGCCTCTTGCAGCGATTGAGGATGTGTCCCCGGCAGTCGTTCAAAAACATCAGTCAGCGTAATCGGCTCGCCGTTGACGCTCGCAAGTACTCCATCGACAGCCGCTTTGTCTGCTCGTGCATCGATTGCTATTGAAAAGAGAAACACAGCAAAAAGGAACATCATACGAGATGAAAGGCTTAGCGATTTGTAAGTTGTCTCTGCTGAAGTCAAAGCTGCCATAACTCCTCTTTCGAATTGGACGTCAACTCTAGTGCGCTTTTGAGCACCAACCATGAAAGGTACGCTTCGGAAGGCGGTAGTCTACAGTCGGAGTCGACGATTGAAAAGGTTTCCTGCCTGACTTACTCGGGGAAGGCTACTTGCTGCTCGGATGTGAGTTTTGGGGACTCAAGCTCCGCGTTCGGGAAAACTTTTCTGAGAAAAACCATGGTTTTGTGGAAGACTTCGGGAGCTTGTGTCCCAATCAAACTTGGGTCGGTAATTTTCAACGATGTTCCTTTTGAAAAGCGGTAATATTTCGATTTCCTCTCTATAAGTTCGAGAAGCCTACTCGGATCAAAGCGAGCTTCTGGGATAAAGGAGAGCAATATCCTTTGCTCAGAAATATCTGCTTTATCCACTCCAAATCGCCTGAGTTGACCCCGAAACGACATGAGGTGAAGAAGATTCGAGGTTTCAATGGGTAGGGGGCCAAATCGATCCTCGAGCTCCGTCTGGAGGTCGAGAGCGTCTTCCTCTGATCGAAGACTTGCGAAACGTTGATAGAGCACCAAGCGCTCAGAGATATCCGGGATATAAAATTCCGGAATATAGCTTATGACGTCAGCTCGAACTTCTGGATCTGAAACCTCTTCAAGTGACAGCTCGTCTCCAGTCAGGTGATGGACGGCATCGCGAAGAATCTTCATGTAGAGATCAAAGCCCACCGAAAGAACATTTCCAGATTGTTCTTTTCCGAGAAGATTGCCTGCTCCTCGAATTTCTAAGTCTCGGAGAGCGAGATGAAAGCCGAGACCAAGTTCATCAAGCGATTGTAAGGCGCGAAGGCGCTGTTGAGCCTCTGATCGTAACTTCTTCTTATTCGGAATAAGAAAATAACAGTAGGCTTGGCGTGAACTGCGGCCCACTCGCCCCCTGAGCTGATAGAGCTGGGCGAGACCAAACGCATCTGCCCTATTAATGAGAATCGTATTCGCGTTCGGAATATCAATTCCGGATTCAATAATGGTTGTGCATACAAGAACATCAATCTCTCGCTGGAGGAAACGGAGCATAATCTGCTCCAGCTCGGTCTCCTTCATTTGACCGTGAGCGAACTCAAACCGGGCTTCCGGCACCAGTCGAGAGAGTTCTTGCGTCGTAAACGCTATGCTTTGAACTCTGTTGTGGACAAAAAATGCCTGCCCTCCCCGTTGAAGCTCCCG
Organism: Bdellovibrionales bacterium; assembly: GCA_020434565.1. GTDB lineage: Bacteria > Bdellovibrionota_C > UBA2361 > UBA2361 > RFPC01 > JAGRAO01. Next base: position 19,287 of record JAGRAO010000034.1, read on the forward strand.
TAAGATTGCATCTCGAATAAGGATCTCATCTTCAGTGGCGACATAGGTTCGTGTAGATCGGCGATCTACCGGAGGGGTTGTGATAAGGCTAATGCTTCTGAGATCGAGGAGAGACATGTGAAGTGTTCGAGGGATGGGGGTCGCTGTGAGCGTAAGCACATCAATGTGCTTTTTGAGCTGCTTCAACCGCTCCTTTTGTTTCACGCCAAAGCGGTGTTCCTCGTCAATGATAAGCAATCCAAGATCTCGAAATCGGATATCCTTCTGTAACAATCGGTGAGTACCAATGATGATATCGAGTTCACCGCTTGCAAGTTCCGAAAGTACTTTTTGATTTTTTTCGGCGCTATAGAATCGACTGACCGCGCTAATGCGGACCGGAAATTCCGCGAACCGACTTTGAAATGTTGCTCGATGTTGTTCAACGAGTAGAGTCGTCGGAGCAAGTACGGCTACCTGTTTCGAGTGCTGAGCGGCCTTGTAGGCGGCTCGCAAAGCTACCTCCGTCTTTCCAAACCCGACGTCCCCGCAAACGAGGCGGTCCATCGGACGCTCAGAAGCCATATCTGCGAGAGTATCCTCGATTGCTTTCCTCTGGTCTGGGGTTTCATCAAATGGGAATCCGTCAGCGAATCGTTCATCTTCCGCTCCAGCTGGATCAAAATGCCATCCCTTGGCGATAGATCTCGCTGCGTAAAGGCGAATGAGATCCCCTGCGAGAGCGAGGACGGAGTTTTTGACCTTTTCTTTGGTTTTCTTCCATCTCTGCGAGCTCAATTTATCGATAGTCGGGGATTGGCCCTCTGCGGCAGAGAAACGTTGGACTTTGCTGATACTCGTAAGGGGCAAGAACAAAGTGCTATCGGCATATTCGAGCTGCAGAAGATCGGTCGGCTTTCCTTCGATTACCTTATGGACAAAGCCCCGATATATGCCGATCCCAAAATCAGCATGAACAATAAAATCATTTTCTTTCAATTGTGAGAGAGAGCCAAGGAGCTGCTTCACGCTGAGAGCGGCCTGCTTTCCGGTGCGATACGAGCGTTCTCCAAAGAGCTCGTTCTCGCTCACAAAAACGAGGCGCTCGTCGGGGATGGTTGCTCCAGCCGACAAGTGGCCAAATATAATTCCTATCGGAAATTCTCGAGACCTTTCACACCACTCCATGCCCGAGAGCTCCTCGAGCAGGGGAACATCGTATCCAAGGTCAAAAAGCATTCGTTTGAGCCGTTGTCCCCTCGGAAGGCTCCCGACCACGAAAACAACCGCAAAAGAATGACTTCGCCACCGCTCAATGAACTCCCTGAGAGGAGCGAGTGGGTTGCGATCTTGGGCCTGTGCCCGAAGTTTCGTCACAAGTTCGACATGAGTCGTACTGAGTACCTTGACCGTACTTTCGGCAGAGTTTTCGGAGCTTAGGAGTTCCACATGATCGAAGTAGGTACGAGACTCCAAGTTGAGTTTCTCTGCGACTATTGCAGGTGAAAGAAAGAGGCCTTCTAAG
>JAGRAO010000349.1 GCA_020434565.1 Bdellovibrionales bacterium
ACGAGCGAACTCGGAAGCTGCCTTTCACTCGACGATCTCCAGAAACTTGAGATCACTTACCTTGGGAAGAAGGGTTCACTAACCGAACTTTTGAAATCCATCAAAGATGTGCCACCAGCTGAGCGGAAAGAGTTTGGGCAGGAGGTGAACAAAGCAAAGGCGAAACTCCAAGAGCAGGTTGAGGAGAAAAAAAGGCTGCTTCTTGCTGACGAACTCAACAGGCCGGTAGATTTTGATGTCACCCTCCCGGGCACAGTTCCGACAGCAGGATCAGTTCACCCGATCATCCAAACCCTTGAATCTTTGAACGATGCGTTTCACTCACTTGGGTTTGAAATTTATGAGGGCCCAGAGATCTCAAGTGAGGCGTACGCCTTTGATAATTTGAATTTTCCGGCCGAACACCCTGCTCGAGAGAGCATGGATACGTATTGGCTTGAGGGGTCCCAAGGAGAACGGGGTGCCGGGCGCCTCTGCCTTCGACCCCACCTTACCGGAGCGAGTGTCCGGTATATGCAAACCCACAAGCCTCCGTTTCGATTTGTGTACCCTGGCCGGGTGTACAGGAGCGAGTCGACAGACGCGAGCCATGAGCGCGCATTTTTTCAATACGAAGCCCTCATCGTCGATCGAGAAGTGCCGTTTAGCGCAGGAAAGCTCCTCGTAAATACCATTCTTCAAGATGTGTTCGGGCGAGAAGTCAAAACCCGCATGCGAGCAGGATTCTTCCCTTTCGTAGAGCCGGGATTTGAAATTGATATGCAGTGCCTCGTTTGTAACGGCTCAGGGTGTAGTGTCTGCGGTCATGTGGGCTGGGTTGAGATGATGCCAGGGGGTCCTCCGCATCCGAATGTATTTCGAGCAGGTGGCATAGACTCAAACGAGTGGCAGGGTTTTTACATTAATATCGGCCTCGATCGTATCACGATGATGAGACACGGGATCGACGATATTCGCCTTTTCCATTCAACTGACCTGAGATTCCTGCGACAGTTCTCGTAATATTCTTTAAGGATTACTCCAGTGAAAGTATCTCTCAATTGGCTCAAAGACTACATCGATCTTCCACAAGAGCTCTCAGCTCATGACCTCGCCTACCAACTCACGATGTGTACGGTCGAAGTTGAGGCAGTCGAGGACTTGGCCGCGCAGTTCGAAAAAATGGTGGTTGGAAAGATCGTTTCAATCGAACAACACCCAAATGCTGACAAGCTCAAAATTGTAAATACCGACACCGGAGCTGGAGCACCTGTTGGAATTGTCTGTGGTGGGAGCAACCTTACAGAGGGAATGTTCGTTGCTATCGCCCAAACAGGAGCGAAAGTTCAGTGGCATGGCGAAGGAGATCTGATAGAGCTCAAGCCAGCAACAATCCGTGGCGTAAAAAGCGAAGGGATGATCTGTGCGGCAAACGAGATCGGCTTGGCGCACCTCTTTCCTATGAACGACGAGAAAGAGATCGTGGACCTCACTGCTCTCAGCCAGGAGAACGCTCTGACCCCCGGAATGGGGCTCGCGAAGGCGCTAAGACTTGACGACATCATTCTTGAAATCGACAACAAGTCTCTTACAAACAGACCAGACCTCTGGGGACACTACGGGATCGCTCGAGAACTCGCAGCGATTTACAACCTGGAACTCAGACCATCGATCACTCCGGTCGAACTCCCAAAAGGCGATTCAAAAGTTCTCTCAGTTTCTATTTCCGAGCCGACACGCTCAAACCGGTACATGGGAGTTGCCTTTGAGTGCGAGAAAGGGCTTCAGTCACCGTATTGGATGAAGACCCGACTTGCGCTCATGGGGCAACGTTCTATCAACCTGCTGGTCGATCTCACGAACTACGTGCTGTTCTCCCTCGGTCAACCAATGCACGTGTTTGATAGAGGCAAACTTCACGGCACAGCTATTACCGTTCGAAACGCCAAAGAAGGCGAACGCATCAAGCTCCTTGACGAGCAGGAATACGAACTGACGAAACACGATCTGGTCATCGCCGACGAGAAAACCCCTGTTGCGCTTGCAGGAGTCATGGGAGGTCTTGAGTCGAGTGTGACAGATTCAACGACGCACGTGCTCCTCGAATCCGCCAATTTTGAGCCGACGGGTATTCGTAAAGCTGGCTCACGGTACGGCCTTCGAAGTGAATCCTCAATGCGATTTGAAAAGGGAATTGATTCGACACGAGCCAAAGAGGGCATATTCCTCTACCTTTCGCTCTTAAAAGATCTCGCGCCAAAGATATCGCTCACAGCTTCAGAGGACTGCTTCCCTGTAGCTCCACAAGCAGTCACGGTTTGTGTTTCCAGAGACTTTATCAACTCCCGAATCGGTCGAGAACTCTCCTCAAAAGAGATTCAAGAGAAACTTGAGCGGCTCTCTTTTGGAGTATCTGAGTCAAAGGGAGAATTTACCCTCTCAGTTCCTAGCTGGAGAGCAACTGGAGACGTTTCGATACCCGAAGATATTGTTGAAGAGGTCGCCCGGATGTACGGGTACGACAATATTGAATTTGTAGCTCCAAAGATCATTCTTGAGCGCGCGATATTTCAACCTCCATATGACGCGCTCCGGCAAGTC
>JAGRAO010000350.1:0-1887 GCA_020434565.1 Bdellovibrionales bacterium
AGAAGATCACTTTCATTTTCCTTATGACCGGTTGGTAAGTGAGCATGGAGATCGTTATAGGGATCTACCGCTTCAGGACTACCTTGAGCATTACTCTTCTGAGCTTTTTAACTATGCTTTGGTGCATAGACCAAGTGTGATTCACGCCCATTCAGATTATAAGAATGGCTTAGCCGCTTTGAGTGTCGGCGAAGCTCTTGATCTTCCGGTCGTCTATGAGTTAAGGGGCCTGTTCGAAGATACTCAGGTGGCGCTTGGCGAAATTGATGCGTCAAGCGATCGTTATCTCTTCACCCGAAAATTGGAGGAAGAGTGCTGTCTCAGGTCAGATGCCGTCGTTGTCTTGGGAGACGCGTTGCGGGAGGACCTCATCAAGCGCGGAGTGGATGGGAAAAAGATTTTTGTGGTTCCAAATGGTGTCGATGTATCTCCTCGTCGAGATCTGAAAGCGAAGGAAAAGCACAGCCCCGTCGTTCTTGGATACGTTGGAACTCTGAACTCATACGAGGGAATCGACTTTCTCATTCGAACAGTCCATTTTATGAAGCGGGAGAAGCACTTCCCGTTACATCTGCGAATCGTCGGAGATGGCCCTGATCGGGAAAATCTCGAAGCCCTCGTGACACAATTACGTTTTTCAGATGGTGTAACTTTTCAGGGAGTGGTTCCTCAATCTGAATTGTCGAATGAATATGAACGTATTGACGTGTTCTGTCTTCCCCGAACAAGTTGTCGGGTGTGTCAGCTTGTGACTCCTCTAAAGCCGTTTGAAGCGTTGAGTTATGGTGCTCCCGTTCTTGCCTCGGATCTACCTGCGTTGCGTCGGCTATTCAAAGAAAGGATCTGGTATTCGAAGCCAGGGGACAGGGAAGATTTTATAAGCGTCCTTGAGACCCAAATTTTAAAGGATTGGAAGGCCGCTCAAGAAAGGGTGCAGAAGGCACAAGAGTGGATCTCGCAGTCGTGCACTTGGGAGAAGGCGGCTGAACGCTACCTCACGGTATATGACTTTGCTGAGCAGAGGCATTCTCAGAGTTCTCATGCATCAGCGGCGAGAAGGCAGGCTTCTTAAAGAGCCCAGTAGTGTATACCTTCTGGGAGTGACGCCGGATCGATAATCGATTTCACGTCTATCAGCACAGCGCCTTTTTTTAGCCGTGAGAGCGTGTCTGCGAGGTTTTTCCCGATAAATTCCTGATGGGCGACAGCAAGGATGGCTGCGTCAAGATCGTGCAAGACATCTTTCTTGCAGAGTGCTACGCCATACTCCTCAAAAGTCTCATCATCTTCAGCATGCGGATCAAATACTTTTGTTTCACATCCAAATTCTTCAAGTTCGTGGATGATATCAGGAACTTTACTATTTCGAATGTCGGGAACGTTTTCCTTAAAGGTAATTCCGAAGATTCCGATCTTTGCCTCTCGTATCGGCAAACCAGCATTCACCATGAGCTTAATAGTTCGCTGAGCGACGTATTTCCCCATTCCATCATTAATTCGTCTTCCGGCGAGAATCACTTGTGGATGATAACCCAATCGCTCAGCCGCCGTGGTGAGGTAGTAGGGGTCGACACCAATACAGTGTCCACCCACGAGGCCGGGATAGAACTTGAGAAAGTTCCACTTTGTCCCGGCTGCCTGCAATACATCGCTCGTGCGGATTCCCATGCGATCAAAGATAATCGAAAGCTCATTCATCAAGGCGATATTCAGATCGCGCTGAGTGTTTTCAATTACTTTCGCAGCCTCGGCAACTTTGATACTTGGTGCTTTATGGATTCCCGCCGTAATGATTGCTCCGTAGACTTCTGAGAGCTTTTCTAACGTTTCGGCATCCTGACCTGCCACAACCTTTTTGATTGTTTCAAGAGTGTGCTCTTTATCACC
>JAGRAO010000350.1:1897-2547 GCA_020434565.1 Bdellovibrionales bacterium
GAGAGCTTTTCTAACGTTTCGGCATCCTGACCTGCCACAACCTTTTTGATTGTTTCAAGAGTGTGCTCTTTATCACCGGGATTGATCCTCTCGGGAGAGTACCCAAGGGTAAAATCCTCTCCACAGGTGAGGCCGGACACTTGCTCGAGAACTTTTCCGCAAAAATCTTCGGTCACACCAGGGTAGACCGTTGATTCGTACACGACGATATCTCCCCGTTTGAGCGCCTGACCAACCGTCTGAGAAGACTTTTGGAGAGCTGTCAGGTCGGGATTGTTATTTTCATCTACTGGAGTTGGTACCGTTACGATGAAGAGAGTTGCGTTCTTAAGCGACGCGGGATCAGACGAAAATTCGAGTGACGTTTTTTGAAGTTCAGATTCGGAGGCTTCTCTCGTGAGATCGATTCCATCTCGGAGCTGACTCACCCTTCGTTCACTAATATCAAAGCCAAGGCTGCCCGGAAATTTCTTGGCCAAGGCGAGAGCGAGTGGTAACCCGACGTATCCCAAACCAATCACAGCGATCTTCATCTCTCTCTCCTCTCAATCTCTCTTGCAGCCCGAAGCCGAAGGGAGGCCGAAACGTTTTTCTCGTTCAATTCCTCTCTTGTCCACTCGGATTCGCTTGGTTCCCCCGACTCTCCCTTG
>JAGRAO010000351.1 GCA_020434565.1 Bdellovibrionales bacterium
GGTTTCTTTCTTGGATGGCTTCTTGATGGTTTCTTTATCTCGCTTAGGCTTTTTCGAGATTCAAAAGGGAGAAGAATTTCGAACTGGTTCCAGGAGTATCGATCGACGTCTGATCGATCAAAGTGGATCACATTTTTGCTCTGCCTCACCTTCGGGTTTTTAGGAGCCCATCGGTTCTATGCGAGACGTATTCCTACCGGAATTGTCATGTGCCTGACGCTCGGCGGCCTTGGGATCTGGTGGCTCACCGACCTCCTCCTTATTTGTGCAAATGAGCTCCTCGATGGCGAAGGCCTCCCGGTGAACGATTGGCGCAACGGGACAAAAGCAAAAACCTTGAAACTCTCTCTTCTGATAGTCCTTTGCTTTGGGCTTTTTGTGGCACGAGGACTGCTCCCCGTTCTTGAAGAACTCCAACCTGAAATAGATCAGGAACTTCGAGAAATAACTCGAGCGCTCAAAGGAGTCGAAGGTCAGCTTCGGAAGTTTGAGCCCGTGAGACGAATCCTTGAAAAGACTACCCCGAGAAAAGAGGTCTTTCAGTATGAGGACGAAGAGGGGAAGGTACACTTTGTCGATTCCCTTGAGAAAATCCCAAAGAAGTACCGGGAGTTAAAAAAATAGTCGTGTCACAATCAGGTGCCCACTTTCAGCTCGAATCTGGCTCACCTCTTGATTTTCCCGATGGGCCCCGGCATTATTCGTAACCTGTTGATTTTCCCAGAGAGAATGGCAAATTATTGCGTCAGCTTCTCGCACCATCGTGCCTTGAGAACCTCTCTGGTAATTAGTTTGTAAGTACATCGATTAAGGGAGTCAGTTTGGCTAATTTCCGACGCGGAGGATTCCGCGGCCGTCGTCCACAAAGACCACAAGTTGAAGAAACTCACCGAATTAACAGCCGCATTCGAGCTCCAAAAGTTCGGGTGATTGCAGAGGATGGAGAACAGCTTGGGGTTATCACCTCTAAAGAAGCGTATGACATTGCACAAGAGCGAGGATTAGATCTCGTCGAAGTCTCTCCGAATTCAGAGCCGCCTGTCTGCAAGCTCATGGATTATGGAAAGTTCAAATACAAAGTTCAAAAGAAAGAGGCTGAAGCTAAGAAAAAGCGAGTTGAAACTTCTATCAAAGAACTCCGGATTCGCTACCGAACAGACAGCGGTGACCTGGAAACGAAACTCAAGAAGGCCAGAGAGTTTCTCGGTGAAGGCGATAAGGTAAAGTTCTCAATGCGATTTCGAGGTCGAGAGATCGTGTACCTTGACCTAGGAGTCGCAAAATTTGAAGAGATCATTGAGGCACTGGCTGACGTTTCCACGGTGGACGAGCGATCTCCTCGACAAGGACGGCAAATTTATATCGTCCTCGCTCCGATTGGAGCTAAAAAGAAACCTCAGTAAGTCAGTAAGGAGTTGTCTCGGAGGTTTTCACGCGTGACACCTCTAAAAAAGACTCCCAAGAACCGGGCTTTGAAAAAAGACTTCGTAGCTGCAAGATCGGGGCCCATCTTCTCCGGTAGATTTCGTTATGAATGAGATTGCTCTCACTCGACGTACCCTCAAGGACGCTGTTGAACAGATTCTCGTAAGTGAATCTCCTGAACTCCTCGCTCGAACGATTCCAGCGCAGTCGATCTATATCTCTATGAAACGGAGAGGATTGGCTTCTTCAGTCGAAGTTATCGACCTCCTCTCCCGCGATCAGCTTCAACTCCTCCTTGATTTTGACTTGTGGCACGGCGATCGGTTCTCGGAAGATCAGATATGGGATTGGCTCGAACTCCCAGATGCTGAAAACGACCTCTCCCTCCTGCAAAGAATCCTTCCAGCACTCGACCTCAAATGTCTCTGCATTCTCATATCTCGACATGTTGAGTCTGTAACCTTTGACGAACCTACCGAGAATCCACCGGCACCCCACTATTTCACTCCCGACAAGGGACACACGTGGATTCACATCACCCTAGAAGACGACCACAAGCAGTTCCTTCTTGCTCGGCTCCTCGCTCTCATTTTCGAGACTGATGCAAACTTGTTTTATAAGCTTCTTCAGATCTCCACACTCCACACACAAAGCGTACTTGAAGAGGAGGCTTTTGAGGAACGAGATAAGAGAATGCTAGCCGAGGGAATTCCCGATCGAGAGATGGCGTTCCACTTGAATGAGCCCCTCCAATTCTCGTCCGTTCAGTTCAACGAACTCGAGCCCCTAGACGTCGGCGTATCAGATCTCAAGCCCATTCGACCACTTATCTACTCAGAGCGGCTTCCGAAAATATTGCAGCGACTTGCACAAGAGATTAGAGACTTCGAGGTTTTTGAGGCCGAACTTTCACTCATTATGAACGGAGCACTCGTACACTTTGGGACAGACCTCGGTGACATGGAGGAAGTTGAGCTTGTGACCCTTGCGGTACGAGGCGCAGCGTGCATCGGCCTTGAGCTGTGCGAACGAGAACTAAAGGCATCTCCAATCGAAGCTTACTCGAAACTTGGCCTCCGCCGCCTCTATCGGATCGGACTCTCACGCCTCGTCG
>JAGRAO010000352.1 GCA_020434565.1 Bdellovibrionales bacterium
TCGGTATCGGCACTCCTAGTTCAAGTGCCGCCTCAACCGTCCACCGTCCAGTGCCCTTTTGACCGGCTTTATCGAGAACATGATCCACGAGATATCCTCCGACTTCTTGATCGGTTTTGCGAAAGATATCAGCGGTAATTTCGATTAAAAACGAGCGAAGCGGACCGCCATTCCACCGCGCAAAGATATCCGCAAGCTCTGGCGGCTGGCACGCAGTAACAGAAGAAAGGAGGTCATACGCTTCTGCAATGAGTTGCATATCGCCGTATTCGATACCGTTGTGGACCATCTTTACAAAGTGGCCGGAACCATCAGGACCGATGTACGAGCAACAAGGATCGGAACCTACCTGAGCAGCAATCTTTTTGAGCATAGGCTCCACTATCTGCCAGGCATCGCGAACACCACCCGGCATGATGCTTGGACCATGGAGCGCCCCCTCTTCTCCTCCTGAGATACCGACTCCAAGGAAATGAATCCCCCGCGTCGAGCACTCGTGAGACCTTCTCATGGTGTCCTGATACGCAGAATTTCCTCCATCAAGCACTATATCCCCCGGCGATAGCAACGGAAGAAGCTCCGCCAAGACCGAATCAACTGGTTTGCCAGCTTTGATCATCAAGATTATCTGCCGAGGACTGGAAGTCTTCGAAACGACCTCTCGCAACGACTGTGCCGCAATGAAGTTCTGCTCGGAGTATTGCCTCACGAATTCTTGGGTTATTTCGGAGCTGCGGTTATAGACGACAACCGGAAACCCATTGCGCTCGATATTTCTCGCCAAGTTTGAACCCATAACGGCGAGACCGACGAGGGCCACGTGTGTATCTGCCATGATTCAGATCCTCCATGAAATCGAAAGGGAGTATACGCCGTTTCGCCAGAGGGCATCAACGCTCACAGCACAAACGTGATGAGAAACTTTGAAACCACTTCTAACGTTTTTTGACTACGGAGTAGATCTCTTCAGTAACCTCTCGAGCCTCACGGTGGTCTAACATAGGCTTTGGATAGTCCCCAAGCTTTCCATCTCCCTTTTCGAGCGAGTGAATCTCTTTTGGAGAGAATTTACTCAACTCGGGAATCCAGGCTCGAATATATGTGCAATCAGAGTCGAACCTCTGTTGTTGGGACCATGGATTAAAAATTCGGAAAAACGGCTGAGCATCGCAACCCGAGGACGCCGCCCATTGCCAGTTCCCATTGTTAACTGCCGGGTCATAGTCCAGCAACCGAGTGGCAAAGTATTTTTCTCCCCACCGCCAATCGATGTGAAGGTCCTTCATCAAGAACGAAGCAACAACCATTCGGATCCGATTGTGCATAAATCCACTCGCATTCAATTGCCGCATTCCGGCATCAACTAAGGGAAACCCAGTCTGTCCGTTGCACCACCGTGAAAATTCATCTTTCTTGTTTGACCACTCGATGTTGTCGTATTCCGAGCGAAACGAATTCCCAAAGACGTGCGGGAAATGAAACCCGATGCAGGTAAAAAAATCTCGCCAAAGAAGTTCACCAACAACACCGTGATCGACTCCGAATTCAGCGACAAACTTAGAGTACACTTCCCGAGCCGACACCGTGCCAAATTTCAAGTGCGGACTTAAACCCGTTGTCCCTTCGGTGTCTGACGGCGTATTTCTTCGATCGTAATATTGCTTAAAAGAGGACACTCTTTTGAGAATCGCGAGGGCTTCCCTTCTTCCACCCTTTCGATGAAGGGACTTTGTCCCCTCATTTTCCAGTTCGGTAAGCGGATGCTGTTGTTCAAGTTGTTTCGGAAGAGAGAAAAATTGGGGATTCCGCGGAAGGAGCTGAGGCCGAGGAATCTCCATCTGCTTCGCCCGTTTCGAGAAGGGTGTATAGACGGTGTACGGAGATCCATCTCCCTTCATTACTCTTCCAGGCTCAAACAGCAACGCATCGTGAAATGCGTGGCACTTCCGATTCTTGGATTTACAAACTTCAGCGATCTCCTTGTCACGTTTGCGACTAAAAGGAGTGTAGTCTCCGTTAAAGAACACAGCCTCGATATCGGCGGCGTCAAGGAGCTGACCAACTACTGCCGGACCCTCTCCCGCGAAAAAGTGAAGAATTCCTCCCTTTCCCTCTATCTCGCTCCTCAATTCTCTGAGAGACCGAACCATAAACTGAAGGAGCATCTGTCCGCGAAAGGGATTCGAGTCCCCTATCTGTCGCGGATCAAAAATAAATATCGGGGCTACTTTCTCTGACTGCCGGATCGCTTCACGAAGTCCTGTGTTGTCTGAGAGACGAAGATCTCGCCGAAAAATAAAAAGACTCTTCTTATACATATGTCATTGCCTACCAAGTGGGTACAGCGTCGCCCTCCGCGATTTAGACTCTCCACTGTGGAATATCTTACCAAGGGCCGAAAGATTTTACTCAAGATCCAAGAGTCGTCGCACGTCCCTCATCAAATATCCGGTGGTTCTTAGAGCGGTAACCAAGAATGAATAATGACACGAGGTGTTCGTCGTTTTTGGTGGGCCCACCTCCCCCGAGAGGAGC
>JAGRAO010000353.1 GCA_020434565.1 Bdellovibrionales bacterium
TAACCCCGCTTTTTTGACTTTGGCGCGGATACTACGGGTGGTCGACTTCTTGCCTTTTGATGATTTTGCAAAGCCGGAGGTTGGAAGGGTCGCAAAGCAGAAAATAGAAGCGAAAATGAAAACCCAAGACACTTTCTTCATTATGCCCTCCCAAGATGAGCAGAACTGAATAACCGAGAAGGTAGTCGGCTCGGCAGGAGTCAGGGCTGAATACGAAAAAAGCCTAATTTATCTGGCCTGAGGAGCTGTTGTCACACGACTCAAAGAGAGAGGTCGCCTGAGTCTTCTTTTGCGTGAGCATTCGATCAAGAGTCGAAAAGACCCCCTCACTTCCTCGCTCCATCTCTTCGATCGCCTTCGAGAGCATCTCTCCATCCCCGGTCTTGAGAAGCTCAAAAATCTTTTTCGTACCATTGTGCACCGTTGCGTGAGGCTGCTCGAGTTGGGCATAAGATGAAGTTCTTGAAAATGACTGAAATCCATCACCCTCGTAGTACCATTTTCCGAGACGGCAGTTGTGATGGTCAACGAAATCAAAACTCGGCTTGCCTGTAAGAACAGAGATGTACGTATTGATTTTCCAGATAATATGGTCGAGCTTTGCGAGGCTCATAAATATCTGATCATTTGTTCCAAATATCCGAGTTATCGCTTTCTTGTTCTGTTGGTGAGTCGCTTGGACTCTGTTGGTAAAAGAGGAAATACTTGAAGTTACCTCATGGGTATGTCCGGCGGCTTTCGTCATGCTTTCTGAAAGGGTAGTCGAGCGCTCCTTGAGGTTCCCAAGTGACTCAGTGATCTCTCTAATCGCAAGTTGAGTGTTCTGCGAAAGGACCCGTACCTCATTGGCAACCACTGCGAAGCCCTTACCTGCTTCCCCTGCTCGGGCTGCTTCGACGCTGGCGTTCAACGCGAGTAGGTTTGTCTGGTCTGAGATCTGAAGAATCTGCTCCACAAACCGGCGAACAACTTCTACAACATCGAGCATTCCATTCACTTCATTGTGTGCTGAAGAAACAAGGAGACTCAGCTCGTCTGATTTTAGTTGTACCTCCTTGGACTCCCGTACTACTCCTGAAAATTCAGCTTCAATCTGGTTATATTCGGTCACACTTGAAGCGTTGAGTGCCACAGATTCAGCGAGATTCGACTGGACATGCGCTAAGCCGTTCTTGAGGCGACCAAAGGCTTTTGAAAGGAGGTCGAAATAGAAAGTCGTTCGCTTCTCCTCAACGGTTGAGGTTGGAGCTTCCTGGTCTTTACGAATCTTCTTTCTTTTGAACCACATGGTGGGGGCTTCCAAATTTGATATGTACATTCCGTCAGATGAAGCCAGCGCATCAATAGATTCAGGTGTTTGGAGAGCATTTGAATTTCTCGAGGACAGCTCTGAGCCGTTCCTCTGAGCCCTCTTCAAGTAGTGGAATGAGCCAAGAGCAGCCGAGCTCTTCGAGCAAGGGTCGGTGCTTCGAGAGCAGATCAAAGGAATCTCCTTTGGAGCCGAAGAGATCTCTCCCGGTCGGTTCGCTGCACGTGTAGCACAAAAACTCCATCGGGTTGGTTTGTAAGCAGATCAACCCTTTTCCAGATGAATGTGCGAGGAATAGAACATTATCTGAGAACGCACTCCGTACATAGGGGGGTATGTTAGCCTCGAGTCGTTTTGGCACAACGTTCTCTTTTGTACCCTTTTTCTTCTTTGTCATTCTTTTCGAGGGCGCTTTTCGTGGGTTTTCGAGAGTTCTCTCCAAAGAAACTCTCCTAGATGAGATGAGGGATGATACGAAAGCGCAAGTGTTTTTCCGGTAAAAAGTCTCGAGCAGAGTTCTCTCGTTCCAAGCATCTATACTGAAGGACAATTTCTTTTTACACAGAATGTAAAATGCGAAATCTCCTTACTTTAAACTCTACGGGGTACGAGATAGGGTTCTTGTGCGTGTCAGGTGTTGCGGGATCGGCTCTCGGTTTCCTAGGGAATACTTTGTCGGGAAGATGATGTGCGTTTTTGAGAGGGCGGTGCGTAGGCGAAGCTCTCATCTGGTGTAGTGAACAGTATGAATTTCTCAAAGAGAGGTTTTGCAGCTTGGGCTAGGCTCGTTCAACGGCGTTTCGTCACGTGGATGAATAGACGAAGCCCCGGTGGCTCAGTCGTCTTACTCGTTACAGCGATCGTGGTTGGTCTAGGTACCGGTATCGCTGCTACGTTTTTCCGTGAGCTGATTGAGTTCATCTCTCGGCTCTCGTTTGGAGAGAGCTCTCTTTCCTCTCCTCTTTCGCCGATAATTTTGATCGGAGTTCCCACATTCGGTGGAGTCCTTGTTGGAGTCCTGACGTACTTTTTTGCGAGTGAAGCCAAAGGGCACGGGGTTCCAGAAGTGATGGAAGCAGTTGCCCTTCGTGGTGGGAGGATCCGACCGAGAGTCGCCGTGGTCAAGGCGCTCGCATCATCACTTTCGATCGGAACTGGAGGTTCGGTTGGTCGTGAGGGCCCAATTGTACAGATAGGCGCGTCGCTCG
>JAGRAO010000354.1 GCA_020434565.1 Bdellovibrionales bacterium
CGAACTCCTGTGGATCTATTCGAACCACTTCGATGTCCGAAGGCAGCGGAATATTTTGAGGCTGAAGTCTCTCTGTATATCGATTCCCATCTCCGGAACGAAGGTCAACAACGACTGATGGCGGGTGCTGAGCGACAGAAGACACCGCGAAAGCCGGCCCTCGAATATCGACTTGAACCTGCTTTACAAGGGGGAGGAGAACGATTTTAGAATCAGGAAGATTCTTTAATTTCAGGGGGAGAAAGAGGGTTAACACCGTGCCGGTATTATTGCTGTGTACCCAAAAGGCTGTTGCAAGCGCAATCAGGAGAGACCAAATCTTGAGACTGAGATTTTTGGTCATGATACTTTGCCTCGATGAGAACTCTTCTCGCCTTGATCGCTCTTTTCGGAGACCTGAACAGAATTTGAGAGAAACCGGTGTAGGGCGTCACGAAGCATGGCGCCGTCAAGGTTTCTCGTCAATCGACCGTCTCGCGCGAGAGAGATACTACCCGTTTCTTCTGAAACAATGATCACTATCGCATCACTGACTTCGGATATTCCAAGAGCAGCTCGGTGGCGAGTTCCGAGGCTCGGATCAAGATCAGGATTAAAGCTGAGCGGAAGGACGCAACCAGCGGCACGTATCCTTGAGCCGTCTATGAGAACAGCACCGTCGTGAAGTGGGGATTCTGGCACAAATATCCCATACAGGAGCTTCCGGTTGAGAACCGCATCAAGAATAACAGCCTCCTCAACGAAATCGTCCAAGCCTACCTCCCGCTGGAAGACTATCAATCCTCCAAGCTTGTCCTCGGCAAGTTTGGAGCAGATAAGAGTCACATCCTCGATCACTTTGTCGTAGACTGGTGCATCAGTTCTTCGAAAAAGCGGTTGAAGGCCAAATTTTGTCAAACCTCTCCGAATCTCGTCTTGAAAGATCACAACGACAACGAGGATGATCGAACTTAAGAAATTTCCAAGAAGCCAGTCCAGGGTCACGAGCCCAAGCCGACTCGCAAAGAAATACATCAAAACAATAATTGAAAGACCTGCGAGCATCGGAGCTGCTCGAGTACCCTTAATAATGAGGAGCCCCCTGTAAATCAGGTACGCCACAATCAGGACGTCAAGAACGACTCGAAGCGTTCGCCAGTCAGCTTGAATGTCGACCAGTTCCATGCTCTCTACCGCATCCTCAGATAGTGATTCCCCAACGAGAGAGCTCGTCATGAGCGCGTTCGCGCAT
Organism: Bdellovibrionales bacterium; assembly: GCA_020434565.1. GTDB lineage: Bacteria > Bdellovibrionota_C > UBA2361 > UBA2361 > RFPC01 > JAGRAO01. The sequence continues at coordinate 1,232 of JAGRAO010000354.1, forward strand.
CATGAGAAAGCGGGGAACGAGTTCGAGACCCCTGTTTTAGGCAGATTCCGGCTCAGGCGGTGTGGTTGGAGGAGAAATATTGCTCCTTGATTCCCCAATCCCTCCAGACGTCTTTGCCTTCATTTCCTCAGAGCTCTTCTCCCCTTCACCTGAAGTAACTGCAGCAGGAGGCGTGGAAGGAGGAGGAAGCTCATGTCCTTTACAGATCAGTTCGATTTCGTCGGCGTTCAGTGTCTCCCGCTCTATGGCAGCTCGCGCGAGTCGGTGCAGGATGTCGATGTTCTCGTGTACAATTTTTTGAGCGACGTGATAGCGCTCATCAAGAATCGTACGGACCTCTTCATCGATCTGCTCTTGTACCTTTTGGGAAAAATCGCTCGCTCGGCCGACCTCCTTTCCGAGGAACACTTCCCCTTCTCGAGAGGCATATTGAATAGCCCCGAGTTTTTCACTCATTCCCCATTCTCGGACCATTCGTCTTGCGATCTCAGTAGCTCGTTCGATGTCTGAAGCAGCTCCGGTGTTCATTTCGCCGAAGACTTCGAGTTCGGCAACTCTACCACCGAAAAAGACCGCGAGCTGATCGAGCCAATACGATTTGGAATACGTATGACGATCGTTTTCAGGGAGCTGCTGCATAAGGCCAAGCGCCATCCCACGAGGCACGATTGTGAGTTTGTGGACAGGGTCCGCATGAGGAAGCATCTTTGCAACGAGCGCGTGTCCCGCCTCGTGATACGCGGTGACCTCCTTTTCTTGATCCGTGAGTAACATTGAGCGCCGCTCGGCTCCCATCATCACTTTGTCCTTCGCGTATTCAAAATCTTCCCGATCGAGCTTCTCTTTGTTCTTTCGCGCAGCCCAAAGCGCAGCCTCGTTCACGAGAATTTCAAGATCAGCTCCAGAGAAACCAGGTGTGCCTCGAGCCACAACTTCGAGATCGACATCACTCGCGAGTGGAGTCCTTTTGGTATGTACTTTGAGAATCCCTAACCTTCCGTTGAGATCTGGGCGTTGAACCACAACTCGTCTGTCGAATCTCCCAGGACGGAGAAGCGCAGGATCAAGGACATCAGGCCGGTTGGTAGCGGCTACGAGAATGACTCCCTCGTTGCTCTCAAATCCATCCATTTCAACAAGGAGCTGGTTCAACGTCTGTTCCCGCTCATCATGACCACCACCGATACCGGCACCACGGTGCCGTCCAACGGCGTCGATTTCATCAATAAAAATGATACAGGGGGCATTCTTCTTTCCCTGAATAAAGAGATCTCGTACACGCGAGG
>JAGRAO010000355.1 GCA_020434565.1 Bdellovibrionales bacterium
AAACACCTCTTTAAATTTTACAACTTGCTCTTCAGACGCTGCTACTCCGTTTTCGATTGAAAAATGAAAGATCATACACTCAGATTCAGCATCCTGAGAGCCCTGAAAGATCGGACGTACGATCTGAGCAAGGCCCGATGCAGCGGTATTGAGCGTAGAGCTCTTGATTCGAGCGTTGTCTGAGTCAAGTCTTGCCGTGCCGGAGAGCTTCTTGAGGATCTCTTCGAGACTCTCTCCCGAACTTGTAAGATCCAGAGAGAGGTCAAAGGTTCCATCCACAAAAGAGGGCTCTCCGTTGGGCGAAAGAGCTTTCTGAACGTCAAGCTCTTTTCCCTTAAAGCTAAGCTCTACACCGCTTTTCTGCACCGACGCTTTTCCGTTTAACTCGCCACCAAACGCTTGCCCCTCAATCTTGGAAATGACGATTTTTCCGCTGTGAATAGCTGCATTGAGGACGGCGTTTCGAACGGTAAGGCTCGGCGAGGGGAAAAAATTTGATACGGTGAGATCAAGGTCGGCGTTCAGCCCATTCAGGCTCTCATACAGAATCTTTCCCGCGTTTTCTTCGCTCGGAGCTAGGTTTTTCGGTTCAGAACTCGTAAAATTTGATTGAATCGAGTCAACATCGAACTTCTCTGAGTGAAGTTTAGCTGAAACGGTGAGTGGACTGAGCGAGAGCGACAGCTCTCCGTTCAGATCGTTTTCTCCAAGTCTAAGTTGGGTATTCGTCAACTTAAAATTCTCTTCGGCGAGAGTCGGAGAGTTAAGATGGAGTGATACTCGGTAGTCCTTCAACGGCGGAAGCGAAGTGAATACGATGGGAGAAAGCTCTGAGAGATCTCCTCCTGAGGCCTCAAGCTCTGCAATAAGTGCTCCTTTCGGTGAATAGGTTCCTTGAGAAGAGAAGCGGTTCGAAGCTGACTCGAGGGTTCCATCAAATGTGAGTTCTCCGTTCTGTGAGAGCACACCCTCGACCTTTCCCCGTACAGCACTCTCGTCAAATGAAAGCTCGAGATCCTTTAGACGAACTATCCGATCACCCTTTTTCCCGATCTCAGCAGAAAGATTTGTTGTAAACGAGAGCGCTTTTATCGGAGGCAGTTGTACCCCGAAGCGTTCGCCAACGAACGTGAGCTCTTTCGCAGCGAGTTTCACGTCAAGCGAAGCTTTGCCTACGAGTTCAAGAGCTCCCTGAGCTTGAAGCTCGAGTGTGTCTTGCTTGGCGTCAATTTGTACGTGAAGAGGCTCTCCCACCAAAAAGCGGTTTACCGAGCTTAAGCCCCCGTCAAACGTAAAGGGGATCTCGCCAACTCGAAAAGATGATTTGAGTGACCCATCATCTTGAAGGTTGATATCTTTAAGTACAAATGAATTAAGATATATCTCTTTTGAGCCAGAACCTTGCTGAAGCAAGAGATTCAGGTCGTTGATAATCAAGTTTCGAATAATCGGAAGTTTGAGTTGGGCATCGCGTTCTCGAGAGGAAGAACCGGCAGTATCAGAAAAACTCCAGTTTGACCGGCCCTGTTTGTCTTTGGCTACGTCAATCGAAATCTTTTCAGCTTGAAATTGAGTGACTTCGTATTCTCCCCACAGATTGGGAAGGAGCGGACCAGAAAGAAAGAGACTCCCGGCGGTGAGCATTTCGCGATCTTTCAGTGATTCGGGGTTCGCAACTGTCACATTTGAAAGCCGTAATGAAGGTTCAAGGGTGAGGGACAACTCTATCGGCCCGCCGATCTCAACCGGTCGGTGCAGGGTGTCAGAGAGAAGCTCTCCAAGTTGCCTTTTTGCCCAGTCAGTGTGGAGTACCATCGGAAGAGAGAGCCAAAGAGCAGCAACAAGCAAGACAGAGAATGCCAAAGAAAAAAAGAAGAAGCGAAACAATCGAACCGAAAGTGATGCCATGAGAAAATGCACGTGAGACGAAACAGTTAATTTCGAGAAAGAGTACTACGGAGAGAGACAAGCGCAAGTTTTTCGATGGGAAAGTTAGCTGAAAAAACTATTTTTTCTGAGGGAACAAGATCTTCTGCAGCCGAGGATGAGAACGTTCATTCAATGGAAAGGTTTTTCTCTTGAGAGACCTGGTTGGTTCGAGATGAGTGATTGCGAGAGTATTTGAGCTTACTCGAATGCTCTCTGCAAGTTGTTTGAGCGACAAGAGCTTTTCGAATTCATCGAAAAACACCTGAGAAGTCCTCTCATAGATCCTTTGATAGTCTCCAACTCGGAGTGGAAAAGGGCCGCAGTTCTCAAAGAAGACACTCTGCAGATCTCTTGCGAAATCTCGGTAAACCGTTGCAAGAGCTATCCCGTATCCTTCACCGGCAGCACTCTTTACCCTTTTTAAGAACTCTGAGATCTCTTCGGGGGAGCGATCAGCGAGTGCTCTCCGATTCTTCAATGCGCTCAGTTTTTTGTAGTCCGAACACAGAGCGTCTCTTGACGCGGGAGAGACACCGCAAAGTATGAGGGCCTGTCGGAGTTTAAAGGAAGGTTTCAGGAGTTCC
>JAGRAO010000356.1 GCA_020434565.1 Bdellovibrionales bacterium
CCAGTAGAACTCGCATCTGTGGTGGCCGGACGGTAAGGTCCTATTGGCCACTTCAATTCTCGCTTCTTTTAATTTTTATCGAGGAATGTGTCGCTCCTCGCTGCGCATTTCTTTCTTTTTTATTTCTCTCTTTTATGAGGCGTTTGCATCCTTGTCGGCTTTCAGCTGATGCAGGAATGCTGAATTCGCTGTCGATTCTTTTACATGAGGACATGTATGCATTTTAATGATTTTCAGCTTCATCCGAAGCTTCTCAAGAATATCTCTCTCCTCGGTTACGACGCGCCTACTCCGATTCAGGAGCAAGCGATACCGGTCATCCTTGAGGGCGGCGATGTGATTGGACTTGCTCAGACTGGTACTGGAAAAACCGCCGCATTTGCGCTTCCAGTTTTACACGAGCTTTTGGCGTCATCCGAACGGCGCATTCCCCGAGTTCTTGTGCTTGCCCCGACTCGTGAACTCGTCGATCAGATCTTTGATTCGTTTCGGGAGCTTGGGTGTGGCAGTGGGCTCTCCGGTGTGACGCTCTACGGCGGGGATTCCATGAAGCGTCAAATTCGTTTACTCGAGCGAGGCGTTGATGTGGTGATTGCATGTCCGGGAAGGCTGCTTGATCATCTGCAGAGGGGAACGTTCGATCCGTCGTCCTTTACCACTGTAATACTGGACGAAGCTGACCATATGTTCGACATGGGATTTTTGCCTGTTGTGAGGAGAATTCGGAAATTCCTCCCTCAGCAGCGGCAAACCTTGCTCTTTACTGCAACCATGCCAGAAGAGGTGGCGCGTCTTGCAAATGAGATGGTGACTAAGCCAACGACTATCCAGGTTGGAACGAGTGGGCTATCAGAAACCGTGTCACACAGCATGTATTCGATCTCCGATTCCCAGAAGAATCCACTCCTTCTGGAACTCGTGGGCACTCTTGGAGAAGGAAGTGCGATCGTTTTTACGCGCACAAAGCGGAGAGCAAAAGGTCTGGGTGACTTGCTGCAAAAGGGTGGGCTCTCTGCAACGGCACTTCAGGGGAACCTTTCTCAGAGCAAGCGTCGAGATGCTATCGAGGGGTTTCGAAGTGGGAAATACAAGGTCTTGGTAGCAACTGATATCGCAGCTCGAGGAATTGACGTGTCGCGCGTTTCTCACGTTGTCAATTACGACATGCCTGATACGGTAGAAGCCTACACGCACCGAACGGGGCGAACCGGGAGAGCGACTCGGCTTGGTGATGCGCTCTCTTTCACTACTGCCTCTGATAGGTCCATCGTGCGTCGAATCGAGAAACACCTTCAGTTGAGGATCACTACTCTGCCTACCCCTCCAAGTCTCCCCTCAGGCCGAGCTTTATCGAAAGACTCTGGATCGAGTTCTTCAGGTGGGGAAGGGCGAAGGAGATCTTCCGAAACGTCGCGACAACATTGGGGCTCGCGAAGCGGAGGAAGACGTCGATATTCTTGGAAACAGAGTAGCCGGCGGTCAGCGAGCGGAGCAGGTGACCAACGGTCGGTCCTTGGTTGATTAGGAATGAGATTTGGACGAATATTCTGCTTCGGTGGGTAAACAGTTGAGGTAGTAATGGGCCCAGAATCAGACAAGCCAGCATTTGATCCATATATGATCCCAGGAAGTGGTGCGACCGATGCGGTCAGTACTGGTGCGACGAAGCGAGCGAACGAAGCCGATCGTGGCAGCGAGACCCCGCTGAATGAAGTGTCATTCCCGATGAAACCGGAGAGTGATTCTCCAGAAGAAATCGCAGCTCGTTGGAAAGAGAAACCTCTCAGAGTGCGTGGCGGAGATGCTGCGATTTAGGAACTCTTAGCGGCGGTCTCTCTTTCCTGGACACCGCTACTGCTCCGACCAATTTGAAAAGCTCCCCGCATTGATCGTTAGTGCCTCCGGCTAGAAATAGAAGTATTCCGAATTCCAGGAAGGTGTTGCTGCTGCAACCGATCTAGCCCGCTATGAAGGTCTTTTGGGTCACGGAGCCAAGCCCTGCCGGAGAGTCTGGAATTATGACTTCCTTATCATCTGACCACTCGGCAACCGTCATAGCACGATTGATCGTTGTCTCTTGCGGTTGAGACACAGTCCGTAAATTTATTCTGGGCGATGTTGTCGCACTGACGGAAAAAGTTGATGCAGTCATCTTGGCATTCCGTGTCTTCAGTTGGGCAACTATTAAGACAGGCAAAAGAGAGTTCTGCGCAGCTGTGCTCATCACCCCATCGCTCGCGGTTGCATTCTTCGACTCCTTGCCCGCAGGTTCGGTTGCACCGAGAAATACAAGCTGGGTCAGCAAAGAGCGGTATCGTCACTCGTCCACAGAACGGGTTTCTCCCTCCAGCGATAAGGATCTCCCAGGCTTCCCACCGATCAGGGTGTAGAGGAGGAATAGAGTACCCATCCATCGGCTCGCTTCCTCTGAGAGCTGATGCGCTCTTGTTCTGATCTTGAGCCATTGCCCCTTGAGTCGCACAGAGGATAACAACGACAACCACG
>JAGRAO010000357.1 GCA_020434565.1 Bdellovibrionales bacterium
AACGTGGTGCCGGACACCCGCCTCCACCGAACAGCTGCTACCGTCGATATAGAGTTTTCTGTTGATAAGGGAAAGCTCGTAGATGTGAATCGCATTAAGATTCGAGGGAATACCAAGACATATGATCACGTTATTCGAAGGGAGCTTCGAATAAACGAGCAGGACCAGTATTCGAGTTCAAAGGTTGAAAGGAGCAAACGTCTTCTTCAGCGGCTCGGGTATTTCGAAGAAGTAGATATTAGTTCTGAAACTGTTGAGGGGGAAGATGATAAAGTCGATCTGCTCGTCAACGTTCGAGAGGCTTCTACGGGTACCTTCAGCGCAGGTGCGGGGTTTTCCACGTCCGATGGTGCGCTTTTTAATGTTCGACTCTCTGAGAACAATGTCCTTGGAGCCGGTCGAAGGGCCGTATTAAACGCTGACCTTGGTACTGAGCGGGAAAATTTTAGTATTTCGCTCCAGGACCCGCGACTCGACGATTCATTTTGGTCTGGGGAAGCTGATCTTTTGCGGACTCAGCGCGAGTTCAACGACTTTGATCGCGAACTTCAGGGAGGTTCGTTGACTATCGGGTATCCTCTCGAGGAGTTCTTTGGAGAATGGTCTGAGGATGTCAGTTTCTCCGTAAAATACGAGTATCTCGATATCAATATATCGAATGTTGATCTCGATGACGCTGCTCCACTCGTCATAGCTTCTGAGGGATCCTCGAAAGCGTCGGGGTTTACCCCTCGATTGGTCCGAAACACAATTGATAATCCGCTCAATCCCTCTGATGGTTCTCGGCAAGTGCTTTCGGTGGAGCTGACTGGGATTGGAGGAAACGAAGAATATTACCTGATAGAGGGCCAGAACCAACTATACTATCCACTCGGAAAGACTTCGATTGGGGACTTCATTTTTTCTTGGCGAACGAGGGTCGGATACGGAAAAACTTTCAATGGGGAAGACTTTCCATTGTTCCGGCGCTACTTTCCCGGAGGAATCAATAGCGTACGAGGATTTGATGAACGAAGCCTTGGACCTGTTGACGAAGATGGAAATGAATTCGGGGGAAGTAAGCAGCTCGTAAATAACCTTGAATTAATTTTTCCCCTTTTCCAGAGTGCGGGCATTAAAGGTGTGATCTTCTATGATGTTGGCGAAGCGTTTGATGACGACGAGAACATCACGGTCTCTGACCTGAGGCAGGCTTATGGATTTGGTATTCGATGGGCTTCACCGCTTGGTCCTATCCGAGTGGAACTTGGCTTCCCAATTGATCGAGAGCCAGGAGAAGATTCAAGCGTAACCCTCTTCTCGTTCGGAGCTCCTCTCTAAGTTCTTTTTCGAATGAGGTCTCGTGGGAATGACGAAATTTTTTTTGAGGCTGTTTCCGGGTGAGCTCGGGTGAGTATTTTTAGTCCAAAATAGGTGATTTCTGGGATGTGTAAACGGTTCCCTGCTGCCGATGTTGGAATAGTGTTTTCTTTAGACTATACTCTTGTGCGGCGTGAGATTTTGGCGAGACGAGAGAGATGAAAAACCGTGGTTTGCGATCATTGTGGCTGATTGCTTCAATTGTTTCACTCTGCTGTGCGCAGGTTGGTGCTGGTGAGGAGAATGTTGAATCAGTCGGCGGTTCGACGCAGGATGTTCGGGAAGTCTATGTTGTTGATATTCAACAAGTGCTTTCAGAATCTATAGCGGGGAAAGCATCGAAGACAGATCTCGAAGCTGAAATAAAACAGATCGAGCGTCAGATCGATGTCAAAAAGCGTGAACTTCTCGAATATCAGTCAAAGATCGCGCAGCAGCAAACGCTTCTCTCAAAGTCAGCCCTCGAAGAGAAAGGTGAGGAATTTCGTAAGAGAGAGAAAGAGGTAGCTCGATTTATAAAAGACCAGCAGGACGAGATCTCTCGCAAGCGTGACAAAGTGATAGCGCGTCTCGTGGGAGAGGTTGACGGAGTCATCTCTGAGCTCGCTCTCAAGAGTTCTTACAAGATCGTTCTTGAGCGCGATCCGAGGCTCGTTCTGTATGTAAATAAAGATTTTGATCTTACTGATGAGGTGATCGAGAGGTTGAACCAGAAAAAACTCTCGCTGTAGTATTGTCACCCCGGCCTCGCTGACGCGAGTCCACCCCTGAGGGGTAAGGGAGTCACCCCGGCCTCGCTGACGCGAGTCCACGCTAAAGGGGTAAGGGCGTCACCCCGGCCTCGCTAACGCGAGTCCACGCGAAAGGGGTAAGGATTTTCTTCGGGTTTGTTTTTACTTGGGGCATGAGATTCTTCGGATGAAGATGGGTATTTCGGTGTGAAAGCTAAGACGGGAACGTTATGACATTTGAAACTGTTTTTGATGCGGGTGAAATTCAAGAGTGTCTTCCCCATAGGTATCCGATGCTGTTGGTGGACAGAGTTATTGAATTTGTTGATGGTCAGAGATGTGTCGGATTAAAGAACGTTTCTCAGAACGAAGAGTATTTCTGTGGCCACTTCCCAGGGAAACCGATCATGCCTGG
>JAGRAO010000358.1 GCA_020434565.1 Bdellovibrionales bacterium
TGTTAACTCCGGGATGGAGGGGATCTTCAGCGCGAGGAATAAGCGTACGTGAGTCTACAAGAAAGAACTCAAATTCACTGCCGACTCGAACCTGGTACATTGGGGACCCGCTTGCGGGGCGAGCGAGTCTTTCTAGTCGATCTTCGCTTATAAGCGATCTCAGAAAAGCTGTCTCCTCACCGAGTCGAGCAAGGAATGAATTATTGAGAGAGGGGCCACTCGGCGAAAACGAAGCGTTGGCGAGTTCTACTCCCGAAAAAGCGTCGATTGAGGCAGGAGCACCCCTGGCAACAAACAATTCCGCCGGACTACGATCAGGTTCGAGAGCTGAGGGAGTTTGGTCAGGATGAGGGTACTGCATAAAACAACTCATGCTCCACTCGTGTGGGTCGCACTTTCTCATTCCCTTCTCAGTGCTCACCGCTCTCACCATTCAAGGTGACCCAGCGAGCAGCGGTTAGAATAAGGAAGATGAAAAAGAAGCGGGGCCCGAACGGCGCAAGCGAAGATGAACCAGTCAACATAAGTGAGAGACGATCGCTAATCAATATCTTGGCCAATGATTGCGAGGGAGTTTCGGGCCGATTTAATCGATTGTCCGAAGGCGAAAGCCGGTTTTCCCGAGCGATATCTCTATTGCTGGATACGCCTGAGCGCCCCTTGGATCTCCCCGGGCGAGCTTAAGAATCGAGGACAACACGCGTTTTTTCGTTTTGAAGAGGTTCGTAACGCTGTTCAACCGTCGAAACGAATGGTAGTCTTGGAAATCTTTGCCCCTCCCCATAGCGGGAGAGTGCTGATTTCGACTGCTCGTGACGTGAAATGTCTTTGAAGTGAGGTCTTAGCACAGAGATCGTGCGCGGAAGTGCGTTGAGCGTTCGTTCAAAGAGAGCGTTCGCTCAGAGAATCGGTTCGGCCAAAGAAAACAGCTTGGAGGCGCTTAGCAAAAGTCGACTTTCTGGATCTCAGAATCTGAAAGCGATTATCTGAAGGTAGAAATACTATGATTCGATTCCCTTTTCGTTCAGTAAGACTCGAGTCCTACGCATTGCATCTTCCTGAGACTGAAGTTTCTTCAACTGAGTTAGAGGATCGGGTGGCACCGCTCTACGAGCGCCTAAAGGTTCCGTTTGGGACGCTTGAGAAAGTGAGCGGGGTAAAGACTCGTCGGCTGTGGGATCCCACCGTTTCCCCGAGTAGCCGCGCCACTGTGGCAGCGAAAGAGGCGCTTGAAAAGATCGGTTTTGCAAGAGAAGAATGCAAGGCGCTTATCAACTGTTCTGTTACACGGGATTATTTTGAGCCCTCAACCTCGGCGCTCGCTCACGGAAATATGGAGTGGCCAGAAGACACCTTGAGCTTTGATATCACAAACGCGTGTGTCGGTTTCTCGAATGGGATTCAGATGGTCGGAAATCTCATCGAGAGTGGGATTATTAAAGCGGGAGTAGTAGTTTCTGCTGAGAATATCTCTTGCATCATCGAATCGACCGTAAAGCTCATCCTCGAAAAAGACTCTGATGCTGAACTCACCCGCGACGGCCTCTTGCGACTCCTTCCCACTTTCACCCTCGGGTGCGGTGCGGCAGCGGCAGTTTTGGCTCATGAGAGTATCGCGACCTCAGACCATCGAATTGTTGGTTGCGTGAGTCGTTCCGCGACTCAGCACAACATGTTGTGTGTTGGAAATGCCGACTTTGGAGTCATGAATCCGATTGGTCTCAATCCGATCATGCATACTGAGTCTCAGGGACTCATTGGGGAAGCTGCATTGCTTGGAAAGCGCATGTGGAGTGATTTTCAGCAGGCCTTTGAATGGGATGCGGCCGATCTCGATCACATCTTTTGCCACAACGTCGGACGACAAGTGAACCAGTCGTTTTACGACACTCAGGGTCTCGACTTCTCGAAAGATTTTGCAGTGTATCCACGTCTTGGGAATATGGTTTCCTGTTCGCTGCCGGGTGCTCTCTTCACAGGCGTAGAAGAGAAGAATATTCAGGCCGGAGAAAAAATTCTTCTCACCGGGTATGGAAGCGGGCTCAACTCAATCTTCACCGGAATAATCTGGTAGTGTTTTTTGTTGAGATGGCTGCAGGGGTAGTAGATAGAGATGAATGGGGCTCTGCGTCGAGAATTTCCGTTTAAGCCGCACTTTATAACCGTTGCTGGGCACCGAATGCACTATGTGGATGAGGGGCAGGGGCCGGTCGTGCTCCTTTTGCACGGTAATCCGACATGGTCATTTTACTATCGGAACTTGATTCAACTCCTGAAGAATGACTTTCGAGTCATTGCACCCGATTTTATCGGCCTCGGGTTAAGTGACCGGCCAAAGGACGCGCACTTTCGAACTCGAGATCGGGTCGCCCAGTTGACTGAATTTATAGATAGGCTGCAGATAGATCGCTTTTCACTTGTAGTCCATGACTGGGGCGGGTCAATAGGGAGTATGGTTGCGGTCGAGCGCCCCGAGAAAGTC
>JAGRAO010000035.1 GCA_020434565.1 Bdellovibrionales bacterium
TCAGGCGTGTGGTCTTGCGATCATTCAGCAGTCTTCCGAAGCGTGTGACGACGGAAACTCAGACAACACCGACGGATGCACGAACGCGTGTGAACTCCCAGCGTGTGGCGATGGGTTCATCCAGGACGGGGAACAATGCGACGACGGCAATACGGCAGACAATGATGGCTGTTCAGGCTCTTGCAACGTTGAGTCTTGCGGAGATGCGATTCTCCAATCCGGAGAGGAGTGTGACGATGGAAATAGCCTGGACGGGGATGGCTGCTCAAGCGATTGCCTCGTCGAGCCCGAAGTAGATTGCGATGGCATTGTAGATGCGTGTGGAGTTTGTGACGGAGACGGTACTTCTTGTCTCGGATGTGAAAATGTCGACCAATTTTCGACATTGGCATCGCTCGACGGAGGAGCGAACTCTCAGCGTGAGGTCGTCATCCGATCGATCTCTCTTCTTACTCGTTTAGTAAAATCGCAGAAGGCGAGGAATTATGGCCGACGCATCCGAAACAAAGCTGATGCGCTCTATGTTCAGAACTGGACGTTGATTTTTGAAATTCCAACGACAGTTACTTCCTGTGCCAATACCATCCTGTGTGTTGCAACTGATGTTGGGACACAAGAGGTAGAGGGCTACAACGCAAATGCGTTCGCTCTGCACGATTTAACGAAACAGGTTATTCGAAAAGCGCGCCGTGCATCGGGACGGTCTCGAATCGGACAGAAGCTTATCCGACTGTCGGAGGCTCGACTTCAGGAGAACCTGAATATCTCTGCTTCTGTGTCTACGTTCTCTAGCACTTGTGACTAAAGGGTGGGGAGAAAAAGCAATCGACCTCCGCTTTTTCTCCCCTTTTTCCTTATCGGTAGCGCTGACTCGCCTTTTTCAGGGTGAAGTTCAGGTCTGAAAGGACCGGAACTGCGCCGAGTGCTTCATCGTAGTTGATGCGAGCGCTTCCGCTCACATCAAGCGTTTTCGCGAAGATCCCACCGTAAAAGTTAAAGTTTCCCTGAACGTCCACATTTGCAAGCGGAGAATAGACCATCGCGTTCAGATCTGCGTTTCCATTCAATTTAATGTCTTCCGCTCCAATATAGTAAATTTCTACTTGATGCGGAGCATTGTTGGGATTGTAGGTTTCGTTTCCGTTGATGTGATCGTTTCCAAAATCTTCGACATAGATCGTCACTTTCTTGTCGACTGGGATCGTTCCAAAGGCGACTTTGGCATTGTTCGGACCAAAGTCGAGCGTTCTGAAATAATATGGGTTCTCATAGTCAGTAAGATTCAGTGTCTTATTGTTGGAGATCGATACATCTCTCCAGCATCCCCCGGTAGACCAGGTCGTATTCGCACTGATAGAAGCATCCCCGTTGTTACTCGCGCCACAATATCCGTTCCACGTATTAACAACCGGAAGGGCGTAACCGTGACATCCTGCTCCATCACACATATCGCCCGAAACATCACCACCTGGATTGCTCAAGGTGATACTGTCATCAGTGAGGCTCTTTGCGTTTCCATTTATCTTGCTCTTCAAAAAGATTGAGGTATCTGAACCCACTGGACAGTTTGCTCGAGGCGCTCCCCTACTCCAAGAAGAACCATCATGGACATACTGATAAGAATAGCAGTCATTCCCTGTACCCGTAGTAAAATGATCGCGCCCATAAAATCCCATATCGCCGCCGGAAGCCACGAGTGTTGAGTACACAAAGGAAAAGCTATGTACTCCTCGGTCAGGGTTATTTCCCGTGACCACATCTACTCGAAAAATCGGTTCGTAATTCGAGTCAGTCTCTCTTGCCCAAACGAGAATAACTCGAGCATTCGCTTCGCCGAGATCGGCACTTTCAAAACTTGAAATTGGATCAAAAGCGGCTGAAGTATCGATATGCTCGAGCGAGGGGAAGGCGGACTCACCAAAAAATGCGTTATTACTCAACATGACTGAGTTGTTGGTCCCCTTCATCTTTACCATGGTTGGAACACCAAAGTGTTCTCCTTCATTGCTTCCGAGGGAGGGAGAGCCAAGATCAAAATTGGTAGTGAAATCCGAACCTCTAAAGGCAGACACAAGATACTTTGAATTCTGCTGAAGCCACGCAACCGTTCGATTAAGCGTCTCTTCGACCTGATAATAGTATTCCGAACGTGTTTTCACGAGGGCACGCGTCTTTGTGTTCGAGCCCGCCGTGTCGATCATCCCGGCCGAGACAATCAATCCAATAGAGAGTAAGAGGAGCACCCCCAACAGGGTGTATCCATATTCAGACTCTTTTTTGAAGCGCTTCATACTACATTCTCCTACATGAAAAGATCAGTACAGATAATTTAAGTTACGGAGGCCAAATGCTTGTGTAACCGTCGTGGTAAAGGGCGTTCCATTCTTGAGATTGTTTTTACTCGACATTGTCACGGTCACTCGGATAGACCGGAGACTATTGATAAGATCCTCAGTCTCCAGAGGGAGTACCAGCGATGCTCCGTTCGCATCGAGATAGTCGAACGAAATAGTGGCGTTTTCTCCAAGGAGAACGGCACCAAAACCTGAATCTCTCGTTATTCCATCGGCTCCAGTGGTAATCGTTACGAATGGGACCTCTTCCATAGTGCTCCCCATCTCAAAGACAGCGTCGGGACTAGCAACGTACCCGGCTTCGAGCGTCACTTGATTGGCGCCAGCATTGACTGAAGCTACGACTCCGTATAGTCCATCATCGCCAGAGACAACGCTGTTCGAGATATAGATCGGATCATTCTCTGCAAAGCCAGACGCATCGGTAACGGTCATAACCAACGAAGAACTTGGATCAAAATCTGCGGTTAAGAGAACCACGTTTCCCGTCTCGTTTAATCGATAGGTGATGCTTGTTGATGAGAGACTTGAAAGCTGAATCGGTTCAGTCACCGTGGGATCTGAAAGTGTATCCTCTCCGATCTGAAAGTTCGCTTGGTCAAAAGGAACCCCGTTTCCAAGAACGCGGAGTTCACCACCGATAGACTGCATAATCGCCTGCGCCTGAACAAAGGTTTCTATGCGGATGTGATGGTCAAATGAGATTGAGGTAACCGTAGAGTACATGGTCATAACGGCCGAAAAGAGGAGCGATGAAAGACCGAGGGTCACTACCATCTCCGCCAGAGTGAAACCACGCTCTCCCATCACTGCTAAAAGTCGATTTCGCATCGCCTACTATTCCCAAAGAGCAAAGGTTGTTGAAAAACTTACGGTCGAAGGAACATTTGTACTATTACTCGACACCGTCACATCGACTGACCGCGTGTTATCGGCATTCACCGTAATCGAAGTTGTCCGAGTAAAGGTAAAGTTGAAATCACCCCAGGCAACGTTGTTTTCCACTGCATCATAAGAATCATCGAGGTTGAGGGTGTCGATTGATGCGAGTTCTTCCATCTTGCTGACGGCCAGCGTACTTGCAGCATGGTTCACTTCAGTAATCTTTGCCGTCCTGAGCGCGACCACGAGATTCATGATAATTGCAACTGCAATGATCGACATGAGAACTATACTGACGAGCGACTCAATTGCGCCAAATCCAGCCTCGTTGTCATTTCGCAGTTGCACGTTCTCGTCTTTCATCATCTCTAGTCAAAAGAAAACAAACCTGTTCCGAGCAAAGTTCCTGTCGCATAGGGAGCGTAAGTCCCTCCCTCGTTATACGAGAGCGTTACATCAACATTTTGAAGGATGTCGCCAATATCAACCGACTCTCCTCTTGAATTGAAGATGATTTGGCTGGACACATTCATACGAACGCGATCTGGAAGGTTCCTCCGAAAGGTTACGATATCGGCCGAGGGAGTCTCGCTCTCGTCGTAGGCGAGATAATCACACCCGAACGAGTAGCCGGAATTATCGTCATCGACTGAAAAGATCCCCCGACATCCCTCCGTGAGAGATTGCGCTTGAGCTCGTTTGAGGTCTTGAAGAAATACGGTTCTTGCGTTCAGCCGACTGAACGAGGAGGAAATTCCCGAGAGCTGCGGAACTCCGATATATGCAACCACTCCCACGATAGCGAGCGCCACCATGAGTTCAAGCATGGTAAATCCAGCGAGCCTTTTGAGTTTCTGAGAATCCATCTTTTTCCTGAGGAGAAGCGCGAGTGAAAGGAAGACCTCTCCGCTCCCTATCCAGTCGACTCGGAAAATGGAGAACTTGATACCGTGGCGCTCAGGAAATGGGTCTTTCACCCATCTCCCAATAGGGAAAGCAAGCTCGGTTTTCTAAGAGTTCGTCCTAGTGCTAAGATAACCCCAAGATATCTCAAGAGATAAAAATGGGTAAAACACCCACTTCATTGTTTGACTAACTTTTTATTCCGGTACATTGTGAGAAAAGTCACGAGGATATCTCCTCAACTCCGTTTGAGGCTTTCTATGGGTCTTATCTCGCATGGCTATGAGTTCTTCGTATCTTTCGTCCTTGCAGCGCTCCTCCCGTTCCAAGCGTCAGGAGAGGTCCCCCCGCATCCCAAAGACGCTTTTTTGGCCGTATACGAGGGATGTGTTGCTGCCGAGATTTCTCAATATGTGGCCAAGCACTCCAGCCCCGCGCGCGTTTCAACCCTTAGTCCAGAGCAAGAGGCCTTACAGCTCCAGGAGCGGGCAGGACAACTCGCTCGACACACGTGCAAGAAAGGCTTTGACGCCTGCCATCAGTATGACAAGTCGGTCCTCTGTAGAGAGTTCCTTGAAAAATATCGCGTCACAAAAGGGACCTCTGAATGATTTCAGTGCCACTCCCATGGCCAACCCCTTGAAAAGTGGGTGATCCACCCATCTTGTGGATTTGAGAGCCCAAAGAGAGTATTTTTTTCTTGAGGAAATCTCACAACCCTTCGAAATAATAGCATAATAAGAGGACCAGGTAGCTCGGGGGTAATTGAGCTGCTATTACCTCTCTTTGTTGGGATTCTACGACTCGTGCTCATGCCCAGAGATTTGCGATCAAGTGCATTGTTTGCCCTCCGGCTGCTTCTTCGGCCGATTGCAAAGTTTTGCTTGAAGCGTGCGCTTACAATTCAAGACTTTCTCGAAGTTGGGAAGAGCGTGTTTCTCGATGTGGCTTCCGATGAGATCAAAGATGCTGGCGGGAATCCAAACACTAGTCGCCTCAGTGTGATCACGGGAATTCGGCGAAAAGAAATTAATAGACTTCTCGCGAAGCCCTCCGTGGTCGAAGAGGGTGATTCCGCCGCAAGTCTTCTGACAAAAGTCATCGGACTCTGGGCGACCGGTCCTGCGTTTACCACCGCGAGCGGAAAGCCTCGAGTGCTCGATTGCGATGGCCAGCAGAGTCAGTTCGCAGATCTCGTAGAACAGATCAGTACTGATGTACGCCCGGGTACCGTTTTAGCCGAACTCGAAAGAATTGGTGCAGTTGAGCGAAGCTCTCGCGGAGTAAAGCTTCTTGCTCTTGCGTACAAACCGGTCGGAGATCCGAGTGAGGGATTAGAACTTCTTGCTGCTGATGCGGCTGACCTCATTGAAGCAGTGCAGGAAAATATTTTTGAAATTCACGAAACCGCAAACCTTCACGCGACGACCGATTTTGACAACATCGTTGAAGAAAAAATGCCACAAATTCGAAAATGGCTCCTCAAAGAGGGCATGCAGTTTCACCATAAACTTCGAAAGTATCTCTCACGTTTTGACAAGGATTCGAACCCTCGCTTGAAAGGGAAAGGCGGAAGTCAGGTAGTCGTTGGAAGTTTTAGTAGGACAAAAGATAACGGTGGGCGCTAGAAAATGAGTGAGATCTCAAACATGAAGAATGTAGTTCCGGCCCTCTTGCTGAGCCTGGTGCTCAGCCTTTTGAGTTTGCTCCCCGGATGTGCCGCCGGCGGAACGAGGGGAACGGGCACGACAAGTTTCGCTGGCCGGATCCTCTCATCCCCGAATTCAAAATTACTCGCTCAGGAGACGTCGACAAACCCCGCTCTGGAAAGGGTTAATGTCTCCCAGCTCGTGGTTCTCGTGGAAGCACTCGATGTGTCCAACAGCGTGCTCTCTGATGCTTCGACATCGACTGACGCTCAAGGAGCCTTCTTAGTTCTTATTCCATCTGCAGAGAGATATCGAGTAACCGTGCAAAATGATGCGGTATCCGGATCGACTGAAGTGATCACAGATCTTCTCATAGATTCTGCAAGTCGAAATGTCGACGTGGATTTCTCACTCGGTGAGGAAGGAGACCTTGAAGTTCTTTCAGTTGACATCTCTGAACCAGTCCCAAGCACAACACCCACTCCTCAACCCTCTGCTGGATCGAGTTCTTCCGGTTCGGGCTCTCATGCACCAGGAGGTTCAAACGGGTCTTCTTCTCCGATCCCGACTTCATCTCCGACAAACGCTGGCGGCGAACCAGCCTCCCCCACTCCTTCGCCCGGCCCAAACCAAGAGTCGGAAGGCTCGGGGACGGATAACTCCGGTTCAGGATCCACTCCTACTCCATCGTCGACGCCTTCTCCAACGCCGTCACCGACCGCTTCGCCGGCCGAGACTCCAAGTCCTACGCCGGGAAATGATCTCGTGACGATTTGTCACATTCCCGGTCGAACTCCGCAGACGCTCATGGTTAACCAGAATGCCGTAGCTGCACACCTCAATCACGGAGACTCTCTCGGTCCCTGCCCAGGGGATGGATAGCGCGAATCGGCGAGCAGCTTGTTTTAGGGGACCGGTACAAAACATTCCTAAAGAGGAGGCGTAAAAGGTGCGATCCTCGAGAGCTCTATATCCTGGTCGCTCTCCTGCTTGAGCTCTTCATGAAAAGCTTCGCTCTGACGTTCTGGGTCCGAGACGGAGGTTTCAATTCGTAGCGAGGTTTGAGGTGATATCATTTCCGCTCGAGGCTTCTCGGAAAAAATTTCCCTCTTTCCAACAGCAAAATTCTTAAACTCACTTCTCGGGATCACTCGTCGAGATGGGTTAAAGCCGCTCAAGCGCTTAAGCGATTCAAGCCAACCTCCAAACGCAATCGGCCCCTTTTCAAAAATGCGCTCGTCAATTGCCGAATCCTCTGATGGAACAGTAAGGAATTCCAATTTACTTGCAATCCGCTCCAGACACTCACGAGTCCGTCGAGAACCCATTGAGTAGAGGGTCGACCCGGTTCCGGCCCAGTTGAGAGTATTTTCCTCACGAGCGAACGTCGGAAGACTCCAGGCATCCTGGCCAAAAACAACTTCGGGATCTACTTCTCGCTGCAATCTTGAAAGTGAGTACTGCTCATGCGTTGCTATAAAAAAGACCTTTGACTTTCCTTCAAGCATCGGGGCGCAGTAGCGGATGCTCGAATCAAGGGCAGTAGCACCAAGAGCGCAGTCTCCAACGACAAAAACCACCTCATCAGCCATACGCATCAACATTCCCATAGCGGGTCCGGTGATAGAGCCTGCGTCAACGATCACTCGATCGAATAAAGACTCAGCCACCTCTACCACCTTTTCAACCACATCAATCCCTTCAGGACGGACCGCGAGTTCGAATGCACTTGCTATCTTTGAGGGAGGAGTGAGAAGTGAGACATGAGATGTCACAGGAAAACAAGCGCTCTGCAAAGAATCTCGATCAATGGAGTCGACCGAAGTGAGCCATCCATTTGCAAAACATCCAAACTCTTGGGAAGCTCCAAGGGCTCTCGAGAGATCGCGCCCCTCAATATCAAAGTCCCAGAGCAACGTGCGTTGCTCTGCGAGACCACTCAATTCTCCCAAAGCTGCGACTAGGGAAGTGGCACCCGCTCCACCTTTGACCGACTTTACAACGGTAAGTTTCCCAAGACGGATTCGCCCGAGTGAAACAAGTGAACGACGCACATCGACCAATTCTCGGGACAGGGCAGAGAGCGAAGCATCAAGGGGAAAGACTTTTCGGATACCCGTATCGTTTGCAACGGAAAACACCTGGGTGTTGTATTCGCTCGGCGGCACAAACAAAACGATTTGAACATGCTCACTCGCTCCCCGCACAATCGCGGTGATCTGGCGTACCTGAGAGGCTACTCCGCTCCCCAATACAAGCAGATCGCAATCTCTCGCTCTTGCCCGAAGATCTTCTGGTCCAGAAAGGCCTAGGACAAAATCATTCGGAGAGAACCGCTCTCGACAAGCATCCGTTATACGACTTGCGAGTTGAGCGCGGCTCTCCGTATCAGAGTCAACGACGAGAATGTTCATATAAGCCTCACCAAAGGTTAAGGAACCTGAGAAGTTCCAATCTGAAGAAACAACTTCGAGAAAACCTCTGTGGGGAGAAGGAAACTCTCGGCATCTCTCACCATCGAAAGATCGCATGAGCAAAGAGTGAAAATTCACCGGAAAAACCGAACCCAAGTTTTCCAATAACGCCGTTTGAAGTCAACGAAAATGGGTGAAATACCCATACCTTGCGCCCGCAAGCTCCCTAACTTACTAAAATCGCACGACTAAAAAGAAGCAGGGTAATTTGCTCTTTAATATGAAACAGAATTTCGGTATCGTGCGGCCAATCTGTTAAGGAGCCTCTCGAGGGATGCATTCTCAACCGCCCCTCCCGTCCTCCTGGTACTGAGTGTTCTGAGCGTTTTCGCGCACCTGTTTTCTTTCCCGGTTCCTGATTGTTTTTCGAATCAGTGTCTGGCTTCTTCTCATTTCGGTTTTTATTCAAAAAGAAAATTTGTCGCGGTTTTTTTTTCGAGGGACCACCGACTGGGTTTCTTGTTCAGTGGGCGCAGGGCGAGTAGAGCGGAGCGTTGTGATGAAGACTGTATGTTGTAGAACTTTCTCGAGACCGATACCGTTGCGATCAAAACTTGGCAAACATTTTGGAGTGGCCGCTGTCGAACTCGCGCTTGTGATGCCGCTCCTGTTTCTCATTCTGTTTGGGATGATTCAGTGGGGACTGATCATATCAGCCCAGATCGCCATTCAACAGGCAAACGAAGTTGCCGTGAGAAGTGCGCTGCTCTTTACACCTAATGATCCCGGGATGGACGATCTTCAAGAGCGAGAGGAGCAAGCCAAGTTCGCTGCTCAAACGGCTCTGCCGTCGACTGTTCACTGGGATCCCGTAGCAAATCCTGAGAACTCATTGAGCCTCACCGAGCCGGTTCCAGACATGTTGCAAGCGGATATGACTTACGCCATGAATCTCATGATGCCTTTTCTCGTTCCAAACAGTCAGAACGGGAAGCTGTATCTTCGAGCGAAGTCTGTAATTCGGTAGTTCTAGGCAAGAGAGATGGAGAGAACGCTCATGGAAAAGTTTCGTCAGGAAGGTTCAGAGAGAGGAGCTGTCGCACTTCTCGTTGCGGTTTTTATTGCAGTCTTGCTGGCCGTGGTGAGTTTTGTCGTAGACCTTGGAAAGACTTGGCAGGAACAGCGTGCGATTCAGGCTGCGTCCGACAATGCCGTTTTCTCTGCTGCTCGGGTACTTCGAGACACGCAAGTGGCTGCGAACGAAGATCCGCTCTTCGTAATCGATGAAGCAATCCTTGAAACCTCCGTCAGAAACGAGGCAGACATTATCGCTAACTCAAATGATTTGCTGGATTCAGAATTTCTCGCTGAAAAAGTGAAATTTATCTCCTGGAATGGATCGCCAGTTGATCCGCACAATCTCCCGGAAGTGAGCCCACTTGTAGCGAATGCAGTTTACATGAGAGCGGATCGAGTTCAACAGTCGTATTTTGGAAGACTTTTTGGCGTAAAAAACCTTTACCCCCACGTGTACGCCATCGCTGGGTTTACCCGCGAGACGATCACCGAAACGACGCCGATCTGTATGCGCCCTTTTGGGGTAGAGAATCAAAATATCACTGATTTAGCCGGTGGACCTGAAGGCGAGATTCAATGGGGCTCCACTATTCTCACAGTCGGCAATCACAGCCCAGCAAACTGGGGCAAGATCGACCTCGATGGGAACATGTCGAGTGGTCACGCCTTTGAGGAAGCGATGCAGAACGGCGCCTGCGATCTTGATCCTGTTCCATTTATCGGACAAGCGTTTAGCCCTGGTACTGGCTTTGGTGGCTCTATTAGCCAGGTGTTTAATGACCTGTACAATAGCGGGATCGACGAACAACGGCATTGGCTTATCGCTGGCGTCGACGAGTTCCCTAACGGGAATTCAGGGCTCGTCACGGTGATGAATTTCTATGAGGTGTATTTAAACGCTCTTACCATCGGAAATGGCAACAACTGGAGCGCAGAGTTGTTGCTCCTCGCACAGCACGATTCGCCTTTAAACGCAGTGAGCGAGACGTCCCGAGTGGTTTTTGGAGACCGAAAGCTGGTGCAGTAAAAGGTGAAAGGGTACCCCACCTCGCCCGTGCTAGCATCTCATCTTAAAAGTGCCTCGCCTGAGACGATGTTTTGCTTGATAGTTTAGTGGCGACAGTCTATCCTTGGACCTTCGTCGTTGAGGTTTTCAAGGAAGATATTCTTCTCCCTTGCCCGTTTCACTTGGTCGCAATTTTTTCCCTATTGTCACTCGTTAAACTCCTCTGTGCAGGAGACCCTCTGTGCAGGAGACCCTCTGTGCAGGAGACTTAGTGCAGAGAACTTAGTGCAGGAAACTCGATATGAAACAGAGATTAACCCCTCGAGCTGTCTGGAAGCGTGAAAGTGGAGCAACTTTATTTGAGTACGCCATTTTGGCTTCTCTGATAGCTGTTCTTTCGATCGCTGCCGTCCGATATTTCGGGAATTCCGTGAACGATACGTTTGTAGACGCTAAAACCGCGATTGAAAGTCTCTAGGGCAGGCGCTCCCTTGAGGAGTACCTGTGCTGCGTGGAGATCGACGTATCGGTTGCACAGAGCGTTTGTTCTGTGGACGGATATCGTTGGCCACATAACTGCTCTGTACATTGTTTTGTACAGTGGCTGCTTTGATCCCTAAGAGGAGATTTGCATGAAAGTACTTATTGTTGATTCGACTACAGAGGGACAGGCCCAGTGTGCTGAGCGAATAGCGGAAGTGCGTGATGTACATCTCGGCGGATGCCAGATTGATATCCGTCTTGCTGACACCAAAAACTACCGCTCTAAGATATCAGATTGCGATCTTTTAATTCTTGGACCGGAACTGGGTGAATCGGCGGCGGCAGTAGCAACCCATGTTCGGAGTTCTATTCCCCATGTTCAGATTCTCATGTTCGTCTCGGAAGCTGCCTATGCCGCAAATTCATTTCAACTTGCGATTTCAGCGGGGATAAAACGCGTCCTCTCGGAAAATTCTTCTCAACTTGACGTGCTTCAGGAACTTGTTGCTATTCAGAGCGCCCTTTGTAAGTCCGGCCGATTGAAGTCAGCAAAGATTATCGTTGTAAAATCTGTAAAAGGTGGCGCAGGTGCCACGAGCGTTGCGGCGGCTCTCGCTGAAATTTCGAGTGATCACGGCACAAATGTTCTCCTGTGGGATCTTGATACGGAGACAAGAGATCTTTCTCGCGCTCTTTCTGGAGATCTCGCCTTGGGACAAGCTTTTGAAAAATGGCTCGAAGCTCCTCACTCAATAGATCGGGAACAGTTAAAACGAGCGCTTTGTCCTATTGCCGAAAACGCTCACCTCCTCCCTCCCCCCTCCTCTCCCTATACGGGAATACGATTTTCATTCGATCCAGAGGGAACTCAAGTCGCTCTCAGGATACTCGAAGTTGCGAGAAATTCTTATGACCTCGTCATCATTGACGCCGGAAAGTTCTCGGGACCAACGTTCTCAACGTTGGCAAGACAAGCAGACAGAGTCCTCTTTGTCGTGGGCGACTGCCCTCTTGGAGCCTCAGCTCTCGATGCCTATTTTCAGTTCTATCCAACCTTAATCGACGATCCTCGAAAGGTCTCTTTCTTGACGACTTCTCCTCATTTTTCGCCTGAATCCCTACGCTCCGGTCTGCCATCGCTCCAAGCTTTTCCTGAAAGTTCCTGGATGCTCCCTTTGCTTGCTTATGACGAAGAGGCAAGCAGATGGGCGGGAAATCGCTCGACTCTCTACAGTATGGGAAATGAATTGACACAGTTGACTCTCGTGAAGATAGCTCGAGCGGTCGGAGCCCTCCCTGCAAACATCATCTCCTCTACTGAAGATAGCGGACTTCATACGAGGATGGTGGCTTCAAAACCGTACGGTCTTGGGTTTCTTCACCCTTTTCGTTTTGCATCGCAGTTTATGGCGACAAGATCCTATTCTCGGCCCAAGCTTGCTTCTCGACGGGAGCGCGGAAGAGGATTTGGCGAACAATCTTCACAAAAGCCTATTAGCCTTCTCCCGGAATCTCTCATCGTAGAGCGCCAAAACGAGTCGACCGAGAGACATCAGCCCAATCAAGCAGGAGAGAGTGGGTCATCCTCGGAAAACCAGCAAGACGAAAATCTCTCCCGTTTGAGCTTCCACTAAGCTTTTTTCTTTCGCTTTGAGCCCGAGTTGCCTCTTCGATTTTCTTCCTAAGGGGCCACAATTAGGTGAAGTTTCACCTAAACAGGAACGGATTGTTTCTTTGTTAAAAAACTTGAGCTTTTGGTGCTAAAAGAATTCGCTAAAAAAAAGCACCCAAACCTAAAAATTTCCTCAATTCCGCCGTTAGGTGTTTTTAGGACAAAAGAATATTGTCCGGAAGCACCACAAAGGAGTTGTATCATGGGTGTCTCATTTGCAAGTAACGTTTCCGCTCTTTCAGCGCAGCGTTCCCTCAACAAAACAAATATCTCCCTCGGAAAAACGTTTGAGCGTCTTTCAAGCGGACTTCGAATTAATTCAGCTTCCGACGACCCAGCAGGGCTTGCTCTAGCTGATAGTCTCCGGAGCGATGCGAATTTAGCGAGTGTCGCTATTCGGAACGCCAACGACGGGATTTCAATTACTTCTATAGCCGACTCGGCTTTGGCAGAGGTGGGAAATATTCTCAGTAGAATGGCGGAACTCGCAGAGCAAAGCGCAAACGGAGTGTTTACGAACGTGCAACGCTCAGCGCTTTCCTCTGAGTTCGTAGCGCTTGCGTCTGAAATAGAACGAATTGCTGTAACCACTGAGTTTAACGATGTGGGCCTGCTTTCCGACAGCTCAAGTATCGCGCTCCAGGTCGGACTAGATGGCACTTCCAATTCCAGAATAACGATAAACGGAGTGCTCGGAACTCTTGAATCTTTGGGACTCGCCGGCACCGGCTCGAGTGCGTTGACCTACTCAATTAACGACTCAACCACTGCATTTGCGCAAAGCGCTTCGCTTGCTGCGCTGGATGCCGTCAACGCTGCTATCAGTACGTTGTCTTCAACCCGAGGAACTCTTGGAGCAGCAGAAAGCAGACTTAACTCAGCAGTTTCTTCACTCCAGGTAGCAAGAGAAAACTTTGTTGCAGCGGAAAGTCGGGTTCGGGATGCTGACGTAGCTCAAGAAGTGGCTGACCTCGTTAGGCTTCAAGTGCTCCAACAAGCAGGGACAGCGGTACTCGCTCAAGCAAATCAACAACCCCAGATCGCGCTCGCACTTCTCCAATAGGAATGCTCGATTAGGACGAGGAAAGCGCTCATCACTCAAGAGTGAGCCTCTCGCGATAAGTTGCGGGTTTCGCGTTCCAGTTCAGCTCCTTTTTGAGCGATCCGGCAAACGCCTTTGCAGAATCCGGTTCCCCATGGGTCACCATGACCCGTTCTGGAGTACCCTCACAAGAACGACACCACTTGAGAAGCTCGTCTCTATCACCGTGTGCGCTCAGACCACTAATTGACTCAACTCGAGCACGGACATCAACTTCTTGATGAAAGAGGCGCATTGTTTTTGATCCTTTCAACATCCAGTCTCCCCGTCCTCCCGGCGGCTGAAAACCTACAAAGAGGATACAGTTCTGAGGACTCGAAACTCGATGAAACAAGTGGTGCAATATCCGTCCCCCTGACAACATTCCGGAAGCCGAGATAATAATCATCGGCTCGTCAATGCTGTTTAGTTTCTTTGACTCGTTCCGATTTCGCGTGAAATAAAGCTTTGAGAGATCAAACGGAGAGCGGCCTCCAGAGGCTATCCCGAGAGCTTCATCATCATAATCCTTCGGATGCTTTCTGTAGATCTCAGTCGCGCTCTGCGCCATCGGACTGTCAATTATCACCGGGATATCTGGGATGCGCTTTTGCTCTTTGAGCTCTCGGAGGTAGTAGAGAAGCAGTTGAGCTCTCCCTACGGCAAAGCTCGGGATAACCACGGCTCCACTCCGCGTAAACGTTTCATTGATAATTTCTTCAAGCTTTGGCAGCACATCGGAATCTTCATGGAGCCGATCCCCGTAGGTAGATTCAATGACGAGGAGATCGTGAAGTTCTCGAGGTACCGGATCTTTCAAGATAGGAACGGTGTAACGCCCGATATCTCCCGAAAAGAGTAAGCGCTTTCCCCCAAGTTCAAGAGACACCGAGCAAGCGCCAAGAATGTGCCCCATTCGCTCTAGTCGAAGAGCGACCCCCGGAATGATCTCCTTATCCTGCCCCACAGGAACAGTGCGAAAGAGCTTCAGCACCCCGTTCGCTTGCTCTTCAGTGTACAAGGGCTTTGGAAGTTCGTGACGGGAGCGTCCCTTCTCAGAGCGAAACTCTGCTTCTTCTTCTTGCAGTCGCGCACTATCAGGAAGAAGTACTCCAGCAAGATCCACAGTCGCAGACGAGGCAAATATCGGACAACGGAGACCAAGTTCAAAATATCGAGGGAGAAGACCGGTATGATCAATGTGAGCATGGGTTATCACCACTGCATCGATCTCACCGAGATCGATTGGAAATGGTTCCCAGTTGTGCTCTCGCCACTCCCTCGATCCCTGGAAGAGGCCGCAGTCAACGAGCACCTTCTTGCCTCCCCCACATACAAGATATTTCGAACCCGTGACGGTTCCGGAGGCTCCTAGAAAATCGATTTCGACTCCCATCAATCTCATATCTCCACATAAGAAGAGAGAGCATTCCAACCGATGCGCGGCTCCCCCCTCGCGTTCCTCGATCCAGAAGGTCCCACAGAGGAGCGGGGCCCATTTGGCGGCGCAGTTTTTGCCTGAAGTCCTCCCCAGGCCACCACAATCGAGCTGGGTTTTCAAGTAGTTATCCGAGGTGAAGGTGGCGTGTAAGTTGCAACCTTACAGGTGGGGTTCCACGCTTGCTCCCAAAGAGGAAAAAAATGCCGCTTATTAACTTCTCAGGTCTGGCCTCGGGTATCGATTCAGAAGCGCTTATTGATGCTACGCGAGAGGCGCGAAGAGCCGTCAGGGTCGTTCCGAACGAAACCGAGATTGCAGAGTTAGAAGATACCAACTCAGCGCTCGAGGAGTTCAAAACCCTCCTCTTGAGCCTCAAAGACCTAGCAGCAGACTTTCGCACTCTCGCTGGTGGCGGAATCTCAAAAAACGTAACGAGTTCGAACGAGACTATCCTCTCGGCAGTTGCGAGCACCTCCGCAAACCCAGGAACCTACACAGTTACCGTTGATCAACTCGCCACCAACGCAACGTTTTCGTTTAATGCTTCGATTACAAGTCCCTCCGCAACAGTTCTTGCGACAAGCGAGTCTGGGAATATCTCCTTTGATGTCGGAACAGGCGACGACCTCCAAAGCATTTCGATTGACATCGACGACGACGATACATATTCGGACATCGAAGCAAAGATAAACGCTGCATCCACTCGTGTAACCGCTTCAATTGTTCAAGTTGATACCGATGATTACCGTCTCGTCATCACAACGAACGAGGTTGGTACAGCCAAAGGAAGTATCAACAATATGTCTGTGACCGGCGATCTCGCACCAATCCTGGATGATAGCGACGTGACGCATGATACCGCCCAGAATGCCCAAGTGCACCTGAGTGGGGTAGCGAGCACAATTGTTCGCTCTTCAAACACCATTAATGATCTTATCCCGGGTGTTACACTAAACCTCGAGGACGCCGACAGCGGGACTCCAGTCACAATCAAAGTTGGGGTTGATACCTCCTCGACAGAGTCGACCATCCAAGCATTTATCGACAAATACAACGAGATAGTCGAATTCGTTGCTGAGAATAACCAGATCACTCGAGAGGAAAATGGCGAGGACGTTACAAATATATTCTCGCCACTTGCCGATACTCGGATTGACGACGGAGCCCTTTCTGCCATTCGAAGCGCTCTCTCGAGTTCAAGCTATACCGTCGACGCGGATGACGACGGCGCAAACGAAAACTTAGTACGGATCTTTGCTGACCTCGGAATCTCAACCGAAAGAGATGGAACGCTAAAATTCGACTCGGATAAATTCCAAGAGTCGTTAGCAGACGAGCCTGACTCCGTTCAATCAATCCTTGAGCTTTTCGGAGATACTGTCGCGGTTACTGGTGGAACAATAGATCAGTACACAAGGTTCAATGGATTAATTGATACTACCCTTACCTCAAATACAGATCGGATCTCTGATCTCAATGAGCGTATCTCTTCGGCAGAGACAGCCATCGAAAGGGAAATGGAACAGATTCGATCTCGATTTGCTCGACTCGAAGCGACAATCTCTGAACTTCAAGCTTCTCAAAACGCGCTCACTCAAGCTCTTGCTGGGCTCGGAACACGATAAGAGCTGACTCTCAGGACGAAGAGAAACCCACTGAAGTATCCCCATAAAATTGAGTAGTGGAGAGAGAGAGAGAGTCGCTGGCTTGCTCCTTTGCGTAGGGATGAACATGATCATTTCCAATTGAACTCGAACCACGCGCGGTTTCCCTCCTCCTCCGATTTTCTGCAGATTCTGGACGAGGAGCAGGAAGGGTTCCTTTGGAACAGGCGCGTCAATCTATGTGCCGTCCAGTTCGTTACAGATTCGCACACCCCCCCCTCCGTTAACCTACCGAAAACACTGTGGAAATGAAGATTTCTCTCTAGATCGCTTTAAAACTGCCGATTTTTCTCTCTGGGCGCCAAGAAGGCGTTTCCAAAGTAGTACAAGAGGTACTCTGCGATGGCACTCATTTCGTTCTCAGGACTCGCCTCCGGTATTGATTCTGCCGCGCTTATCGACGCGTTGATAGATCGTCAACGTCAAGCTCGAATCGTACCATTCGAAAATCAAATTACCACCTTTCAGGAAACCAATTCAGCTCTCGAAGATCTCTCTTCACTGCTCACCAACCTCAAAGACGCGGCCGAAAAGTTTCGAGTTGTTAACGGAGGAGCCCTCTCCAAATCAGCCTCGTCGAGCGATGAGACGCGGGTCTCAGCATCGGCATCGAACTCAGCCAAGACGGGGAGTTATTCCCTTAACGTGCTCCAGCTGGCGTCGAACGCTACATTCTCCTTCAACGATCGGTTCGCAAGCACCGACTCTGCCCTCAACTCTTCGATAAATGATGGAGCCCCTGCTGGAGATCGAACCGTGAGCTTCACGCTTGGGAACGGCGCTTCGGCTGATGCCGTTGATATCGAGCTTACGAGTTCTACGACAGCATCAGACTTTGTGAATGATTTTAATAGCCAAACAGACAAAGCGACAGCATCTCTCGTAAACGTCGGAACCGAAAGTTCTCCAAGCTATGCCATCGTGATTACCTCAAACTCCGAGGGGACAGATGATGGCAGTATCACGCTTGATTCGGTGGGGAGCGAAGTGCTCACTGCTGGCTCTGGTGCATTTGGAAGTTATGAACTCGATCAAGCTGAAGATCTCCTCTTTACAGTCGACGGGATCTCTGGGACCTTCACTCGTTCAGGCAATACGGTGAACGATGTTATCGATGGTCTAACGTTCACTGCAGAAGGAATCGGATCCGCCAAAATTTCTATAACAGCGGACTCATCGAATACAGAAGCGAAAGTCCAGGAATTTGTAGACGCCTACAACGAGATAGTTGAATTCATCAAGGAGAATGATCTCGTTACTCAGGAGCAAAACGGCGAGGACATCACGAATATATTCGGGGCGCTCTCTGGAACTTCTCTTGATGAAAACGTCCTCTCCTCTATTCGAAGTGCGTTCTCTTCGTCGAGCCTCTCTGGAGAACTCGTCAATACATTAGCCGACCTCGGCGTGACAACCGAACGAGATGGGACGCTTTCCTTTGACTCAGATACGTTTCAACAAGCACTGTCGGATGATTCAAATGCGGTCGGTACCATTCTCGGAAATCTCGGCGAGACGCTCGGAGGAGTAAGCGGAACAATAGCGCAGTTCACAAGATACAACGGGCTTTTTGACCAAGCGATATCTTCAAATTCAACTCAGGTCACTTCCCTTCAAGACCAAATAGGAGAACTGGAAAAGGGGCTTTCCGAGCAAAGGTCGGCATTGGAATCCCGATTTGCAAGGCTCGAAGCTCAAATCGGGCAACTCCAAAACACTCAAAGTTCCCTTGCTTCGATCCTCTCCGGTATTGGATAAGCCTCTCCCTCGACCTTTCACGCGCTCTTTTGAAAAATTAATGAAGCGCGGTATCAGCCTGCTGCTCAAGCTGCCAAGCGATAGAGGAACCCGCTAAATAGCGCTCTTTCGGGGTGAAAGAAACGAGTTGGGTTTTAACACTTCCAACAAAAACCTCACTCACGATCTGAAGAACTTCGCGCTGCTCGTCAGCTGTAACATAGATTCTCGCCTCTCGGAGCTTGTCGTGTTTTTTGTTGGTGGCAAGTTTCTTTACATAAGGCGAGATCACCCACACCTTCCGAGGTTCGCCGTTTATCTTCATCTCTATTTCGTCAACCGAGGACAGCTTCAAGAGATAGCGGTTCTTTCCATCAAAGGTGTCAAAACGGCGCACCGTTCCTTTTGGCCAATCAAGGCTGCGGGCGAGAAATGCGGCAGCAAAAGGTTCGAGCATTTCATTCTTCGGGTCAAACTCAATCTGCTCGACATCCTTTCCCTTTCGCCAGTTAACAGAGAGCACCCTCCCGTCTGGGAGATAATTAATTTGAGTCTGCTTAACCTTAGAGTTTTCCTGCTGCTGAATACTGGTGTTGATTGGGGTGAACTGATTTGTCGAAATCACGCCGAGGGCCTGGTAACGAAGCCGATAAAAGAGATCTACAAATTTATTTGTCTTCGCCGTAGCAACAATATGGTAGTAGTCCTCTACCTGATCAACATAAACCTTCAGCGTTGCCGCTCCGATCCCCTGCCAACTCGTTTTGTACTCATAAACCCCAAGCGAAGGATGGAACGACTCCTGATCTGCGACATAGTGAGGGGTTTTTATCCGAATCTCGTCGAGCGGGATCTTCTCTTCTGAGAAAACCGGAGTCGCTGTTACGGACAAGAGCAAGCAAACGACCCCGAGGCAAAAGGATAGTCCTCGAGTCGCCAAATCCGGCCTGCTCAAATCTTTTAAGAGAGTAAGAACGTGCTTCAACGCTAGATTTCTCCCGATTACCCGTGAGATGGTATCAGCGATCGGAGCTTTACGCACCTTCAGAACTCGTCGTCGAAGGTTGAAAGAGCTTGGGAAGTGATCACGTAACATGTCGTAATAACTGAATATTTTAAAATGTCGCGGCCGCCCTTACGTACCGAACCGTTCGCTCATTCCTTTTTTGCCTCAGCTCGTAAACGCTTTAGCGAAAGAGAAAGTGTCAAAGCCCTCGAGGAGCTGATCAAACTTGTGCAGGACTTCGGATACGAAGATCAGAGAATACCGCGAGAACCGGGAGCGAGTTTTAACCCGCGTCCAGCGCGGGTAGGGAAATTGTACCTCGAGCTTGTCGAAGCCCCCGAGATTGATGGGCTCAGGTGCACAATGCGAATGGCTCTCGGGATTGAAGACCCGGACCTGTCTCACAGTGAGAAATTCGGTTGCGTAATTCTCGACGATATCCGCCATCTTCATATGATGAATAGCTCTCTACAACAAAAGAGGGATACGCTCATTCAAGCTCAGCGAACAGTCGACAATCTCGCATCCCAGGTCGCGCTGAGAAACAAGCTCATCTCCGCGATAGAGAGATGCTTGCGATATCAAGGATTGAATTTGTCGTGAGTGCCCGTCTGACAGCAAAATCTCACAGAGCGCCAACCCTCCTCCGGCGGGTCCTCTCATGGATCGCTTCACCTCTTCACGGGGTGCTCTTTCTTCTCATTCTTCTTGTGACTCACCCTTTGGTTATTTTCGCGCAGGCAGTTTTCGGAAGACGTGGCTTCTACGCAATCTTAAAGCTTCACAATCTTCTTCATCTCCTGAATATGAAACTCGCTGGAACCAGGATCGATGTACAATTCGAAGCGCCTCTCCCGGAAACTGGCGCTGTGATTTACGTGGCGAACCACCAGAGCATGTATGATATTCCCTTTTTAATCTGGTTCTTGCGAAAGCGGATGCCGCATTTTATCGCAAAGATTGAGCTAAAGAGTTTCATTCCCTTCATTTCGTATGCTCTCCGGAACGGCGGACATCTCATTATTGATCGTGGAGATCGGAGATCTTCCATCGAAGCGATTCAAGAATATGCTCGAGAGATGGATCTGGCTCGCTCTGCGGTGTGTATCTTTCCCGAGGGAACAAGAGCAAAAGACGGGGTTCTGAAGAAATTTAAAACTGGCGGGCTTGTTTCGCTGATAGAGAATATGCCCCACGCAACAGTAGTTCCCATCACTCTCGACGGAACCTGGGCGATTGTACGAAACAAATTCTGTCCGAT
>JAGRAO010000359.1 GCA_020434565.1 Bdellovibrionales bacterium
TTGAATTCGATGCATTCTGAGCTTTTGCGAGAGAGACTCAGAACAGCACCTTTCGTCTTCAACATCCGGGATATCACGACACGCATAGGTTCCAGTGTGCTGCTCCACACGGAGTCTCTGTAATAGTTCACCTGTGGTTGAATCCTGTTCAACTACAATCGAAGTGTAGTTCAGTGGATCTCCAGTTCGAAGGAGTTCTACCCCACCGTTAGGATACGCCGAGCTGGGGATAGTCGAACTCGCTTCTTTCTGAACGGGTTGTACCGCTGACACTCGTCCATCAACTGCTGGCGCTGGCTTTCCAAACGCCGTGCTTGAAATGGCAAGCACACAAACGGCGGCGGCGAGCGAAAGAAGGAGTTTTAATCTCATGACTGCTTGGGACTATTAATTAGGTGTTAGAGAAGCACGGTTCATTATCAACGAAGAAGAAGTCAGTGCTTCTATGATTCATCAACCGCTTCTTATATACCCGAAAAATCACCCCTTATCACCTAAGCCAGCTCGCAAAGGAAATACGGGAAATCAGACCTTTGGATGGAACTCCTTGGCTCGGGTCAGGCTAAGAAAGTTCTTCCAAACCCTCCAAAATCCCAGAACGGAGATCCCCCACGCAGCACGGCTTTGTGAAGTAGCGGTAGATCTCTCCTTGGTTTATCGCTGCAGCCAGGGTCGCAAAGTTTGGCCGACCACTCACCATTATCCTGACTGTCTTTGGAAAACTCGTTCTGACTGCCTCGAGCAGCTCTACGCCGCTCATCCCGGGCATGAACTGGTCAGAAACGATCACATCGATCTTTGTTTTGTTTAGAATACTTAACGCTTCGACCCCGTTTTCAGCCCCATACAGCTCAAATTCATCGCGGTTAAAGTTTCGAAAGAATCCTGAGAGGACCCGCTTGTCATCGTCAACGAACAAGATACTTTTTTTCATACAACCCCCTAGCTCGCCGCACTCCTGCCCACTATCCGTCTGCGAGAGGGATACAAGATTTTCGACGAGATCTGCACGCCCCTTGAGAACGGGGAGAAGGATTGGAAAAGACCCTCAGTCACAATCCTAAGATCAGTGAGGACGTGTCTGGGAAATCATCACTGAGTCGCTCAAAAAATCCTTCAGGATCATCAACGACTGGCGCGGGTGTCGCTCCCTTTCTGTCCAATATCTTCAGCTGCTTGTCAGAAAGTTACCTTCTGAGGGGAAAAAGAATTCTGCCGACAAGCGCACATATTGTAATTTTTTTACATAACTTAACCAGGGCATGTTGCATGAGAACGCGTGGAGCAACAGAAAAGGTCCACAACACGAGAGCCTTGAAGGTTTCATCGCTCGTGTACGGGCCGAAAATCTCGAAGGAGACCTATGAGACGATATATCACCCCTTTCGCGTTCCTCGGGCTATTTCTCGCTTCGAACCTCACTCTCGCATCGGCACAGGAGGCTTTTTCTGCCCAGGTCACACAGTGCGAGGAGGAAAGACACCTGTTTTTAAGTTTGCGAGACCTCTATTTCTTTGAGTGTTCGCCACCGGAATCCCATCCCTCCGGCCCAAAATGCATGCGGCTTCTTCGGCAGTATCTGGATGCCCAAGCCCTCTATCTCGAATGTCTTGAGAATGAAAATGACGGTAAAGGAGAAACACAGTGGGAGTAACGAAACGACTCTCTTTTCCTTGTTTCCTCGTGAGCCTCGCGGCTCTCATTGGAGTCCTTAGCGCATCACTTGTTTCTGCCGAAGATGCGGTTGAACTCTCCGGACTCGTTGACGAGTGCGACGAAGTGCTCAATCTGGGAGGCCCTAAAATTCTGGAAGATCTCCAAACTGAAGGGTTCTGCTCCGGACACTGCTCTCACGATGGTGAGAAAGTCGGAAAAAAGCGGGGCGATGGAACAATTATCACGAGTAGAGAATTTCCGTGCGAAGGTGACAGCTGCGCTAAAGAGCGAGCCATGCGTGACCTCCTCAACAAACTGCGGATGCCGGTCCCCGAGTGTACAGGATCGTGCCCTGCTGGAAAGACATGCACACGAACCGGTTTGCTGATTTTCGAAGGAGGGACAATTGATCTTTCAATCGTTCATTCCGACTTCGACTATAATCAGTGCTTCTATAAGGTGCGATTCCTCAAAGACGGCGCGCCAGCTCTCCACGCCCGTTGCGAATGCATTGTGGACTCTCAGGATTCCTGTGAACTTTCCTTAGAAGTCGACTAGACCGTCCTCTCAACAGGCACCCAGTGACACTGTCGAAAAGCAAAAATCTGCTCCCTTCGGTCGGACTCTTGGTCACGTCTTTTCAGTGAGTTATCCGCTCTACCACACCGCTAAACCCTTTAAATGTCCTATTTGGACATAAATTGGTTCCGGTTCCGAAAACCCGTTTTCCCGTTTTCTGGCACACCAATTGCTCACTGTCTTCTCGTGCGGTGAGGGGAGGGAGACCATGGCCACACAATTTTTGGTGAAAACTATTTGTGGGG
>JAGRAO010000360.1 GCA_020434565.1 Bdellovibrionales bacterium
TCGATGGATTTTGGCTCCTCTCAGGGGGTTCGAGAATCGGTGTAGAATAGGAGAGGTCGGGGCGCATGATTTGAGGGAGAACTGAGAGTCTTGGCTGTGGACAGTTACCGCCAACGCTGCAGCCACTTGCCAAATATGTTCTCGCCGAAGTCACATAGTTGAGGAGATAATTAAAGATTTTCCTTTGGAGCGCTCAAGAATAATGACCACTCCCAGCTTTTTTGTACTTTTCTTCTTATTGGTTCCTGCGTGCCAGGATATACTCAAGTAATAAACCGAGGATGAAATGACAGAGCTCTATCAACTTTTATCTGACTCCCAAAACAGATCCGTATTAATAATGCTTGGCGTTTTGGTTGTGATGCCGATTTTCATCTTGGCGTGGGTGATGGTGAAGATGAAAAAATCACCCTAAATCCTCCAAACAGAAGAGAGAGCCGCCCAAAGATGAGTGTTTTGGTATTGGCGGTATTATTTTTTTAGCCCCAGAGATCGTAAAAGAGCTTCAAGGTCTAGCCCTTCATAGATCTTGCGAAAATCTCGTGTCTCTCCACCCGTCCCTGTTTCAGGTTCGGAGAACGCAAATTTCGCTAATGGGGAAGACTCAGAAGGTTGGTCTATCCCTCTAAACGCAAGAAAAACGTGACCCTCAAAGTATCCGTTACCGAGAGGATTAACCATGTGTAAAGCACTCAAGGTGCCAGCGTCAGAGGTGATCACAATAGCCCCGCGAGGATTAAGCGCGTGCTTACACGCAAGGAGCAAGTCTCGAGCGAGGATGCCCTGCGTATCCGGGCCAAGCATCGCAGCGTACACAAAGTCGATTGATCCTTGTGGCAGCGAACGGAGGTACGCAATACCGTCTCCATGGACTATCCGATCGGTCGGAACAAAGCCCAATTCCCTTGCCGTTTCAATCATATCGCCGCTCACTTCAACGCCCGTGACATCTGCGCCAAAGCCTCTGAGAAGCGCGGTAGACACTCCACTGCCACATCCAAAATCAACGACTTTTCCCCGCACCTGTTCAGGGAGGAGAATCCCCGAGGCGAGAGCGGTTAACAATGCTCCCTCAGTGTGCTCAATATTAAACTGAGCCATTGGATCGAGCCTGGAGATGTCAATTTCGCCACGGAGTCCGGTCGACCCGAGGCGACTCTGGAGCTGTATGTTGGCGTCCTGTTGAAGCATACCAACGTTATAGCAAGAAGACCGGATTGAGTCGCATCGAAACAGCCGAAAGATGTCGGGCTCGCAATATATCCTACGATTCCCTAAGGAGACGCTATGACCCGTCAATTATCTTCGCGACTTGCGCCCTGAGGTGAAATTCTTGGAGAAAGAGAGAGAACCTTACTCAAGGATCCTTGTCTCTCAAACTATACATTTCTGTACCAGTAGAGCGTTTTAAAGTTCCAGGTTCTCTCTCCGTAGACCACAAATCGAGTCTGACGCAGTAAGGCTGCGTAGTCCTGTCGTGACGGAGCATCCGAAGAGAATCCTTCTCCCACTGGATGGGAATGTCCAAGGAGTTTGTGGCCCAGCGGTGTATACACGAAACTTTCGCCTCCTCGAACTAGGTGAGGTCGAAGATTTTTTGACAGGGTCACGGCAAACTCACATTCTGTGAGTATGGTGGCCGCTCTTAGAATAGATTCAGGGAGCATCCGATTGAGAGGGAGGATTGGAATCCTTGGGCGAGCGTCTGATGCCAAAGTCCAAGCTGGCGATTGCAGAATCCTTTGAGCCTCTGAAAAGTCCTGTTCCGTTAACTCCGGAAGAGAGACCTTTCGAGCGAACCACGAAGCCCGAGAGGAGCGAACCTCAAGAATTTTTTCCACGGGAGCTCCAAGAATAGCCCCCTTCTCCCATACCTGTCCCTGTCCGTTTCGTGGATCTTCCAAATCAGTCCGACTCGGAAACACCAAGCCGGTCAAATCAAAAGAAGTTCGCTCGATGGCACAGGTATTCAAACTCATGAGGACCATTATCTGAGCCCCTCGAACGTAAGCAAATTTTTTCAGGTGACAGTTCGGCAGTTGTGTTCGGAATTAAAGGAATAGCCCCGAAAACGAGCAAGAGAGCTCGGTACTAACGGTGATCGTTTCGTCAAGCGAACGGTATTGTCCCATCATCTTCTGCGTCAGGGGTTAATTCTCTGGGGGAGATAACGAGGATAATGAGTGGAGCATCCTTGATAGCTCCATCGAATGGGCGTGGTTCTCCATTTGACCGCGGTTGCTTTCGGCCCTCAACGGCACCCTGCCAGCCGCTCCCAGCCAGAATGTGATTGATAATCTGACTCTCTTTCTCGATGTCGAGATTTCTCAAAAGCAAAGTAACATTGAGCTCCCCACCCGATGAGTCAAAATTGCCGGAACTTCGGGCGAGCTGTATCTCAGCAGCAAGATAGTAACTGAGCTCTTCAGCGCGCCGTTCATCGAGAGACGGTACCTGTGGGAGTGACGCAGGAGGA
>JAGRAO010000361.1 GCA_020434565.1 Bdellovibrionales bacterium
TGCTTCAGTTCTTTCAGAATACCGGCCTCCATTTCCGGTTGAATTTTCTCCTCTTTGAGGGCGAGTTTAATCTTCGCCACCTTCCGAAGGGTTTTGGTGTTTTCCCGGTGGTCGCTCTGCTCGCCTTGATAGTGAGCTTCGCTTTTGCCGGAATCATGGTGATACGAGAACGCTCAGTACCAGCGAGCGTGAAACAACTCCTTTCGAACCTAGTGCTAGGTCTCCTTGGGCTCACTTCCGCGTTTATGGCAGCGAGCCTCACCTGGGATTCTCTTCCACACGGGCTGAGAACCATCGGTGGTTGGCCCTTTGCAGCCCTCATAGTAGGCTCACTCTTCTCTTTCGGAGCTCGGGGAAAGATCCTCTCCTCTCTTCTCTTTCTTGCTCTCGCCATACAGACTACATTTTTTTATCGCTACTACCTTTTTCATTCTCAAAGTGATTTCGAGTGGTGGTTTGATACCGATGTAACAGAAGCGCTCACGAGTAAGGACCGAAACGACTTTAGGCAGTTTATGGAAAAGCGCGGATATCCCTCTCCCGCTATGCTCTATTTTGAGATGCAGTACTTTAACGACTATAAGAACGTGATAAGGAAAAAGCACTAACGCGATGGTTGCCATTTCACTTGTCATTCCGGTGTATAACGAAGCTGATCGTCTGGGCGTTAATTTCGAAAAGATTCGAGAGCAGATAGGCCAAACTGGTGAATCATTTGAATTTATCTTTATTGACGATGGTTCAACTGATGAGACTTGGAGCTACTTAAAAACACTCTCCCGAAATCACAATGAAGTCTTTGCTCATCGATTATCTCGAAACTTCGGAAAGGAAAGCGCCGTTGCTGCGGGACTCTCGGTCGCACGAGGCGATGCCGTTATCGTTATGGATTCTGACCTGGAGCACCCTCCAGAACTGATTGGGAAGATGATTCACATCTGGCGCGAAGGGCACGCACAAATAGTTGAAGGGGTAAAGGAGAGCCGCACGCCGGAGGGACCACTCAAACGGATGCTGACGAAAGGATACTTTTTTCTTTTTAATGCTCTTACCGGCTTTGATATTGCCCAAGCAACTGACTACAAGCTCCTCGATAGATCAGTGCTTGATTCGTGGGCAAAGCTTTCAGAACGGGGGGTGTTTTTTAGAGGACTTGTTCCGTGGCTTGGCTTTCGCCGGGTCGCTCTACCCTTTCACGTCGGGACGAGGGAATCGGGCGGTTCGCGCTTTACCTATCGCAAGCTCTTTGGGTTGAGTTTACAGAGCCTCATTTCATTCTCGGCTCTCCCACTCTACCTTATCCCGGTGTGCGGTGTGCTTTTCATGCTCTTTGCACTGGTTATTGGAACCATTTCAATAAGTCAATGGATGCAGGGAATAGCGGTCGAAGGATTTACAACTGTTATTATTCTCCAGCTCTTTATCGGGGGAACCCTCCTTTTGGGTCTCGGTATTATTGGCCTCTACCTTTCGCAACTCTACGAAGAGGTAAAGGGTAGGCCCCGTTTTATTATCGCTGAAAGCACCCAGGAGCAGAAGCACTCTCAATGACGAACCGAATCGCCGTTGGAATCGGGTGTGCTCGCTTCCAGTTCAAACGATTCCACCTGCTCATCCGAGCCCACTCCTGATGGGAGGAGCGAATAGGAACTAATCTTTCGCACATCGATAGTCGCGATACCGGATTCGGAGGGAACCGACAACGGATCAAATCGTGCGTCGAAGATTACTTCATTAAAGCGGTAGGAATGTCGCAAATTAATCTGCTCTGAAAAGAGTTCATCAACTGCCGTAAACTGGATTAGTATCTCAGCCTGGCCTCTCTCAAGATCTTCACGGCGTAATCCTTTGAGAGGGCTTGTATCGTCGATAAGATGTGTGACTGTCCAATAGAGCGGCAAAAAGAGAACCTGCTCTAAATAGAGTTTCAATGAGGAGTACTCTCTCCTTTCCTCTCCGGCTGAACCAACCAAACGACTAAACAACACACGCACCGAAGGCTGAACCAAGTCGCTCTTTCGAATGTTCACAAGGCGAAACTGAAGAGAGGGAAGACCGTGAAAAGGTGCAACCACCGCGTAATCACTAAACAGGAGTTTCGCTTGCGGCCTTGAGAAGCGGGCAAAAATAATACCGGTTAAAACCCCGAACTCGAGCAAGCCAAGGATCGACTCAACCGTGACCAAAAGATTCGACGTAACGGTCATCGGATGCATCGTCCCATAGCCTATCGTTGCAAACGTTTGCACACTAAAAAAGAAACAATTCAAGAAAAAGGAAAAATTGCCACCGGGTGCGAAACCGGTGAGAGACTCTGGTCCACACAGATAATAGAAAAGGGCAAAAAGCAAATTCGTGAAAAGATAAACACCCACGAGAGTCAGGAGAAA
>JAGRAO010000362.1 GCA_020434565.1 Bdellovibrionales bacterium
TTGCCCTTCGAAGCAAAAATGACTGATTCAAGGAGGCTCTCTTTACTTGCTGGGAGAATGAGATACCCGCGAGTACCGCACTGCAGAAGTGCAAAAATCCTCTCAGCCTCTGGAAGGTTTGAAAGCGCAAGGAGAATCGTCTCTGGAGTATCGCGAAGGACGCCGAGTACGAACGCACTCGGATCAACATTTGTAGGGGTACTATCAAAGAGAATATGCGAGAAATGCCGCTCCTTCAGAAGCTCGATCGCTTTGCCGTGAGATGCAACTTCTGAGATCTGCTTAAACTTTAGCTCTTCCAGCGCTCTTCGAAGATTTAAGCGAACGCTCTGATCTGGGTGGCACAAGAGTACCGTCGCACGTTGTCGTTCCAATTCAGTTAGCACGAGCTCATTTTCGGGCATGGCCCCCAGATTACGCTTTCCGATGCCTCAACGGAACCGCTTCTGAGCCAATCTCCCACTTATCGTATCGCTTTTGGGTCCGCGAAACTGCTATCCTCCCCCGAAACAACTTCTCCCTTTGAAGGACAATTCATGTTTCTCGCAGGTGATATTGGCGGAACTTCCACTCGCTTGTCTCTCTATTCGAAGCAGGGACAGTATCTGTGTATTGAAAAGACTGATCGACTCCACAGTCAAGACTACCCCTCACTCGAGGCCGCGGTTCTCGCCTTTCTCGAAGGAGCAGAATCAGAGATTCGGTCCTTTTGTGTTGGGGTTCCCGGGCCTGTTCGTGGTGGGCGAGTCCGATTGACCAATCTTCCTTGGGATTTTTCTGAGGAATCACTCCGATCTGCCCTTCGGATTAAAAAGGTACGGGTTGTAAACGATCTCTACGCTTTTTCCCACGGAATCCCTCATTTAAGTGACTCAGATCTTGAGATTCTCCATCCAGGGGGAAATGAACACAGCAAGGACGTTTTCAGTGTGCTCGCGCCGGGAACAGGCCTCGGGCATTCCTTGAGCATTCGTCATCAAAACACGCTCGTGACTCTTGCCTCAGAAGGTGGGCATATCGATTTTGCACCTCGAGACGAGATCGGAATTTCGCTCTTGCGGCATCTTTTTACAAAATACTCACGGGTCAGTGTAGAACGTGTCATTAGCGGACCAGGACTGCTGAATATTTATGAATTCCTCGGCACTCAACCTGAAACAAGGGATTTTCAGATCGAGCCAAGCGTTGGAGACACGCTCCAGCCCGAAGATGTAGCTCAAGCAGGATTAGCAAGAAGCTGCCCACGCGCGACCCTGGCGCTTGATATCTTTGCAAGAGCACTTGGGAGCCTCTCCGGAAATTTTGTGCTGACCAATCTTTCTACAGGCGGGATGTATCTTGCCGGAGGTATTCCTGCAAAGTTGGTTGAAAAACTAAAAGACGGAAGACTCCTTGAAATGTATCTCAGCCAAGGACGACTTTCAGGAATAGTTGCTGACACTCCACTCATTGTGGTTATGAATTCTGATGCAGGTTTGCTCGGAGCAGCGTATCTCGCCGAAGCGAATTGTTAGTGCTCTCTCGAGCCTGTTCAGCTGGTTCATCCGGTCGAAGCTAAGCCTTTTCGCCATTTGCTGAATCAATTGTCACAGTAAGTGAATCTCCTGAAGTCTCAACCAGAATTTTTCCACCTTTTTTCAACCGACCAAAGAGCAATTCATCGGTGACTTTATCTTTAATCTCACGCTGAATAATTCGCGCCATCGGTCGAGCACCAAGCTGCTCATCGAACCCCTTGTGGGCAAGCCACTCCTTCGCCGATTGCGAGAGCGCCACGGAAACTTTTCGCTCGAGCAATTGGGTACGAAGCTCTGCAATAAACTTTTCAACGACTTGAGAAATAACCTCAGGTGGTAATGACTGAAAATAAATTATTTCGTCGAGCCGATTCCGAAACTCCGGCTTAAAGAGCTTCTTGATAGCTGCCTCGCGATTTCCCGAGGAACCTCTCTGACCAAAACCAAGAGAAGCGTTTGATTGAGAGCCGGCATTGGTTGTCATTATCAGAATAACATTTCGAAAATCCGCTTTCCTCCCCTGGCTATCTGTGAGGGTCGCAGCGTCCATGACTTGGAGCAAAATGTTGTAAATATCTTCGTGAGCCTTTTCTATCTCATCGAGAAGTAGCACCGAGTACGGCTGTTTCCGAACGAGATCAATCAAGAGTCCACCCTCTTCGTAACCGACATATCCGGGAGGCGCTCCTATAAGTCGGGCCACAGAGTGTTTCTCCATGTATTCACTCATATCAAAGCGATGAAAAGAAACTCCCAGTTCTCGAGCCAAGACTCGGGCTAGCTCCGTTTTCCCAACACCCGTTGGTCCGGCAAAGAGATACGATCCAAGAGGTTTGTCGGGATGCT
>JAGRAO010000363.1 GCA_020434565.1 Bdellovibrionales bacterium
GAAAGAGAAATCTGATGAGAACCCGCCAGTCTCGAGCACTCGCCGTATCGGCCTGTCCTGAATCTGAAACTCAAATAGTGTCGGAGATAGAAGATGTCTTCGATCGATGGGAAAGCCGAATTGCTGAGTACGAACTTCAAGGGGCGACTCGGACACACGTCTGCGATCAATTTGAAGAGGGCTTTCGCTCTGAAGAAGAAGAGAGAGAGCTTCGAGCTGAGCTTCAATCGTTGTAAGGAGAGCTTTTATGGACAGTCGCCCTGAAGATTCTGCAGAGGATACGTTTGGAGATCAAATGGTGGAGATTGGTCGGAAGATGTGTGAGGAGAATCAACCCGGAGGCCTATCAGGTGAGAGACTAGAGCTCTCGGATATTCTCAGGCGAACCGGTGTCGCCGTGCTCGTGGCGGCCTCGATGGTATTTTTAATGCAGAGATGGGATGCACTCGATCAGATTGGTCGGTATCTCTCATTTCTTGGCTTTTCGGTGTCTCTAGCCTTGATTGGTGTCTTTTGTGCGCTTCAACTAAGAGATGGGAAGGCCGCACGTGCCCTTCTCATGATTGCGATGTTGTCGGTGCCTATCCACTTCGCGCAACTTGGCGGGTTTATCTACTCGATTGTTCCTGAATCGTTTGCTGTTGGGGTTCGCTATCCTCAGTATCTCGAACTTGTTGCCCCCTCTTCCCTCGCTGCATTGAGCCTCGTCGGAGTGAGCCTTCTCTGTCTCATTCCGATTACGCTCTTTGCCAGCAAAGTGTTTGTGGGGAGATTTTCGAAGCTGCTTACGTTTTCCCTCGTGGCACTAAGCGCTGTCCTTCTCATTCCTTTTCGTCATCCAGATATTGTTGGTTGGCTTGGCATGGCTACCCTCTTTGTGAGTACCTCAATTGACTCGCTTTTCTTCCGTGGGGAGAGAGAGTTTCAAACTTTCGAGGGAAAGTTCATGAGAGCATTCCTCTTTATTCCTACAGCCCTGTTGCTTCTCAGAACCTTGTATCTCTATAGCTCCTCATCGATTTTTGTAGGCACGGTGATGGCTGGAATTGGGATTGTTTCTTTTGTTGTTCTCCCGACTTATTTCGATGAAGAAGAGCCAAAGAGTTTTCTCCAGGGAGTAAGCATGTTCCCTATGGCAATCTCCATTTTTATCTTTGTGGATGAGTTTACGAGCGCGTTTGGCGTGTCTCACGACTCTATCCTCACTTGGCACGTTCTCGCGTTATCGGCAATGTTCTTTGTCGGATCTCGGTTCTGTATTCGAGGATCTGAGCGTTACCAGTTCCTGGGCATGGCTGTACTGGTTCCAGGTTTTACACTCAATGAGCTCAACCATCCATCTCTTCTAAATTCTGCTTTCGCGTTGCTTTCGTGCGTAGGCGGAATCACCGTTGGCTACGGGCTCAAAAGAAAGGGAGTCTACGGAATCGGACTCGTCTGTCTCGCTCTCACTCTCCTCCATCACGTGAGACTCGCAATCGATATCACCGCGTACAGTCCCTGGATCATCCTTGCGGTGGTCGGGGCGCTTTCTATACTGGCATCGGCCTATCTCGAAAGAGACGGAGTGGCGTTGAAGAATGTTGTCCGAAAACTCCTCTTGTTGAAGCCGACAGGTTGACCCTCAATTCTTCCTCTCTGCATTGGCCCGAATTACTTATCAATGATGCGGGCTTAAAGGGTAATGCGGGGAGGAAGAATTCTTTCCATGTTGTCGACTGAGTTCTCCTTCGAAATTTTGATTCAGTCCAGGTTTATCAAGGAGGTCCAAGTGCACGCAGTAGAACAAGAGGGGGCACTCAGTGTGGTCGAAGATTCCCAACAGGATTCAAACTTTTCGGAGCACTTTGCTGCTTTGCCTCGTTCTGGTTGATGCTTGTACCGCGATCTCCATTTGAGAGTGAAGAAACACTAAGGATATTCGCAGAGTTCGGTAAGCACTCCACCTGTATCCTTTGGATGAAGGAACGCGATTCGAGAGTGATGGGCTCCCGGTCGAGGTATTTCGTCGAGCAGCCGAACTCCGAGACCTCGAAATCGTTCAAGTTCTCGCTCTATATCGTTTACCTCATAACAAACGTGGTGTAGCGATTCACCTCTTTGTTGCATGTACTTTCCGAGGGTCGAATCCGAGGAAAGAGGCACAAGGAGCTCCAAGAAGGTGTTTCCAGTATCGAGAAATGCGACCTCCACTCCGGCACTGACGAGCTTTTCGCGGTTGTAGAGTTCAAATCCAAAGAGCTCTTTGTAGTGCGCTATAGATTGATCAAGATCGAGAACGGCGACTCCGATGTGATCTACGGCGTAGTGAGCTCTTTTCATTCCTTCTCTCCTTGATTCAAAATTTTGCGCTAGC
>JAGRAO010000364.1 GCA_020434565.1 Bdellovibrionales bacterium
CATAAATGGCTCAGAGATAAACTCGAGTTTTCCGGCTTCGGCTTTCGAAAGATCGAGAATATCGTTGAGTAGCCTGAGAAGTGTTTGGGACGAGGAGAGTGCAACCTCGAGACATTGATTTCGCTCCTCCCCGTTCTCGGTCGTTTGCGCCTCCTCAATCATTCCGATAAGTCCATACATTGGTGTTCGTATCTCATGGCTCATATTCGCGAGGAACTCGCTCTTTGCCCGCGAAGCAGATTGAGCCTTGGAAAGTGCCTCCTCGAGCTTCTCATTCACCTGTTGGATCTCCTTGCCTTGACGGAGGAGCTGCTGTGCAAGTTTGTCTTTCTCGACCGAAAGCGAGAATGCGCGCTTGAAATTTCGGTGATGGTGTCGAATAAGACTCGCAAGAAACAGGGCATAGAAACTAAGAGCGAGAGCCATCTGATTGCCGATAGGGTCGTCGAGTTGCATGAGCACAGCGATCATTGGAAGGAGAAGAGGGATGCAGTACGAATATGCCGCCGAGCGAAGAATGGAGAGAACAGAGAGTGATCCGGAACAAAGACCAGCAATGAGTACGGTGACAGCCAAAAGCGGAATTGGCTGGTTCACTGGAACGAGCAAGAGTACAAAATACGACCAGCACAACCCGGTTACGAGAGTAAAGAGGACGAAGATTCGCGCTCGAGTGGTGCTCGAAAAACGGGTTGCTCCTTCCTTCAAAAGATAAAATTGAAGGAATCCCCTCACTAAGGAGATACAGGCAAAAGTAAAAATCCAAAGGAGGGACTGATCGGGGTGGGAAAGCCTCTCGACAACAGCAAGAGCCAGGAATCCAACGCACACGTTTGCAAACGGCGAGAGTGAAGAGGCACGATAAATTGCGAGCACCTGCTCGTTGAAGAAGAACTCACCGTCGTCGTCACGGGTTGGATCTGGAGCGAGATCGATTCTCGTGAGTAA
Organism: Bdellovibrionales bacterium; assembly: GCA_020434565.1. Taxonomy (GTDB): domain Bacteria; phylum Bdellovibrionota_C; class UBA2361; order UBA2361; family RFPC01; genus JAGRAO01. The sequence continues at coordinate 949 of JAGRAO010000364.1, forward strand.
TCGTTGGATCATCTGCAAAAGACTACCGCAAAGAGTGGAGTGCGAGAACTAGAATTGGAAAAGATGAGAAATCTGTGATCGAGCGATCTCAGCCTAGGAGGAAAGCTGAACTCCAAGTATTCTCAATCTTGTCTCAGAGGTCATCGAATCCGACGCTCCTGTGCGTGGGGTTTTCGTCTCTTTTTTAACGGTTCTTCAAGAGGAGGATTCATGGCTACCCTTCGAGATTATCAAGCGTCTTTCCTTCGGAGAGATTCGCTCCTTCCGAGTGAAGTGATTCCGGGACTGATCGCGTCGTATCGCAAAAAATTCCCGTCTGAAGATGACCTTCAGGGGGACTGTGAATGGCTCGCTCGACAGCTGAATCACTACATCGAAACGTGTTGCGGTGTGAACTGCGATGGCGACACGCCCTCTTTGCTCGACGGAGTACAGAGAGAGCGCGAGAGTCCGAGTCTCGTTGAACTCGAAATTGTTGAAGAGCAGCTTGAGCACGGACTGGAGGCTGTATCGGAGCTAAAATTCTCAATTTGTAGAGCACCTTTTCAGGTCGAAGGCCGTCGAAACGAGATATTAGTCCGACTTGGAAGCTTTCAGAAAAAGCTCAGCCAGATGCTCCTGAGGGTCGAGGAGGCTTGTCGTCAAAAGGTTTTGTGCGCTAAGCGGGAGTAAAACGCCTCATCCTGAGACAAGGTTTTAGTTTTTGGATGGTAAATAATTGGTTTGATTGAACTAAAGGGTTGATAGCTTTATTCAATCACTGATACGTTCGCTGCGTTGAGGCTTATCCACGAAACCCCTAAGAGGTCTGTACTCGGCGTTCGTTGGTAGCCTAAGGACGGGCGCCTGTGGGCGAAAAGGAGAAGGGATCGTCGAGCTGCTCTCGAAAGGCTCTAAATCCGGAGTTTCCAGAGCGAGATGGGGTGAGAATTTTTGTTTTTGTTGTTTAGACTGAGTTGAGAGATTACACGATGGTTAAACAGAATAGTTCGTTGCTTCGAAGAGTTGGTCTTCTTGCAGGAGTGGTTTGTGGGTGTGCGGTGTCGCAGGCCAGTGCTATGTCTCTCGTGATCGAGAGTTGTGATGGCATTCCGCGACTCTCAAAAGAAATTGCTGACGGTGACTCGGTGGATGTCAGTGTCGAGGGGGTGAGTACCTCAAAGGGAAGTGAAGTTCAGCTGATAGATCTCGATGGGGTGTCTGTCGCTCGTTCAGAGCAAAGCATCGATGGCGTGACCTTTAGGGACGTGCGTGCCGGGACTTACCGAGTGTGTGGCACCGGGCTTGAGCCTGTCGGATTTCGTTCTGCTCGAATTCTTGCCGATTCGGATTCATTGGCTGGTGCTGCGTTCGCGAGTTCTGGCGTAGGAGCTGGGGCATTGGCTGTCGGGGGGCTTGTGGGTGGA
>JAGRAO010000365.1 GCA_020434565.1 Bdellovibrionales bacterium
ACAGAAGTGTAATCGAAACAGAAACTCGCCATCAACGAACTCCTCGACAAGAAAGTGGGGACGAACTGACACTTCTACTCCAAGCTCCTCTTGAATCTCCCGCTTAAGACAGTGTCGAATCGATTCTCCCTTTTCCCTCTTACCTCCAGGGAACTCCCAGAGCCCCCCTTTTGCACGCTTCCGTTTTCCAAATAGGTAATTTCCATTCTCGTAAATACACGCCACCCCAACATCGATGACTTGCAATGAACTCGTCCGACGTAAGGTTCTCTTCGTCGCCTTTTGGGGCAGCGAAGAAGAATGATTCTTTCGGTAGTGGCATGACGATTTCAAAGGACACTCGCCACACCGCGGGTTCCGCGCGAGACACACCAATCTCCCGAGATCCATAAAGGCATAGTTTAAGAGCGCACTCGAGCGTCCCCGACTACGAAACAAAGCCTGAGCTCTAGGAGAAACCCCCTCTCGAAGACAACCAGAATATCTTTGAATGATCCGATAGAGGTTTGTGTCGAGGGCAGGTTCCGATCTTCCAAAGGCAAAACTCAAGATTGCCGAGGCGGTATACTCCCCAATTCCGGGAAGCGAGAGGAGCTGGACACGCTCGCGAGGAATCTCTCCTCCAAAATCAGATCGCAAAATCTTAGCGGCACGGAGGAGATTTTCGCCTCTTCGGTAGTATCCAAGCCCTCGCCAGTAGGGAAGAACCTGTCTCCAAGAGGCACTCGCGAGTTTTGATAAAGTTGGAAATCGTTCTAGAAAACGTTCATAGTACGGCACAACCCGGTTCACCTGCGTTTGCTGCAGCATGATTTCGGATATCCAGATACGGTATGGATCTCTTGTTTTTCTCCACGGGAGAGATTCTCCGCAAGAGCGATACCATCGAAGCAGAGTGGTATCAGGAAAAGTCCGCGAAGAGTTTTTCATGTATCGTCTTGTTGTTCTCGCAACTTTCACCAAGTCCCATGAGGCGCATGTCGCAAAGGGCATCCTTGAGAGCGCTGGCATTCCGGCATTCCTCTCAAACGAGCACTCTTCACTTTTTGAACCAAGCGCCTTGGTGACCTTGCAGGTCCGAGAAGTTGACCAGAAAGCAGCTAAAGAGATTTTTGCAACTGTACAGTTTCAGGAGCGAGGATCTCAAGCGTCCTCTCGAAAGGACCAGCTTTGCTCAAGGTGTGGAACAACGCTTCCTTCGGCGAAAAGAGGAATGTTCGCTTTCCTCGCACTCTTTTCCCAATCTTATCGGATATCCCGCTGCGAGAATTGCGGATTCGAGCAAGTTCGCTAATTATGGCCTAACCCTTTGCATGCTCGTGGTCCCTCCGGTACAGTCGCCTCTCACAACTGATACACCCTGGTGCCTCTATGTTTGATTCTCTCGGCGACAAACTTCAATCTGCGTTTAAGCGCATTCGCGGAAAAACCAAGCTCAGCGAAAAAGAGATCTCCGCCGCGATGAAGGAAGTGAGAATGGCGCTCCTGGAAGCGGACGTGAACTTTAAAGTTGCCAAGTCATTCTGTGATCGCGTGGCCGAAAAAGCAGTTGGTGAAGAGGTCTTGCGGAGTCTCACTCCCGATCAGCAGGTCATTAAAATAGTGAATGAAGAGCTCACCGATATGATGGGCAGCACTGCCTCTGAGTTGAATCTGCAGCATGCCCCCCCAGTTATTCTCATGTTGGTTGGTCTCCAAGGTTCCGGGAAGACAACCACCGTAGGAAAGCTCGGCCGATATCTTCGGGATGAACTCAAACGGAAACCACTCTTAGTGCCTGCAGATGTTTATCGCCCAGCGGCGATCGAACAGCTTAAGACGGTCGGAAAGCAGCTTGAGCTTGATGTCTACCAGAGCCACTCTGACCAAGACCCCGTCGAAATCGCAAAACTCGCCGAGCAAGAAGCAAAGAACCGAGGCTTTGACACCGTTATTCTCGATACTGCCGGGCGCTTACAGATCGACAACGAACTCATGAAAGAGCTTCAGGAGATAAGCGAAGTTGTCCAACCACACGAGATCCTCCTTGTCGCGGATGCCATGACCGGTCAAGAAGCTGTTAACGTCGCTCAAGGATTTGACCAAGCACTTGAAATTGATGGACTCATTCTCACAAAACTCGATGGCGATGCTCGAGGAGGGGCTGCGCTCTCGATGAAAGCGGTCACTGGGAGACCAATCAAGTTTATCGGAATTGGAGAAAAGCTTGATGCCCTTGAGGTCTTCCACCCGAGTCGAATGGCCTCTCGAATACTCGGCATGGGTGACGTCTTAAGCTTGATCGAGAAAGCGAGTGGACAGATCGACGTCGAAGAATCAATCGCCCTGCAGAAAAAGATGCGAAAGAACGAGT
>JAGRAO010000366.1:0-1692 GCA_020434565.1 Bdellovibrionales bacterium
CAGTCAGCTTGATCCATCGCCACACGTAACAGCTGATACGATTGTCGACCTCCCAGAACTCGTTCCGGGAATTGTTCGAGAGTTAAAGCGGTTTGAGCCACACGGGGTTGGCAATCCAGCTCCAGTTGTCATTCTCGAAGACCTGGAGGTGATCGATATAAAGGTTCTTAAGGCAGCTCACCTCAAAGTTACACTTTCGAATGGTCAAAAAAGCATCTCCGCTATGATGTGGAGAACGACACATCACCCGGCTCTTGCGGTTGGCAATCGCGTGAGAATTGCGGGAAAACCAGACCTGAATACCTTTCGAGGATTTGCCGAGATGCAACTCGTCTTACAAGCTGCCGAACTTGTCTCTTGAGAAGAGATAGGGGATCGCACTCCGTCCAGCTTCCATTGTAGTGTCTCGCTATGAAATCTCTCTTTCAAATTCTTGCTGTGTTGCTTGCAGTAGTGACTCTGTCTGTTGTGGGGCAGAATCGAGAGCTTCGTGGCACACTTTCACGTTTTGCAGATGAATATCAGGCCCTCCAGAGTCACTACGCTCAGATAGGTGAGCAACTCAAAGAGGTAGAGCGGCGGGTCTTGCAGTTGAAAGACCAACGTGAAGCGAATCGTGAGAACGGAAAGGGAGAAGAAAGAGCCGCGAACGAAACGGCCAAAGAAGAAGCAAAACCTCTTTCAAATCCGGCAAATACTCAGAGTGCCGATTCGGAGACTTCCTTCTCGATGGCTGAGTTTCGGGTTCAAGCACTCCAGAAGCTCGTTGATCTTTCACCCGAGCAGACGGAGAAACTCCGTGAAAAATATGAAAGTGAGGCTCGCGGAGAGCAAGCTCCTTCGCTTGATTCGATCATCGGAGAAGACTTAGCCCAATTCGTAAAAGAGCAGCGGAAACGATCATTTGAGCAGAGTGAGCGCGAGTCGATCGAAAAAGAAGCCTATTTTCTCTCTCGGCGACTCGATATGACGCGAGATCAAGAAGATCAAACTTTTGTTGTGCTTGAGTCTGTCGAATTAGAACTCAAGCAGTGGAGAGAAGATCAGGAAAAAGGGCTCTCACCCCGAGAACGAATGTTTCTCTTTGTAAAAGAGAACCGACTTCGACGTCAACTTACCCGGGAGCGATTGGCTGCCATCCTTGAATCTGATCAAATCGAGAAGTATGCCCAATATGATGCCCAATCGAGCGCGGCAGATGTTGAGTTGTGGCACGGAGGAGGCGCGAACGACGAGTCTTCAGAAAACCCAGAGCTTCCCTAGGATCTTTTTCCCCGGGAAAGATGAGCTCTTTGCGAGTTCTTATCGGTTAAAGGAAGCAGATATCGCTCGATTCAATATGTCTTTCTTGCGAGTGACTTTGACACGTTAGACCCCAACGGTTAGATTTTTCAGGCGATCTGGACCTGTGGCCTCAGTGGAGTACAGATGCACGGTATGGTACCTTTCGGCTCCCAGGGGAGGTCCTATTTCCCGGAGAAACTGAGTGCTATGAAGAGGTTCTCCCGCAGGTTCTATCCCGTATTCCCATGAACTCATTCAAGCGTATGGAGCTTGGAAGTCAGTTCACTTTAGGCACTCTTCTTAGTCGGGAGATTCATATCTCTTCTCGTCACAGGTGCGAGGCTCGGGTAGGTCGAATTCTCGGGCATTTTTTTGAAGTGGAGTGTTTCCCATGCTGCGATTCGTTTT
>JAGRAO010000366.1:1702-2342 GCA_020434565.1 Bdellovibrionales bacterium
CAGGTGCGAGGCTCGGGTAGGTCGAATTCTCGGGCATTTTTTTGAAGTGGAGTGTTTCCCATGCTGCGATTCGTTTTTCTCCTTGTTGCAAGTTTGACTCTCTTGGTGACGGGGTTTGCCCAGGCTCAAGAGAGAGTACTGTCAGTCATTCTTGACTCAAACTCTACTGCTCTCGGTGATTCTGTCATCAACGCTGTGTTTTGTGCTCCGGCCATTGAGGGCGATTACGTTGCATTTCGAACCAATAATAAAACATCCGGAATAGCAGACGGGATATGGGCTTACCACATACCCTCAAAGTCATTTACGAAACTTGTTGGTATCGGAACGCCCGTTCCTGGCGGTACAGGAACTTTCCAGAATTTTAATACTGCTGGTTCAAGCCTAGGTGGGCCAGTGTTGAAAGACGGAGTTGTAGTGTTTGGTGGTGTCGATCAAGGCACCAATCCAAATGGCTTTGCTCCTGTTGGTGTCTACAGCGTTCCGGTCACCGGAGGAGCGATTACCAAGATCGCCAGTTTTCAAGACGCTGCCCCGGGCACCCCGACAAATTTCTTTAACTTTGGTGAAGATAGCCGAAATTTTGGATCGATCTCTCAGTCAAATGGAGTAGTTGTTTTCGAAGGGACATTTGGTGGTG
>JAGRAO010000367.1 GCA_020434565.1 Bdellovibrionales bacterium
GCTCTCATCCGAAATGATCTCCCTTGTTACCGAGAAGTCCGCTGGGACAAATGGCGTCCGATCGGGTAGCTTCTTCTTCAGTCGAAGTTACGGCCTTCTCGGATGGACCGCCGCTCTCACGTAGTCTGTGTCAGGAGAAAAAATGAGCGTTTCATGCTGCCGTTCAACAGCCCGAACGATTGCTTCCCAGTCTCCATCCATGTAGCTCACAGCTTCTTGCGGGGTAATCTCAAAGTACTTGCCTCCAATCGGATATTCGGCGCCCCCACCAATTCCAACGACATGTCCCTTTATCCCAGCTACTCCGTAGCCGGGAAAATTTCTTGAAAAAATAATTTTCACATTCAGATCTTCGTGAGGCACGAGTGAGTCGCCTGAGTAGTACATGTAGTGAGGCGCCTGGGAGATTCGTAGGAGAGAACCATCTTCGAGCGGGATATGGACCGGAAAATAGTGTTGCATGTACTGGTTGACCCAAAGTTTTGGTGTTTCGCCCCGAAAGTACTGGTCCATTGAGGGGGCGGGCTCCTGGAGTTCGAGCCACCGCTCTCCAACCTCTTGCATCGGTTTGGTAAGCGGTTCGAGCCAGTACCGGACGAGATTCGGATCGACTGAGTAGCTATCCCTTTCGAGTTGTAAACGAGCTGCGTTGTAAATGGTCTCCCAATTGTTCCCAACATAGGCGAGAGCTTCGAGATGGCTCACTTCGAAGTAGCCGTTTGCAGTTGACCAATCAACGCCACCTCCTACAACGACGAGAGAAAGCTCGGCACCGGCTTCGCCGTATCCCGAGGCATTCTTAAAGAAGAACAGATGATCGTCTCGTTGAATGGTACACAGAAGCGAGCCATCAACGAGCTTTGTGTACACTGAGGTGTGGTCACTGATACGCTCTACCGTTTTTGAGGAGAGAGTCGAATGCTCAAGGTCACACCCGCCGGTGAGGAGTGCCGAAGAAGCCACGAGTACGGCGGGGAGAGAATTGCGGCTTACCATTCTATGAGTCCTCCCTGAGAAGTTAGGCGTTTTGACATGCTTCACTGTTCAAAAGCCGCTTAGAAGACGCTATTTCTATCGCTAGTGGGGAAAGAAGTGTAATCGGAGCAATTCTATTTGTTTTATGTGCATTAATGCCTACAGACTGCAAAAAAGTAAAATAATCAAGGTTTTGAAGGCTTGACTGACCAGATTCATGCAAGCCGCTCTCTGGTTCAGGCAAAAGAAGGATTTCGAGAGAAAATAAATTCTGTAAATTAAGTAAGTTAGTTGAGATGTCACAAACTTGTAAAAAAAGTGTCACAAACCTGCACCGATTTTGTCCGGAGTGAATCAAATACCTATGAAGGCATCGGGAACACCCTGGTGGAATGGTTTTTGTTAATTTTTTCAGAGGTTTATTGGGCAAGTTCTTTTCCTGGGCCTGAAGGACGTTGAACCTTTTTGAACATTTCACCCATGGCAAACTTCACAGACCTCGAACTACTCATCTTGGAAAAAGAAAGCGTTACCTGCGCAGATGTAGATGCTCTCACCTACGAATACGTGGAGGGAGAGCTGAGCGAGTCCATCCGAGGACGGCTCGACACCCATATCTGCTCTTGCGAGTACTGCCAGGAAAACCTCTGGGCTTATCGGGAGACCATCTCTCTCGCTCGCGAACTTCGAGATGAGCTCCAGCCGGTCCCTACCAGAGTAAAGCAGAATCTTCGCAAAGCGCTTAATGAGCGGCTCGGATTGAGTCTTCCTCTAGGTGATTCGTAGAGGCAAACCGATCGAGCACGAGAATCTCCTAGCGGCTTCCCGAAAGTCTTCTGAGTTACTGCTGGCCCTTAAAGGCGGCCTGGAACGGAACCTGCAATGACCCCTTAAAGGGTATACGGGGTAACGGTATGTATCAGGCACACATTCTTCGACAACGGAAACCAACAGTTCTCCTTCATTTTGGTTCGAGCTACTCCATTTCAAAGAAAGCATTCCTTCTCGGGCTTTCACTGGCCCTCATCCAGATAGCAGATGGTCTCCTGACCTATCACGGGCTTTCAAAGCTCGGTTTTGAGATGGAAGGCAATCCGTTTCTCCGTCACTTGATGTTGTTAGAAGGTGGATGTGGGGGAGTGCTTCTCTTTACAAAGTTTTTTGCACTGAGTTTTGTTGTTTGGCTGACCTTTCAAGCACATTCAAAAAAGTGGATTCGTCCAGTGCTTGGTTTTCTCACAGGGATCTTTTTCTCGTTGGCAGTTATTCCGTGGTGTTTTGTTATTCTTCACTAGTAACGTGCGCTGACCGGAAGGAGGCGAAACCGAGGGTTTCCCCTTGTGTAAAGATCTCCTTGTCAAGCTCT
>JAGRAO010000368.1 GCA_020434565.1 Bdellovibrionales bacterium
TACTCGGTAAAAATCATCCTTCGGACCCCACATCTCTACTTTCGCCGCAACGTGAAAGACGAGCTCAATACCCTCAAACGCTTCACGTAAGGTCGATCGATCGCCGGAAATATCACCTTGAAATGAGCGAATTCCGTGCTGCTCAAGCTCGGGGTAGCTTCCTCGGGAAAGTGAACACACTTCGTGCCCAGCCAAGCGAAGTCGTAGGGCAACAGCCTTTCCGACAAATCCTCCTCCTCCCGTAACAAGACATTTCATGACTGCTGAAGTTCTCCCCTTAGGCGACTTCTTCTACACGTACAAACTTTTGAGCCCACTCTGAGAGCTGATCGCGAAAGATCTTCGCATTGTGCCGGGCATCTACTGGAAAAGACGGATGGAGAAAGAACCAATGAATGCTTTCTGTGAGGGGGCTTGTTCGAGCGAGCGCCTCTATCTCCGAAAGAAATTTAGAACGCTCTTCATCTGAACTGGGCCAAAACTCTGGGAGCGGCTCTACAACGATTCCGGGGCCGAGCTCGTCACCAAGCGAGACAAGAGCGCTCCTTTTGACTTTTTCATGGGCGTTAAAAACTTTTTCAGTGGGAACGCTATAATACGTTCGCTCAGGAGTTACGACCCGGTGCACAATCCTTCCACAGAAGTAGAGTTCACCACTCTCATCGAGATATCCAAGGTCACCCATGCGATGCCAAAGTGTTCCATCGACTCGAATCTTTGCGCGCTTCGTTGCGTCATCGCGCCGAAAATATTCCGGGCTCACGTTTTTACCGGAAACGACAATTTCCCCGATGTGACGCGGCTGCAGATCAATCAACTGAGGATCAGATTCGTCGATCTCCTGAACTACACGAAGAGAAACTCCATGAACTGCTTTACCGACTCGGGTTCCACTCTCACCCCCAGTTGAGAGGACATCCTCTCCTTGGGCGATTTCCTTTCCTGAAAGGAGCGTTACAGGGAGCGCTTCCGTAGCTCCATAAGGAGTAAACGTCTCTCCACCACTCATGACTTCACCGACTCTCTCAAGGACACGTTTGGACACCGGAGCTCCAGCCATAAAAATGCGCTTCAGTGAACCGAGGTTATCTCCGCTCCGGACACAATACTCAGCGATTTTGTTCCACAACGTCGGAGAGCCAAACGAGGACTTTACCTGCAGATCGTGGACAATCCGAAGAATTCTCGAGGGCGAGAGGCTCAAAGGTCGTGAGGAGTCAATCGCTGGGAAAACACTGCACACGCCATTCGCCAAATGAAACAGCGAAAAGATCGGAAGGAGCGGCAAATCTCTATCACCAGGACGAAAAGCGAAAGAATTTTTCAAGATCTGGAGCTGCTCGTGGAGCATTTCGTTCGTATAGACCACTCCCTTCGGCGTACCGGTCGCCCCTGAAGTAAAAGCTATAAAAGCAGTCTCTGGCGCATTTACAGGAGGAAGGGGCTTAGACGAGAAACGCTTCAAATACGACAACCCAGGTCCACCTGTGTAAATCCAGTCACTCGAAGTGATATGAAACCGAAGGTTCGGGAACAGATGGCTCCGTTTAAGACGAAGCAACTGAGCTCTCGGAGCTCCAATAAAAACATTTGGGTCCGCATCACGGATACACTTAAAGAGCGACTCCTTCCCGATTCCGGGATCAATAAAAACAGGGATAGCACCTCGACCCATTACCGCGAAGCTGAGCGCAAGAAACTCAACCCCCGGGGGAACGAGCATCAACACGCGATCCCCCGCACCGAGCCCCAATTTGCTCAAGCCCCTTTGATACTTGTTTATACGTTCAGCAAGCTCACGAAACGAGGTGTGACCGTAACGTACAGCCTCTCCCAAAAAGAGGGGCTCAATTACTGCAGGTTGGGTCGGCGCTTCCTCTGCTGCTACGCAAAAGCCCTCATAGAGCACGTTTTGTCGCGGCTCCCCATTGGTATGAACGTTCCCGCTCCCCGACTTATCAACGGCAGTTCCATTCTTAAAAAACTGAAGAATAGTTTCGCCGGCTAACTGAGGTGCATCCTCCAAAACGAGATGCGAAGCATCTGGAATCTCAAGCACTCGCGCCTGGGGGAAATGCCTCGCGACCTTATCGAGCATCGCACGGTGGAAACACGGATCCTTTAGTCCCCAAATAATTTGCACCGGACAGTCCTTGAGGCGAGGAAGCCGCTCCGCCAGATTCAACATCTCTGAGTAACTTGGATGCGAACTATCAAAAGGGATGTCATCGACAAAATCCCAAATGGCTTGCCGACTCGCAGCAGTCTTATACGGAAAGTAGTACCCTTCTCGAACG
>JAGRAO010000036.1 GCA_020434565.1 Bdellovibrionales bacterium
CATTTCCCTCCACTCGTGTTGATGCACTCACCCCCGAATTACTCCAAGAGGTACAACCGATTCGACGGTCTGGTTTTACTATGGCGCCGGAAGCAGGCACTCAACGGCTCCGTGACGTGATCAATAAGGGAGTGACCGATGAACAGATCATAGACACTTGCCGTAACGTTTTCACGCTCGGTTGGAGTTCCGTAAAACTTTACTTTATGATCGGGTTACCAACCGAAACTGATGAAGATGTCGAGGGGATTGTCGACATCGCCAAACGTGTGAAGGCTCTTGCAGGAAGAAAGCATCAGGTCACTGTCAGTGTTAGCACTCACGTTCCAAAACCGCATACTCCGTTTCAGTGGGCAGCCCAAATTTCAGAAGGAGAAACCCTCCGTAAGCAGCGGTTTCTCTTTCGTGCACTCAAAGAGATAGGTGTGACCTTTCGTTACCATGACGCGAGATCGAGCGTTCTTGAGGGGATTTTTGCGAGAGGCGACAGAAGTCTCAGCCGAGTGATCTTACGGGCATATACGCTCGGAACACGGCTCGATGGCTGGATGGAAGAGCTCCAGCATGATCGTTGGATGCAGGCTTTTGAAGAGGAAGGAATTGAACCCCTTCGGTATCTCGAAGAAATTGACACAGACGAGCCACTCCCGTGGGATCATATAAGTTGTGATATTCCAAAGCGCTGGTTCAAGAAAGAGTGGGATCGAGCCATCTCTGTGAGAACTACCCCAGATTGTCTGACAGCGACATGTTCAACGTGTGGAGCCTGTGATTACGATGCGAATCGAAACATATTGTTCGATAGAAAGCGAACCGAGTCACGGCTTCAGATTGTAAACCCTCCTTGGGAGCGAATCATCCAACAGAGGCAACGAGGGGAGTCGGTGGAACTTCTCGGGTGGCAACATCAAAAACCAGACCTGGAAAGGCTCGTAGAATCGCAGCCAACACCCGAAGAAAATGGTACCTACGCGCTCAAGGATTATCTGAAAACCGAGATCAACTCGCGCAAGGAGACACTCTTTCGACCTGCCCAAAAAGTTCAGTCTTTACTACGAGTACGCTACGCAAAATCGGGGTCTTTGAGTTTCGTGGGCCACCTTGAACTCATGCGTGGCCTCTTTCGAGCGACCCGCCGAGCTGCACTCCCGGTCGTGTTTACCAAGGGTTTTCACCCGAAGCCGAAGTTTGCATTTGGCCCCCCACTGCAGCTTGGAATCCAAAGTGCATTTGAGTTTGTCGATATCCCTCTCTACGAACTGATTGGACCTCTTGTTTTACTCGAAGCGCTCAATCGAGAAGCTCCTCCTGGATTTCAGGCTCTTGAGGCGCACGAAATTTCCTCATCGGCTCCCTCAGTACAATCGATTACTGAGTCTTCGACCTATCACGCGACTCTCTCCCAGGAGATCAGAGAGACTTCCGAAGCACTTATGTTTGAGGACTGGAGTTCAAAAGAGGTTGAAAGACGACACAAAGGGAAAAAGCGGTGTATCCCTCTAAGAGACTTTGTTGAGCGTGCGGAGCTTTTATCGCCGAGAAGTTTCTCATTTACTCTCCGAGTAAACGAGAAAGGAGCTACTCTCAAGCCCCTCGAAGTCATCGAGGCCATGTCTCCTTATCACGCGTTTTTGTTTGATGTAAAAAAGACGGGGGTTCAATTTTCTCAATCCCCATTTGCGCTCGAACAGAAGCGATCACTCACTCATGCTGGATTGATGCTCTCCAGTGTAGAGCTTCCATGAATATTCAGCGGCTCCCCAGTACGAGATGACAATAGAAGTAAGGAGGAGATTGAGCCCCACTCGATCGCCAATGAAGAGGAAATCTCCAGAGCGAAAATCAGCCTTTCCATGCAAGAGCAGCAGAATAATGGCCATCATCTGAAGGGCGCTCTTTAATTTTCCTGAACTACTTGCAGCGACAATTATTCCTTGAGACGCGGCAATACCACGGAGACCTGTCACCCAGAACTCACGCGCAAAGATCAGAACAACCATCCATCCGGGAACCCAAGGTGCCCCGGTAACCTCAGATCGCTGAGCAACCAACATAATGAGAGCGGATAAAACAAGCAATTTATCAGCAAGGGGGTCTAAGAGTTTTCCCAGTTCCGTCACAGCGTCAAATTTCCGCGCGATGATGCCGTCGAGATAATCAGTCACAACACCTATCACGAAAACAACGACAGCATAGTCAAGAAACAACGCAGAAGGAATTGTCATGAGGAGCACGAATAACGGAACAAGAATGAGCCTCGCTATAGTCAAGATATTTGGAATCAAACGGATAAGAGGAGTATTCACAGAAGACATTGGTAGTTCCAAATTCCAACCTCGCCAGAAAGCTCGCTCGCTGCAATTTCACTGTACCGCGTAGCGCATCTCAAGAGAGAGTACCTTTTTTACATAGTTCTGAGTTTCACTGTAGGGGGGGACCCCTCCATATTTTGCGACGGCGTCTTCGCCGGCGTTATACGCGGCTAAAGCTAACCGTTTATCACCACGAAATGTCAAAAGGAGCTTCGCAAGCAGGCGGGTTCCTCCCCTTATGTTTTGCTCCGCAGTAAAGGCATCCTTTACCCCCAACTTCTTAAGATTAAAGGGCATAATCTGCATGAGCCCAAGGGCTCCCTTCGGCGAGACAGCTCTATGGTTAAAGGCAGACTCCGCGTGAATAACCGCACGAATGAGGCTTTCTCGAACCCCGAACTCCTTTGCCGCAGATCGGATCTCATGGAGGTACTTCTCTCGATAGAGCCGCGAACTCTTGCCGAGAGTTCGATAGCGCGAAAATCCGGCTTCTTTGGCGCGAAAGACTTTCGCTTCAACTCCAGCCGGGGGAGGTTTACTCGAGAATCGAATAACCCCATCCGATTCCTTATAGACATAAATTGGTCCAGCGCTGACCCCCTCGGGTTCAAGGGAGAGAAACACCATCGCTGCTAGGAGAACGACTGCTTCGACAGTCCAAGAATTGGCACGCCTCATCATCCGTCTCTTTTGCGGAAAAAAGAGCGGCTCGTGAAGAAGTGTTCGAATCCGACTCAAGAATTCCATCTCATTGTACCGTGCGCTTCCTACAACTTTGCAAACCTACTTCGTGTCACCCTCTGACTGCCATACTTCGGCAATTGCGATACAAGATACCTGCTCATCTGTGCCAAGCGGAACGGCCTTCTTTGTCTGCTTTTTGTCAGCGTAGAAAACCCCGTCAAGTCGCCCTTCGAATATGAGAGGAAATGCCACAAACGGCCAATCATCACCAAAAACCGGGTCCCCGTGAAAGACAGCCTCCTCACGATTGCACGCCTGAGCAACAGGCGAGTGCTCAGAGGCTTCGTCAAAAGAAATCGAGAACGAATCAAAGTCGACGACTTCGCGACCAAAAAGAAAAGCAGGCTCAAGGGTCTGCGAAGAACGATTTCGCAAGAAGAAAACGGCTCGATCAAATTCAAGCGCTCTGACAAGCGCAAGAAGAGTTGTAGCGACCGCCTGAGGAAGCCGCGAAACATTTGCTGGAACCTCTTCAGCTCGAAGAGCAGCTTTCAATTCAAAAAGGAACGGATTAAGGCGCTGTGCGAGGGGCGGATAGTGAATTGGCTCCTCAAGAATCTTTCCATCGCGATCAACGATCTGATCCTCATAAGATTCAAGATGCTTCGGCAGACGAAACGGTACCAGTCCTAACATCTCCATCCATCGAAGATACTTACGAACAATATTTACCGGCGCACTTTCGAGAGCTGTTCGGGTCATCTTGCCTTTGCCTTCAAAGTCACGAAGGAGCGAGGAGAGTTTATGGCTATCTCGAAAGGAGATCATCTCCTGAACGAGACGATGCGATACGTAGGTCGCGTTGAGGAGAATTTGATTTGCACTGTTATTCTCCACAATCCAGGATTTTCTATTCCACGGGGCTGCATCAAGCATCAAGACAAAATCACCCAAGAGCTTCGGAAGTCCCATAGCTTGTCCTGCGTCCGACCCAAATTGTTGCACTGAAGAACCTACAAGCTTGCGAAAACTGCGATCGATTGTCGTCGTTGGTTTTGCCCATCCCTCTAAAAGACAACACGCGTAGTAATGAGGTCGAATGAGAGCCAGCAAATAGGTAGCACTCAAGAGAAGTGATGATACAAGGAATGGCGTGACTTCTGACTTTCTTCTCGGAGAGAGCTCCTCGGCCAACCGTAAAGAGAGATGCGCCTCTATCAAAGACGATTGAAGAGCGTGGAGAGCAAGAGAGCGTCCATGAAAAGATTTTCGCAACTCGTCTATCTTTCCGAGCTCCTCAAATTTTTCACCGACTCGCATCAAGCCGAGCTGGCTTACCGCAGCTTCCAGAGTTGTAATCTTCTGTCCCCGACCGTAGTAGGTCTGGTTCGAGAGAGCGAGATACCGCAGTGGTGTCACGAGATCCGAACAGAGAATTCGTGCGATCTCCTCAGCTGAGGTGCTTTCGTGAGCGAGGCCTCGCGCTACCTTTGTCTGGAGCACTCGTGAGACCGGAAGGGTTCCTCCAAGCTTAAGACAATCAACAAGGCGATTACCAAATGACGAGAGCGGATCAACCGTGGCCGAAACCTTTCCGTCCCGAAGTTCATGTAAAATTTGCGACGAGGTCATTGGGAGAGCATATAAGGGTCCTTCGCTTGGTGAAACCGATCAACGTACGAATTTCCTAAAATTGAAGAAGGTGGAGAAATGAGACAGTGCAGTCTACTCCTCAACCGACTGCAAAAAAGATGGGCTTGAACATCCTCCCGATCCGCCCCAGACAGAGAAGATGTCGCAAGCCCAAGAAGTAGCGAGGTATTGCGAAAGTGCCTTTCTGCGAGAAAAGGCAAAACACTGCTTTTTACAACTTCAAGCTTAGCTTGAATCCTGAAGTGCCTTAGCTAAAATTCACTCCCTCTGCGAGAAGAGGGCCTCTTGGGAGAGAAGAGTCTCTCCCAAGAGTTTTCAGAAAAAACCGTCTCGTTATCCGAGAAGGCTGAGAGCAAGAGCTGGCTGTTGGTTCGCCTGAGCGAGTACCGCCGCACCTGCTTGCTGAAGAATGTTGAGTCGAGTCAACTCTGCAGCCTCTGAAGCAACGTCTACGTCTCGGATTCGGCTTTCTGCAGCAGCGAAGTTCTCTCGAGCAACTGAGAGGTTGTTGATCGCTACTCGAAGCCGTGACTCGGTCGCACCGAGCGTTCCTCGAGTTGTTGCAAGCGACTGAATAGCGCCGTTGATTGCATCTAGCGCTGTTCGAGCAGCTGACTGACCAAGTTCTGCTGAAGCTCCGTTAATGGAGTACGTCAGAGCAGAAGACCCGGTAGGCGCAAGCCCCAGAGAGTTAAGCGTTCCCTGAACTCCAGTAAAGGAGATCTGAGAAGTAGAGCCTGAATCAAAACCTACCTGAAGAACAACTGAGGAGTTTCCTGAAAGAAGCTGTACCCCGTTGAATTCAGTAGTTACTGCGATTCGCTCAATCTCTGATGCAAGAGCAACAAATTCGTTTGACAGAGCAGAACGCTGCGTAACAGAGAAAACCCCGTTCGCTGATTGTTCTGCAAGTTCTGCCAGACGAGAAAGCACGTTACCGATCTCACTGAGTGCTGAGTCCGCAATAGCGATGGTAGAAATACCGTCGTTAGAGTTTCGAATTGCAACAGAAGCAATTCTTTGGTCAGCACGAAGAGAGTCAGCAATCGCCAATCCGGCTGCGTCGTCACTTGCTTTGTTAATGCGTTGTCCCGAGCTGAGTCGCTCGAAGGTTGTACCCAATTGAGATGTTGCCGCACCCAAACGCCTTTGCGCTTGAAGCGAGGCAATATTCGATCCTAGTGTAACAGGCATTGTTAATTCCTCCTTGAACGCCTAAACCAGTTCTCAGTCGGTCCTTCGACTTCAGGCAAGACTGCCGCAGCGCAGAAGCACTACAACCGGTTTAGTCACACTGTTGCGATGGATCAATTGGGACAAGGAGAAATGGATTTCTTCTGACCACGATTGAATCCAACCGCATCACACACAAAGAGCAGTACGGCGGTTTTCACCTTCTTCTTGAGAACAAAATCAGCTCCTCGAAAAAAAATCGCTCTCAATCGTTAAGTACCTCGGAAATACTCATGAGAGTTCTGCGAGAAATTTGGAGGATCTCCACGGCGCCGATCTTCTTCTCTAAACGCGCGCTCCCATTTTCAGTCGAAACAAGAGCGACACGAGAGAAACGAGTCAGGGTTGCTACTCCGTACTCCTCATCCTTGTCCTACTCCTCGTCCTGCTCCTTGTGAGAATTAGGGCAAGGAAGAGAGACAAGAAATTTCAATCCGCAACTGTTGGTCACTGTCATGCGATCGTCCCGGTTACTCCTTTTGGTCCACCGTCACCCCAGATCTTCATGCTTGTCCCTCCAAAAGAGAGAACGAGTCGGAATCGGCTATTCGAAGAATTCCGGGAAAGAGGAAGTAGGTCGAGAAAGCAAAAATCTCTCTTTTCCTGAAAAGAAAGGAACGAGAACCCATCGCCATATGATTTTTTGAACTCTCTCTTACATTCTTAAAAAAATTCTTTCTCTCCTTCACTTTCTCCTTAAGAAAAATGAACCCTCTGCCGTTTGTCATCTTTGGAAGAAGTACCTCGCCGAAAATCAATAACTGTCTGTCTGAACGTCTTGGCACGCCCGCTTTTTGCCTGATGTTCTGAGTCTTTGGCTTTTGGCATTCCATTCGAAGTTGTAGCGAGGGAAAGATCTCCTCATCACGGATTTTTCCCATTGAACAGTTGTTAAACCAACCGGCTTTGGCCTCACGGTAATTTCACCGCGAGTGGCGTACGCACGACGTCAAGGATAGATGTCGTCCTGAGTTCGGGAGCTCACGGAGGAATATAATGGCTATTACACTGGGAACGAACATTGCTTCTCTTCAAGCTCAGAGACGATTAGCAAATTCATCATCTTCCCTCTCAACCACATTTGAGCGACTCAGCTCAGGACAACGCATTAACAGAGCAAGTGACGACGCAGCCGGATTGGCGATTGCTGACTCTCTTCGTGCTGACCAACGAGTTGCCTCAGTGGCAATTCGAAACGCAAACGACGGTATTTCTACCATCGCTATTGCGGACTCAGCACTCAGTGAGATCGGTAACGTGCTTTCTCGTCTGGCAGAACTCGCAGAACAGTCAGCGAACGGGGTGTACAGTAACACTCAACGTTCCGCTCTTCAGAACGAGTTTACCGCTCTTGCATCAGAGATTGAGCGAATCGCGGTAACTACCGTATTCAACGGAGTTCAGCTCCTTTCTGGTAATGCAAACACCGTCCTACAGGTGGGTTTTGACTCAGAATCGACCTCTCAGATCAGCTTCCAAGGAATTCAGGGAACCCTGAACGCTCTCGGTTTGGCTGCTACTGGGTCCTCTGCTTTGACATACTCGATCAACGCTTCTGGCTCAGAGATTGCCCAGTCTGCTGCCCGGCTCGCGCTTGACGCAGTAAACGGAGCTATTACTTCTCTCGCAGTACAACGAGGAAACTTGGGTGCTACCGAAGCTCGATTGAACGTAGCAATTAAGAACCTCTCAGTTGCTCGAGAGAACTTCGCTTCTGCAGAAAGCCGAATCCGAGACGTTGACGTCGCAGGAGAGGCGGCCGAGTTGACAAGATTGAACATCTTGCAACAGGCTGGTGCTGCGGTACTCGCTCAGGCGAACCAGCAACCAAGTCTCGCGCTGTCTCTGTTGGGATAAGCTCAACCACTACGTAGAACTTAAGAATTGGGGCCTTCGGAAACGAAGGCTCCGAACCTTCCTCCCCTGGGAGACCCGGCAATTTTTACCGGTATAAGGAGAGTCATGCTTAGCGCATATACTTCATTTCCAGCAACACACTCTCCTCACCCCGTTACTCGTCGCGATTTTAACTCTCTTCATCGAAAGATTTTTCAAACAGATCAAGTGCCTCGCTACATTTACAACTGGGTTGGAAAGTCGAAAGACTTTCCGGCCCAGTTCTTTTCTTTTACCGAAGGAGAAAACTTACCGTAAATCGCCTTTCAGAAAATTTTCTCTTCCAATGTCTTTTTCTGCTCAAGAATTATTGCGGCTGCGCCGTAGTCCATATTTGAGGTTGCCGTACCGAAAAAGACTCAGCGCCCCACGTTTCGAGTTTTTTTCATCTTCAAGAAAAAGTAGCGAGGAAAAAGTTCATCTTTTTCCCTAACAACATACGTCATGTAATGGCGGCTTAACGGAAGAAGTTCAGCTTCTTCGGGCTTCGTCAAGGATCGACGAGCAGTTTGGCCGGCTATTCACGGAGGAATACCATGGCAATTACGCTAGGGACCAACATTGCATCACTTCAGGCGCAGAGACGCTTGAGTGATTCTTCAAGTGCATTAGCAACAACTTTCGAGCGACTCAGCTCGGGACAACGCATTAACAGAGCAAGTGACGACGCAGCCGGATTGGCGATTGCTGACTCTCTTCGTGCTGACCAACGGGTTGCCTCAGTGGCAATTCGAAACGCAAACGACGGTATTTCTACCATCGCTATTGCGGACTCAGCACTTGGTGAGATCGGTAACGTGCTTTCTCGTCTCGCAGAACTTGCAGAACAATCAGCGAACGGGGTGTACAGCACGACCCAGCGTTCAGCTCTGGCCAACGAGTTTACCGCTCTTGCTTCAGAGATTGAGCGAATCGCGGTAACAACAGTTTTCAACGGGGTAACCCTCCTTTCGGGAACATCAAGTACAGTTCTCCAGGTAGGATTTGACTCCGGATCAACATCTCAAATTAGCTTTGAAGGGATTCAGGGTACGTTGAACGCTCTCGGCCTTGCCGGAACCGGTTCATCAGCCTTGACCTACTCAATCAATGCCTCAAGTGCAGAAGCTGCTCAGTCGGCTGCGCGTTTGGCACTTGATGCGGTTAACGGAGCTATCACCTCTCTAGCTGTACAGCGAGGAAACCTCGGTGCCACGGAAGCTCGACTGAACGTAGCAATTAAGAACCTCTCAGTATCACGAGAGAACTTCGCTGCTGCAGAAAGCCGAATCCGAGACGTCGATGTCGCAGGGGAAGCGGCTGAGTTGACAAGATTGAACATCTTGCAACAGGCTGGCGCTGCGGTACTCGCTCAGGCGAACCAGCAACCAAGTCTCGCGCTCTCTCTCCTCGGATAAGAGGATGGAGTCTCTCTCGAAGTTGCTTGAGATTCTGGTTGCAAGATTCTTTGGAAAGATTAAGAGCTTTTCTCAGAATACTCATCAGCGACTGGTTCCAAGCCTTCGAGGAGACGAGACAACAGCTAGGGTGCTAAAGATTTAGTGCCTCGCTACTTTCTGGTCCAGGTCTCGGCTTTGGAAAAAGCGGGACCTGGATTTTAATGCCGCGTCCCGTTAGGACGAGGATTTGTTGCGGGCACGAAAATCGAGTTCACAATTGTTACAAACGGAGCGTGAAGTAATCTGTCCAAGGAGAGGAAGGCCGGCCAAGAGCCCAAAGAGCATTCCCTCACCGAACGAACACTCTAAAGCAGAAGCTCCCATCCATACCGGAATCATCGCCAAGAGAGAATCGTGCCAACGATCGAAGGAAAAGCGAATAGTGTATTGTTTCGTTATGTGAGACCCAGTCCGACAACTTGGGCACACGAGAGGCTTTTTGCTTTCTTCACTCATATCGAATTCTCTCAAGTTAACTTTAATATGGGACACTTTTGCTTAAAAGTGCGGTTACCCCTATTCGCTCTCTAGGAACTCTCGCGATCGGGATCTCCCTCGTTCTAACTTGCCAAAACATAATCGCTTTTCAGGTACCGGAACGCGGCAACTCTCTAGAAACCGTCCTATAAACTCTTCGTAAGGAGAAGCAGAGAGCGGCAAGCTCGACGACCCTCACTGGCCGATTCTCCTGCTTCACAGCAGAAGATGTTTCTCTAGTCCCGTTCCACAAGTACCGCTCCCGCCATAGCTCCAGCCGCACAGATACTAATCAGGGCACTTTTCTTACCGGTGTCACGAAGAGCGTGAGCAGCAGAAAGAAGCAATCTTCCCCCTGTTGCGGCAAAAGGGTGCCCAAGGGCGATCGAACCACCATGAATATTAATTTTTTCTCTCGGAATCGCCCCAATCGGCGCCACCTCAGGGTGCGCCGCCCATCCCTTTTCCCAAGCCTGCAAGTTACACAATACTTGGGCCGAAAATGCCTCATGAATCTCAAAGAGGTCGATATCGCCAACCCCTTTTCCAACCCGACTGAGAAGCGCCGGCACAGCAAGACCGGGAGCCATAAGCAATCCTTCATTCGGGTCAACGGCTGCAAACTCAAAAAGAGAAACAAAACCCAAAATCTCAAGCCCCTGACTCTTCGCAAGAGACTCACTCATGAGACACACTGCGGAAGCGCCATCGGTCAGCGCACTTGAGTTTCCAGCCGTTAAAGTCCCCTTCTCGGAACGTTCAAATACGGGACGTAACTTTGAAAGCTTTTCAAGAGAGGTATCCTTTCGGACCAAGTTGTCAGCAGTGACTCCATTCAGGGGAGCGATCTCTTTGTCAAAGACTCCGCTTTCAACCGCAGCGGCGGCTTTCTGATGACTCTCATACGCCCACTGATCTTGAGCGTCCCTGGAAATATGAAACTCTTGAGCCATCAACTCACAGTGTTGTCCCATCGTTTTTCCAGTTGAGGGCTCCTTTGGGCTTGGCACCTGAGGAAGCGCAAAACTCGGGCGATAACCAAAAGCAGCCGATAGCTTCTGACCAACCGACCTCGCCTTATTTAACCGAAGAAAGAACTGCTCAGCTTTCGGATGAAAGGTAAGGGTCGGACGGGACATTGACTCAGCCCCGCCTGCAATTCCGCACTGAATTCTTCCGGTCCGGATGGAGTCGGAGACAAAACTTGCGGCAACAAGTCCGCTAATGCAGTTATTGGAGAGGAAGTGTCCTGGCGTCCTATTTGGGAGCTCTGTACGGAGCACTATCTCACGCGCAAGATTCGGAAAGCGTGGATCAAATAGGACGGAACTAAATGCAACCTCATCCACAGCATTAGGATCGACCTTTGTTGAACGAACAGTTTCAAGGACTGCGTGTTTGGAGAGGTCAAGTAAGCTCTGATTCTGAAAAACACCTCCAGCTTTGACAAAAGGCGTTCGCTTACCCCCTACAATTGCTACTCTCGTCATGTACCGTCTCCTGATTCGAAATCATCCCCCCGTAGGCCTTCCCGTTTATAATAGAGAGAGCGCTGCCAGGACATGCACTACCCTAACATCCAAGATCTCCTTTCCGCGAGAGGTTCCGCGAGCACGCCTACGTGACCTAAGAGCAAATCACCAAAACCAAATTTATTTTGCGGACTTTTTTGGCTCAGAGAAGGGCGGGATGGGGCAGGAGAAGAAAGAAAGAGCCCTCGTGGGTCAGACGAGGGCTCCGGGATAGTGGGTCAAGGTGCGGTCATAAGCCCCTAGGCGGCAAACATCTCGAGCTGTTTTGCTTTTTGGTGCTCCCATTTTGGAACCACCAGTTTCTCTGGCGCCAGTTGCTCAAGCGCACTTATTAGTGGATTGGCAGTGTGTGGTTTCAACCACTCAAACTTTCGGTCCTCAACGAGGCGACGTGCAAGGAGCGTCCCCTTAATGCGCCGCTCTTCTCTCTCGCTTCCATCGGTCAGCGGTCGAACATGGACTCGATCTGACACGTCATTAATTTGCTCAGCGAAGACAGTCGCTCCAAGCCGCCAGTCTCCGTATGGAAGAACTGGACTAACTTGAACGTGCGTCGTGATTCCAAATCTTCGAAGCGCGCGAAGTGTCTTAAGCCTCTCCTCAAAACGAGGCAAACCGGGAGTATAACGAGCAATGCTTTCTTCACTATTGGTCTCTATTCCCATCGTAACCCGACAATTGTGCTCCAATCGCTTGAATATCGGCATTGCAATCACAATCAGGGGCGAACGGGTTTGCACTATCAACATCCCCGGCGTGTAACGTTGGAAGAGTTCGAGGAAGCGCATACTCGCATCGAATTTCCCTTCAAAAGGGAAGAATGGATCAGTGGTTGTACCAAGGTAGAGCGTTGCTTTACTCAGCTGTCCGAGCTGCGAGAGCCGCATCAGGTGGCGCTCAAGCTCGTGAAGTGGATTCTTCTTGTGGAGGACATAGCGACTCCGCAGACGTACCATCTCAGAGTCATCGTGGAGGCGAAGGTGATAGTGATCGCGCGGGTCTTCTGAGGCTGGGAGGCGGTGTTGGCCAAACGCGATTCCGTTCTTAAAGGAGTCGACCGTATAGACTACTCGCTTTTCCGCTCCCTTTTCGTCTTCTTCGGACCCAAGGGGTACTTCGGATTCCCGTATCTCCACGCTCATAGTTACCTTCCTTTGGCTTTCAACAGTCAAAAATCGAAGGTCCATCTTCCACAAACCTACTCGAGCAACGAGAGGACCTTCTTTACTTTAAACATCTTAAACCTAGGACGCAGAATCGCCCAGTTTGTTTCAACTTACTTAAAGTAAAAAGAAAGAAAAGTTGTTAAGGCACTAAATACACTTGATAATTTTTGAGGATGGGGTAGAATAGCCATTCACAAACTCTAGTCTACTTGTGAATTTCCCCTTCCCAAGTGACACTTTTGCGGTTCGCAGGAAACTTTCTTCCCCTCTCCACTTGAATCTAAAGTCAAGGATTATTAGTAGTTAAGGGGTCAGAGGTGTACTATTCTCGCTAGGTTTGAGCTCTCGGCCTGAGGAGTAGAGCTTGTAGTAGCAGAGGTGACTCTGCACCGTCCCGTCGATATCCGGGAGAAGATGAGGTCGGACGAGAGAAGTTGGACTCGCGCGGCAGCAGTGAAGCGATAGGGATGATATAGGCAGTCACGAACCGAATAGGGGCCGCTCCGGGTAACAGTTTTTATGTGAGTTAAAGAAATAACTGAACTGAGGAAAAGGGTAACGAAATGTCAGCAAACGTAAAAGAAATTGGAGACAGTGAGTTTGAACAGGCAGTGCTTCAGGCTGATACCCTTACGATTGTAGATTTTTGGGCTCCGTGGTGTGGGCCGTGTAAGAGCATTGCACCAATTCTTGAAGAAGTCGCGCAGGAGTACGCTGGCCGTGTCCAGATTGCAAAAGTCAATGTTGATGAAAATCCTAACACTCCGACGAAGTATTCTGTTCGGGGCATACCAAACCTCGTCTTCTTTAAGGGTGGAGAGGTAGTCGAGCAGATAGTCGGTGCAGTACCGAAAGAACAGCTCGTATCAGCAATCGACAAAGCTCTCGCGTAGTTTCGCTGCGGCGCCACTCTTCCTTGGCTCTCTCGTCTTGACACTTTTCTGACGAGCTTGCGTTCGCGGTCAGTTGCAGTTTCTCAAGTGAGAGTTTCCTTCAGCGAGAACTGCAAATTCTTTCGAATTCGGTTCAATTGCGGACTTTACGAATTGCTGGCACGTGATCTACAGTCTCCGTTCTGCAGTCTGTTGTCTGGCAGTTCACCGTTAACCTCAAAACCCATTTGTTTTTCGGTGGTGCCTCTGTGACATCAGAAATATTTGTTCATTACCCACGAAATTAATCTTCGCTCCTTGGAGAGTTAAGGAAGTCGTTTCCCCCTCTCCAAGTCAGCTGTTATCGACTGGAGAGAGATGAAGACACGCTCATCTAGCGGACACCATGAAACTCTTGTTCGACGTGGAATATTACAGAGGTATTGTATGACCCCCCGCGAATATCGGGATGAAACTCGACCAGAGGAGCGCGAGATACTCCGCGAGGTTTTTACTGACGCAATTCTTTTCTTTTTGAATTTGGGCAAACCGGTTTATCTCGAGAGATTCGGGATCCTTCAACCGAGGGTTGAGAAAAAGATTAAACCAATTGTTTACAGTACAAACCTGATTCATCGAGAAGAAATTGGGCAGCAGGTTACGTTCGAAAAGAATTACGATCCCTATCTTGCAAGACGGTACTCAGAAAGCTCGCTTGTCGAGATGTCTGACCTCTCTAAGTGGGGATACGCCAGGCTCCCTCTCGACCTTCAATTGAAGTGGACTGAGCAAGATGTCGGGAGACTCTTTCGCGGAATTACGGCGTCAATTTGTGAAGAGGTAATTCTGGAAGGGCGCTCAACGCAACTATCGAAGCTCGGAGAGTTTTTTTCGCTTCATAATCGGCAGGGTCAAAGTCCCAAGGATTGGCTGGCTGGAGCCAGTATTCACCTTGAGTCGAGAATTCAGAACACGCTGGGGGCAAAGATCGTGCGAGTCGTTTCGCGTCCGACTTTGGAAAATGCCTGGGAACCGTTTGAAGTACTCTACGGACAGCCTCGTTGGACAGGGGAACTCGACCCCGAGGCGGTTCTGAGAGAAATTGGATACGAACTCCCATCCGAAGCTCCTCGGCATCTTCTTGACGTTTGTGCTTTCGCCGATAGAACCGAAGAAGATGGAAAGAAAGGGCGTCTTTTGTTCGTGACAAATCAGTTTTCAAACATCGGGAACAAAACCACTCCGACCGAACAATTCGAACTCGTCATGCAGCTTCACCTCGAGTCTTCTGATGAAGAAGAAATTGAGGAGGTGTTCTCTTCTCGAAATCACCATACCCTCCTCTCATTAGGGCTCCTTGTAATGTACTCCCGAGAGCATCAGGCCCTCGAGCGGCTCTGTCGGGTCGTTGATACGGAAGAACCTCTGGCGTATCAGAAGAAAACCCGTTTAACGGGAGCTCTTGTATCGAGCTTTGAAGATATGCGACTGCCTCAGTTACTACAGACCGGATCTTTTCGCTATCTCAACGTTGTGGGAATTACCCATGACGAAGCGCAATTCGCAGAAGAGTGTACTCCGCAGCGCCTTTATTCCCTGCTTCGCCTGAGGGGATATCACCAGATTACTTCCTTTCACCGCCCGTCAGCGCTCATGCGTACTGAGTGGAGATTTCAAGCGCCGCAACAGAACGGTATCCACCAGAAGCAGCTTCATTAGCGCACAATTGAGCGAATAGTGGGAATCCCAATCCTAACTCTGACTCGAACAAGGATGTGAATGGGCTAGAACCTCAGCAGTTCTCCGGGCTCATCGCTTGAGCCCGCAAGATGAAACATGTCGAGCTGAGCTACCGGGATATAGTCTCGAGGCCGAACCGCTGCTGCCTTCGTTGAAGTTACCGTAGGGGCCTGTCGAATAAGCCATCGATAAGCAGAACTTGAAGAATCAAAGAGCCCTGCGATTTCAAAGGAGAGCTTTCGAGCCCGTTCTGGCTCGACTATCTCAGGCCATTCTGTGTGAGTTGGGAGCGCGAGAGTTTCTGTGACTTCATCCGTAAAGGTTATAATCGGTGGAAAGAAGATTGCTATCTCCGAAATAATCCAGTTTGTAATAAGGAGGGAGAGAAAGAATTTCCCCAGAAATCCAAACAAGATTCAAACCTTTAAAGCGCCCCAAGCAATCCTCGGAGCTCAAAACCTAGGCCACAACTCGCCCCATTGAGAGGTGAACTTACTTCAGGTTATACGAAGAATTAGCAGAGAGGTGCCGTAAGTGTAAAACACTGTAATACTAAGATATTTCTGACTCTAGCCTGTATACATGAGACAGATCAGCCTTTAGCTTTACGAATTACCGGACGAAGTTCAGTATGGAGAAGGAATAATTCCTTCCCCGATTTTGCGAGGATCCCTTGGCGAAAGACGGACACCACATGGTGAAATACGAGGCGCTGATCATTGATCCAGACCTCGACCGACGAATGCGCTTAAAAAGCGCCACCACAAGTGTGGTCCAGTTCCGAAAGGTTCACCTTCTGAATTCACTTGAAGATGCCACATCTCGCTTAAACGGAGGGTCAGTTGTTGATGTGATTTTTATTACATCTGCTCTCCCCCAGCCGGAGATTGCCACCTTCATCCGGGGAGCCAAAGAACTCAAAACTGGTCAAGACGCTGCGTACATCCTTGTTCTTCAAGCAAAAGATCAAGAGAGCTCGACTGTGGCCTCTACCGTAATGATTGGAGCTGATGGGCTCCTTTTTGAACCATATTCGGTAGATCAGTTAGTAGAAATTACCGAACTTGCTGCAAGAGTAAAGTCAGAGCGCGGCCTCGCGCGGGAACAAGCAGCACTTGGGTTTCTCCTAAATGATATCATGCAGCAGATCGACATGATCGCTTATCTCAAGAGCGTCGGCTACGATGTGGGTAGAGGCATTAAGCGATTTAAACAGATGTGTGGCGTGTTGAACTCGCTCGGCAGTGAGTCCTTAGCCATGTACTATGACCTCGCGGTAACAAAGTTTTCAGAAGCTCCCTTCCCGAAAAAAATGTATCAAAAGAACTATAAAGGTGCGAGCAAACGAGTGAAGGACAAGATGGAGCAAAAACTTCTTGCAAAGCTTGAAGAGGGACTCTCCGATGACGGAGATGACGCCGACGATGAAGAGTCGGCCTCGGTTTAGGTCGAATTGTTCAAGAATCTTACGGGATATGCCCCCTCGAAATCGAGTAACCTGCAGTATCTCATTAAAGAATTTGCCTTTGGGTAAGGATAGGGCCGTACCCGGGTTTTTCGTGCCCCTCATCTAAGAGTGCTTGAGGAGCGGCAGCAGGACAAGTATTAGGAAAAAAGATCTTTCAGGGTACTGAGTTTCAAGGCTCAAGAACCAGCTTTCCGAAGTGGTCCCCTTTTTCCATCCGGATCAGTGACTCAACGCCATTCTTGAGCGGCTCAATTGAATCAATCACTGGTTGGATTCCGCGCTTCCACATGAACTTCAAAACATCGATAAAATCTTGGCGACTTCCCATCGTTGATCCGATCAGTGAGAGCTGCTTTGTAAAGATCAGTCGATTGTCGATTTGAAGATCATGGCCACTCGTGTTTCCCACCGTAACAATTTTTCCTCCCCGACTCGCTGCACGGATGCTCTTTTCTATGGTCTCTTGACCAACGTTATCAATGACGAGATCAACTCCCCTGCCCTTGGTGAGCTTGAGCACCTCCACGTGCCACTGCGGAAATTGGTGGTAATCAAGGACGTCCTCGGCTCCCAGCTTTTTCACTTTGCGAGCCTTCTCCAATCCACCAGCGAGACATATCACATGAGCACCCATCGCCTCGGCCAACTGAACCGCTACAGAGTTCACTCCTCCACCTGAGCCTACGACAAGAACGGTCTGACCCGCCCGAAGATGGGCACAATGTACGAGCATTCTCCACGCAGTCGTCGCCACCAACAATGGCGCGGCTCCATTCGAGAAGGAAACGTTTTCTGGGAGTCGAAAAACATTCCGAGCAGGCACTGCGACGAGCTCAGCCAATCCACCACGGAGATGCTCTCCGAGCACTCGGTATCCTGGGCTGACACTATCTCTCCCAGTACGCGTAAATTCATCCTCCCCAAGTAGGATTCCAGGATTGACAATCACCCGGTCTCCAGCCGACCAGGTAGTATCGGATCCCTTTACAGAGACGACCTCTCCCGCGACATCGCTTCCCGTTATATGTGGCATGGAGAGGCGCAACCCTTTCCATCCCCTCCTTACCCAGATATCGAGGTGATTCAGCGCTACAGCCCGGACTCGAATAAGCGCCTGGCCGGATTCGAGCTCAGGATCTGGAAGATCTCCATATCGAAGCACCTCGGGTCCTCCATGTTGCTCGAAAAAAATCGCCTTCATAATTCCTTTCCCTTTTGGATACATTCGCTCATAACGGTCGACTCTTTTCGAAGCGAGAGCGCACACCACCCTTCTCGATCCTTTCTTTCGACCACAAGAAAGTTTTTTGCAACAAAATTTTCTTCGACTTCCTCCCGTTGGTCTTGGAGAATTCCGGACAAGAGGAGAGTTCCAGAAGGTCGCAAACACCTCTCAAGTTCACTACTGAGAGTCTTTAACAGCTCGCTGTAGAGATTCGCGAAGATAATATCGAACTCAATCTGTAGACAATCAAGTTCGCCCTGAATAAGGGGGAAAGAACGGCTCGAGGCCCCGTTAAGCTGTCGATTTGAACACGCATTGAGTAACGCATCCGCATCAATATCCAATCCCAAGATATACGGTTCTCCTCTCTGTCCATGGATCTGAGCGGATCGGTATGCGGCAAGCCCAAGAATTCCGCTGCCAGTTCCGACATCGAGCACTGATTGATTTGGAGAAAACTGAAAGGCGCTGATGCACTCCAACAGCATGGCAGTCGTCGGATGACGCCCAGTTCCAAACCCCATTCCTGGTCGCACAAACAGTGCATTTGCCGGGTACTTCGAGCACTTTCGCTCCAAAACCGGGAACAGTTGAAAAGATCCAACTTCAAACGGTTCCCAATTCTCCTCTGAGTCAGCAACCCAATCCCTCTTCTCAACAAGAGAGAGTGACAGCAATTCAACATTTGCTTGAACTGAGAGGCGAGCGACGAGCTCCTCAAGTTCTGAGAAGGCGAGACAATTCCGAAAGAGTCTCACAGAGGTGTCGGAGAGAAGCTCAGCCCCACTACACTGAAACACCTCGATCAGCTCTGCACAGTACTCATCGAGCGCAGGACCCTCCAGGACAATTTCGATCCACGCCGGGAGATACTCACGAATGCTCAAGAGATCTTCCTCGACACTCATAGACCAATTTTCAAAAAGTTTGAGACGGCAAATGTAAAATCTTTAAGAAACCTTCGCGTTTCGTCCCTGTATCGTAAAGGCTTCGGCCTTAAGAACTCCATAAAAGAAAGTGTTCTCTCTCCATCCTACTCAGCAGGCGCAGAATTCCTGAGAGCGACAGAAGCCACTGGAATTCCCTCAGGGAGAGTCGACACTTTCCAAACACCGGAACTTACCTCAGAAAAAACCACAATCCCCGAGCGATCGACTCCCAAGGTTCGCTCTTGAGCAAGCCCATCCACGTTCGACAATCGTACAGCCTGAACCGAGATAGACGTTCCTAAGACGCGAGAAAATCGAACTTCAACTGCCTCCGGCTTTTCAATCTCAACAATTAATCGGGTGAGACCCAGAGAATCCACGATTCTCAGTTCTTTCGCGAACAAATCCAAGGGCATAAGAAACATGCTCGCTCCAAATAGTAGTCGAAGTGACAAAACCACTTGATTGGCGAAATTCGCTTTCACCGCACAACCCTCGCTTCTTGGAGCTCCACAAACGGAGAATCCGTCTCTCCTTCCGCGATATCTCGACGGAACTGCGCGCCTCGAAATTCAATCAGCCTACAAGATTGAAAGGCCTTTAATCGCGCAAGAGCGACATCCTTACCGGTAGAAGTGACCGAGAGGACCCGCCCACCCTGAGTATACAATTTTCCTTCCCCGTCTCTCTTTGTTCCAGCTTGGAAAACAACGCAATCCGATTGAGCCTCCGCTCTTTCAATCCCAGATATGGCATCTCCAAATCGAGGGCTCTCGGGATAACCTTCAGCCGCCAAGACGACACATACCGCAGCATCCTCACCCACGGAGAGTGATGGGAGGGTTTCTCGTTTCGAAGCAAGCGCTAGCAGGCAATCAGCAAACTCAGTTCCAATCCTTCTCATGAGAACCTGAGTTTCTGGATCCCCCAATCGAGCATTGAATTCTACAACTCGAATATCACCTGCTTTTGACACCATAAGTCCAGCGTAGAGGAAGCCTCGGAACGGGATGTTGCGTGCACGGAGCGTTTTTAAGGTTGGATGAATGACATGTTCGATAACCCACTTTTCCTGCTCACAAGAAAGATGCGGCGTTGGAGAGACCGTTCCCATCCCGCCCGTATTTGGTCCCTGATCACCGTCCCGCAACCGCTTGTAATCGTGTGAAGCAGGAAAAGGAATGACCCTCGTTCCATCAGTCATGACGATAAATGAGGCTTCAACTCCTTCAAGAAAGTCTTCAACAACACATTTCTCGGCTTTTAAATCTCCAAAAATAAATCGACTAGCTCGTTCAGCCTCTTCAAGTGACTGGCAGACAACAACTCCCTTTCCTGACGCTAAGCCATCAGCTTTCAACACAGTTGGAAAGGAACGAGGTTTCACATAGTCGAGCACTTCAGGAGCAGTCGTAAATGTTTCGTGTTGAGCGGTTGGAACTCCCGCAGCGGACATAATTTCCTTCGCAAAAGCTTTTGAACCCTCAAGTTGCGCAGCAGCTTTGGAAGGACCAAAGATGGCAAGCCCTGCTTGCTCAAACTGATCGACAATTCCAAGCGTAAGCGGAAGCTCGGGCCCCACGACGGTGAGATCTACGGCTTCCTCCTTGGCGACACGGATGAGCTCGGGAAAGTTCTCAACGGATATCGCGAGATTTCGTCCGATCTTCTCTGTACCGGGGTTTCCGGGAGCGAAAAGTACCTCCTGAACAGAATCACACAGTCGAAGACGCCATCCAATTGCGTGCTCTCGAGCTCCTGATCCAATCACTAAGATCTTCATGGTTCTCCTCATCTTCCCGACTATCACTAATGACGAAAATGACGCTGCGGAGCAAACAGAAGCGAGATACCGTGTTTTTCTGCCTCCGCGATAACGTCGTCATCTTTCATAGCCCCTCCCGGAGCAACAATCGCAGTC
>JAGRAO010000369.1 GCA_020434565.1 Bdellovibrionales bacterium
ACAAGAAGCTTTGTTGGTGCTCGTTGTAGCAGTTGCACTTCCTTCTCTTCAGTTTCTTGGCGATCCTCTTCAATCGCCCTATGAAATCGCTACGCAGCACATTTTGGGGGGAGAAAACCAGAACCCCGCTGCTCTTTCGGTAGCGGGACCTGAGGTTCCGTTTGACCCAGACCTCTATGGAGGTGGGACTTCTTCAACAATGCCTGCCACCCCTGAGGACGGGGGGATCGCCGGTGGATTCGAGCCGATTGCATTTTCAGATCTAAATCAAACTCTCCAGGATGACGCACTCTCTGAGTATCAAGGGCTGCTGAAGAATCCAGGTACGGAGGTCCCCTCGTCTGGAGGCTGATTCACTCCATCTCTACTCCTCTCCCCATGCACTCCAGCTTTTCGGAAATGGATTACCTAACGCCTTCCAAATTAATATGAGCTGTCCGTGATGAAGGGTCTCGTGAGAGAGAAGGCGAACCAGGTGAACCTCTCGTGATACTTTTTCACCTTCCCAGTGGACCAAAATATCGCTTCGGCTCGAAGAAACCAGAGAATTCTGCCTCATCCCAAGATTTTCACAGAGCGCCAGAAGCTCAGACTTGGATGGTGAACCGATGTAGTGAGTGCCTTCAAAGCCAAAGGAAGTTACTCCAGTCTCTATACCTGCGAGATAATTTTCTTGTACTCGGAAAACGTGTCGAAAAATCTTCCACAATGGTCCAATTGTCGGAAGAGGGGTTGCGAGGAGGTCGGCTTCTGAGCACGCAACAAGGAGATCCTTGGTAAGAGAGCGCGCCCAACCCCATTCCTTTTCAAACTCCGCTATGCGCATCGAAGGTCCTCCTCGATCGGGATCTGTGATAGCTTAGTGCGATAGAGACGCGAAAGGGCAAGTGTCACGAGAAATGCAAAGACAAAACGCCCCACCAGAATACCCCAAATATCGCCACCGAGGAGGAGCATGAGAATGGTATCTTCAATTATCCCGTGACAGATGCTCAAAAATGCCAGGACGAGAAAGACATCGCGTTTTGCGACCTCGTTCTTTTTGATTTCCGCCAAGAGTAACCCACTTCCAAAGGTAATGCCTGCAAGGAGCCCAAAGAGAGCAATCATCGACGCTCGTTGCGAAATGTTTAGCAATCGGAGCACGGGTGCGAGAACATGAGTGAGGGCACGGGTAACCCCGAGGCCATTGAGGATTCGCATAAGGGTCAGTAAACAAAACAACACTGCGAGAATGAATCCGAGATTGTATCCTTGGTCGATGATCCAACCGACTAAGGTGGTCTCAGCTTTGTGCGTTGGCCACTGGATGTTCGCCAAGAGCGAGGTCTTTGAAAAGTGAGTGAAGGCAACGTGTACGAGGTAGCCGTACACGAATGCCCCAACAAGTCGAATTGGGCCAAGGTACTTAAAATGCCCTCCAACTCTGTGAGTGAGCGCTAGCTCTACCGGGAGCGAATGTGCCACGAGCATAATCACGCATAGAACAGTCATCTCGTGAACGGTAAAGTGAGGTTCTGGGTAGAGAGTAAAAAGAGCAGCAATTCCCCCATATAAGTTGGTGAACAAAGCGGTTGCCCAAACGATTCCCAGCTCGCCCGAGAGTCCAAGCACTGACATTACTGGGGAGAGGAGGCGAGAAAGGAAATCTATAGCGCCAAGCTCAGCGAGGATCTTTACCGTGATTACGACCGGAATAAGAATTCGAAAGAGGTCTCGAGCTACCGTAATTGTTTCTCGAGAGAGCTCCTTGAGGAGGGCGAATCCCTTCAACGCGATTGAAGAAACACGTGAGCAAAGTTTCATAGTGGATGAATCCCGGAAATGTGAGAAAACGTTCTGGCAGAGGCCCAGAAAGAGCTTTTTGTACCGTTGAGTTGCAAGAAAAATTGTTTCATCATGAGAAAAGTATCGGGCAAAATCTCTTTCATGCGAAAGGAGTTCTTGCAAAGAAGAGTAACTCTTACGGAGCGTGAGACAAGAAGCTGTTTCGGTGATTGCTTCTTTCGAGAGCTAAAGGACTCGGCATCGTTCTCTTGAAGAAAGCCGGGGGCGAGAAGGTGATTGAGGGGAATTACTCAAGCATAGTGTTGCGATACGAAACGCGGAGAGCGAATGAATTATCGACCCCCCAGAGATAGAAAGCCAGTAAATGTCATTCAGCAGACTCCGGTTACGTTCTGGAGTGTAGTGGGTATCGTG
Organism: Bdellovibrionales bacterium; assembly: GCA_020434565.1. GTDB lineage: Bacteria > Bdellovibrionota_C > UBA2361 > UBA2361 > RFPC01 > JAGRAO01. Next base: position 2,203 of record JAGRAO010000369.1, read on the forward strand.
TTACAAGTTGCCCTTATCATGGTCGCATTGCGCCTCTTTATGTTAATGGCGTCCTTTCCGATTGTTCACATCCCGCTTGTCGATGAAAAACTCC
>JAGRAO010000370.1 GCA_020434565.1 Bdellovibrionales bacterium
GAGGGAAGACAGTCTCACTCGAATCGAATACGTAGGCGGATGTCAAAATCGGAGGGGTCTCGCTCCGTGAATCTATCGTCCGTCCATCGATTCGGAAATACTGGGGAGAGGTTGAGACTTCGAGACCGGGATCAGATCGTTTTCCTTCTGCAATAAATCGAATGGCGCGCTCAACCCGTTCCAGAAAGTGATCAACTGTTTTTAGTTCAATGGATCGAGGCGACAGCTGCTGCAAGAGTTCCTTGCCGTGCGCGTCATCAGCGTCCTTAGGCCACACCGCATGATTCCATTGCCGAAGGGAGCGAACTTTAAAGTCCATATTCTCCCGAGTGAGCTCTCCGAGCTGTTCCTGAGTTGGAAAGATCTCTTCCTGACAAGCTATGGAAGCAGATCCGGGAACTGCGTCGAGGTGCAACGTTTGAATTTTTTGGCGGAAGGCCTCCTGGACTTCGCCGTACCCTATATATTCAAGATTCCTTTTCTGAGAGATTTTTGATGCATCTTGGAGGAGTTCGAGGGTTAGTACTGAGAGCAGCTCGGTGAGCCGGCGAGCCGCTTTTGGTTCGAGCGATTTGAGATGAAGGTCTGCTTTTCGGTATGCCGGATCAAAGAGAACGCTCAGGAGTACCCTCCAGCTCTCAGTAAGACCTTGGTACGCATAGAGAGAGAGCGAGTCTGCCGAAGCCTGCACCGGTTTCGGCGGCACTACTACTGCACGTTGAAGATCGTTCGAGAGAAAGTCTTCAAACGTGCTTTCTTGAATGGTACATGTCTTTTCGATACGAGAAAGGGTCTTCCAAATCTCGACTGCCAGGCTCTTCATCACCTCGATCTTCATGAGCATTCCAGGCTCGCTGAGTGCTCGCTTGGTATAAAACTGCTCCATCATTCGAACAGTCGTCCAGCACGTCGCGTCACGGGAGGAATCTTGTTTGTGAATCTCTTTAAGAAGAGTGTTCGCAAAGGAGATGTCTTGATCTGTTTCCGCCCAACTCCAGGTCGGAAGAGAGAGGGAATCTAGAAGAAGGAAGGTGAGAATAATGAAGGAGACACGCATAAAGAGACTCGACGAAGATAATCCGCTATGACGTTCGGACTATAAAAAATTGTGACCTATAGATCTCGCCGCTCACGAGCAGCTTTGAAGCAAGAGGTCTGGAGAAGTTTACTTTGTCATCAGGGGAGGGCAAGGCAAATTTGTGAGAGGATATCTTCAGTCGGCCGTAGGGTACGTAGTTCTGAACACATAGCGTCTGTTGCTCTCTTAGACCGCTGCGGAACCGTCTGATGAGCTGTCGCAGAGTGGTTTGAGTTTGTCGATTTCCGCTTCGAGAGCGGTCTGAAAGTCCTTTTCACTTCCTGAGCACGGAATCTCCATAGTCAGGATAAACTCCCTCTCTCTTCCCCCCTCAAATGGGACGGTAAGAATAAGCTGAGCTTTTCGTGAGTCGTACTCAAGAAAGACTTTTTCTCCGATCATTTCTAACCGGAGAGAAACTCCTTTTTTCAAGCTCGCGAGAATATCCGAGCGACTGGCGTACGCCCGATACGCGGCATCGATGAGCTCTTGCCAGCTTCCATTGATAAAGGTTGCTTCAATTGATGCTCGTTGTTCCGCTTTTGGGAGGCGTTCGGAGAGCTGAACTGCTTCTGCCAATGTCTGTACTTGCTGTTTGCTGATCATGATTTCTCCCTCCTATACTGCAGATACTCTTCGAGGAGATTCTCGTGTCCCGCCGAAAGAGAAATTCGAAGCGGTTCTCGAATATCAATCCATTTGAACTGAAAGAGTTCCGACGAGTCTCTCACATCCTTCGGGTCGACGAGCGCGCTGAAGAGGTAGTCGGGTCTCCCATAGTGAGCCGCCAACAGAAGCGACTTTGGATAGTGAGAGAGCGACATCGAGACGATTGTATCTTTGAGGCATTCAACGGTTATGCTTCTCACGTCGGCATCCTCTCGATCGAAGCATCCAACAAACTCTAGAGAAGACACCTGAACTCCAACTTCCTCGTTGAGCTCCCTCTTTATGCATGTCTCTGCCCAGTCTCTCTTTCTTTGAGACTGAACGTCTTGCTGATCGATTTTTCCACCAGGCAGCACATATCCCTGATGTTTTGAACTCTTTCCGACGAGAATATGGAAATGATTATCTCTGTTCGCCACCACGACAGTTGCGGTCGGGATGAGCACGATTGGAGGAGCCGTTCTCAGCACCTCATTCGCATTGTTTTGAATATACATTTTTGCTCTACAGTTTCATCACCGAG
>JAGRAO010000371.1 GCA_020434565.1 Bdellovibrionales bacterium
ATTTTTCGGGGCAGCACGGAACATTGAAGAGGGTGGAAGTCTCACCATTATTGGAACAGCGCTTATAGAGACGGGATCGCGGATGGACGAGGTGATCTTTGAAGAGTTTAAAGGCACTGGCAACATGGAACTTGTCTTAGATCGCAAACTTTCTGAGCGTCGAGTGTTCCCTGCGGTCGACCTGAACCGATCCGGGACCCGCAAGGAAGATCTCCTTCTCGAAGACGATGTCCTTCAGAAAATTTGGGTGCTGAGAAAAGTCCTGAATCCGCTGAATACGATTGAGGCTATGGAGTGGCTTATCAGTAAGATGGAAGGGACAAAGAGCAACAAAGAGTTCCTGGACATGATGAAAGGATAGCTTTCCTACCCGATCGAGTGGCAGAGAATGAGGCCTTAGAGAAGAAAGATAAGAGATGCTCGAGATGCGAGGCATTCAGTGAAAAAGAGAATCCTCGTTGTAGACGATAACCCGGAAGCAAGATTCACCCTTCAATCTCTACTGGAATCTCACGGGTACTCTGTCGAGGTAGCTGGCAATGGCCTCGAGGCGCTCAAGAAAGCGATCGATTCCAGCCCCTCAATCGTGCTTATGGATGTGGTCATGCCGGAGATGGATGGCCTCGAAGCTCTTAACCAGTTCCGTCAACATCCGAAACTGCGAGATACGCCTATCGTCTTGTTGACCTCTCTGAGTGATGTCAAAGACATCCGAAAGGGCTTAGCCCATGGGGCCACGGATTACATTCGAAAACCATTTGATCAGGCGGAGATCCTCTCTCGCATTGAAGCCGTCTTTGCTCATGTCGAAAGAGCCCATCAAGTGCTCGAACGACTAGCCCCTGAATCAGAACGTTTTGGCATCGTGGGCTCTTCTGCCCCGATGCAAGAGCTCTTTGCGAATATCGAACAGTTTTCTCGTTCTGATTCTCCCGTGCTTATCCTTGGAGAATCAGGGACCGGTAAGGAACTCATTGCTTCTGCCCTCCACCACTTGAGTGGGAGAAAAGCGAAGCGTTTTCTTGCGGTGAATTGCGGAGCATTTGCGGCTGAGCTTTTGGAATCGGAGTTGTTTGGTCATTCTCGCGGTGCCTTTAGCGGCGCGGTAAAGGACAAGAAGGGGCTTTTCGAAGCAGCAGAAGGCGGATCGCTCTTTCTTGATGAGTTGGGGGAGCTTGAACTGCGATTGCAGCCAAAGCTGTTGCGCGTTCTTCAAGAAGGTGCCTTTCTCCCTGTTGGAAGTACCGAAGAGATCTCAGTGGATGTGAGAATAATTGCGGCAACTCATCGAGACATAGGAGCGATGGTTCATGAGGGTAGATTTCGTGAAGATCTTTTTTATCGTTTAAATGTTTTGTCTCTTACCGTCCCTCCACTTCGTGAAAGAGGAGAGGACATCAAGCTTCTCGTTCAGCATTTTTTAAAGCGTTATGCTCAGAAATCGGGAACTCCTGTAAAGGCTCTCTCGGAAGAAGCGTTCTCACTCTTTCTCGACTATCGTTGGCCGGGGAATGTTCGAGAACTTGAAAACGAAACTCTTCGCCTTGCGTTGCTCTCTCACGGGTCTTCGTGGATTCCCGCCTCGCTTGTTTCTCCGCATATTTCAAAGGGTTCAGGTGCTTCTGATGGTGTTGAGTCGGCAGCTCAGGGTTCTTCTTTGAAGGTGGCGGTAGCCGAGCTCGAAAAACGAATGATCTCTCGGGTTTTAAGCCAGACCGGTGGTAACCGGAGTGAAGCAGCGAGACTTCTTGATATCTCTCGTTCGAATCTCCTCTCGAAAATTAAGAGCTATGAGCTGGACTCGGGGAATGCCGACGAAGACGAGAAAGAACAGGATTAATTCTCCGTTTGATCTGAATCGCTTTGCAGAGGCGCGCCACGACGGATGAGAATTCCCGATAGGAGCAGAATCCCGGAAAGAGCGAGTAACGATTTTCCCCCGAGAACACAGAAACGATAGAAAGCGTAGCGAGACTCCAGTTTTTCCAGTTGAGCTTGATCTCCTGGATCCGGTTCCGATCCCGACCAATTGCGCCGAAGGGACTTTGGAAGCGCCCCAGCTCCGCGTTCAGATTCCTTTGTCAGCAATTCAGCGTTCTTCTGAGAAAGTATCGTAGTCTTCTCCGCCTCCTCCATACGATTAATAAGACCTTGGTAGTAAATTCCCCGTGAATGGCAGAGGAGAACATTTCCGGTGCCGAGGATTAAGCACAGGATTCCAATTCCGAGAAAGATGTTCGAAAGTGTCT
>JAGRAO010000372.1 GCA_020434565.1 Bdellovibrionales bacterium
AGTTCTTGCCTTTCTACAGGAGAGTATTTTGAAAAGAAAACAATTTAAGCTCGGCGACAAAGTAGTATACCCAGGACATGGAGTGGGGGAGATTACTGAAGTCATCGACCGAACGATCGCAGGCTCGAACCACCAAGTGTATCAGATGACTCTCATCGACAAGAATAAGAAAGAATTTATGGCGATGGTGCCAGTTGCTCAGGCCGATAGCGTTGGCCTTCGTCGTGTTGTCGATAAAAAGACTGTCGATAAAGTTTTCGAAATTCTTCGCGATCGATCTTTTAAGATTGATACCCAAACGTGGAACCGACGGTTCCGTGAGTATACCCAGAAGTTAAAGACCGGTTCCGTCTTTGAAATTGCAGAAGTTATCCGAGATCTCTCAGTCTTGAGTATTGATAAGGATCTCTCATTCGGCGAGAAAAAGATGCTCGAGTCGGCTCAAAATCTCCTCGCATCAGAAATTGCGATCGCTCGTTCCCGTTCGGAGGAGAAGGTCATGACTGAACTTCGTGAGATGTTTGCTGCTTAGGAACATGCCGTTCTTGGCATAGAGCCTCTTTGAGTTCGAGTTATCTCAATCGCTCTCCCTGGAGTTCTTCATGTGCAGTTCCGGGCAAGCTGTTTTTGGAGTGGTCCTATGCGGCGGTTCCAGCCGACGGTTTGGTGAGGGGCGTTCCAAGCTTCTTGAAGACGTGGGAGGAAAGCAGGTCATCGAGCGGACACTCGCGGCGTTTCGGCAGAGTAGTTGCGTTACTCACCTTGGGATTGTTTATCCATTCCAGCGTTCAGAGGAGTTTCTTGGTGAAGCGAGACTTGGTCCCCTTGATTTCTCTGTCCCTGGAGGGGAAACGCGGCAAGCATCAGTTCGAAATGCCCTCGCTGAACTCAAATCTCGCTTTGACCCTGATGAGAATTCAATCGTTCTGGTGCATGACGGAGCTCGGTGTCTTGTCTCACCCTCTTTGATCGAGCGAGTTGTTGAGGGAGCACGACGGCAAAATGCCGTAACAGCGGCGCTCCCGATGGTGGCGAGTGTCAAGCGAGTGAGTCCCTCTGGTCGGGTGATTGAGTCTCTCAACCGCAGTGAACTCGTAGAAGTACAGACTCCCCAGGGGTTTCGCTTTGATCTCCTTTGGGCCGCTCATCAACGATTTAGCGAGAGCACCTCTGCAACTGATGATGCCTGCCTCGTTGAGGCGATGTCCGAAGTCTTTATCGTCGAGGGAGAGCGAACCAATCTGAAGATTACAACGCTCTCCGATCTTTCTGTCGCTCGCTCACTTGTTTCTGACGCTTTGCCTTCCGACCGGGATGCTTTGCCCTTTTCTTCCTTTTCTTCTTCTTAAGTTTGACCGGCTCAGGCTGAGGACCTCGCAATGCGTGTACAATCTCTTCGGCTATAAGCTTATGTCCGATAGCATTAGGATGGCATCCATCAGAGGTGACGTAGAGCAGCGGTTGGTTCTTTATATGGCTCCCAAACCTTTCCAGAAGTTCTTGAGATTCCGCTGAAAAGAGCTGTCCATTCTGAAGTGGGAGAACACTCTCTTTCATCTTCAGTTGCCCGTTGACAAAGTAGGCACCAAGTCTCTTCGCGGTCAGTCGCATCGCTTTAAGATAGGTGGAGGGACTGCATACGCCGAGGAGGAGAACCTGTTGAGCTCCGAGTTCTCTACTTCGACGCACCATATATGCGAGGTTCTGTTTATACTGCTTCAGGCGAACTGCTGGTCCACCTCGTGATACCTTTGAGGCAGGGGATTTCGGTTGCGGAGTAAGTACGTCGGTCAATTTTCGAAAGAGTTCAGATCGCTTAAAGAGTCCCTTTTGGAGCGCATGAAGCCAAAGTACTTCTGAATATTCGTGAACAAGTGCTTTGTGGGGTATGGAGCTGAGGCGAGCGTCGTTTGCGCCGAAGCTCACAATAGCGGTTTGAGCCATATATTCAGGGGCGAACGAATCAAAGATCAACTTCCCGAATTCGGACGAATCTCCTGGCATTGCGAAATTGAGGGCTCGCTTGGAGAGTATTGTTGAAACAAGATCTGTATAGGTGTCTTGATATTCAACACCCCATCCGAAGGAACTTGAGTCGCCAAATACAATCAGATCTGGAGCACCATGAGGGGGTGGCTCAGGCGAACGGAAGCCGAGTGAGTTTGCCTCGACTTGGAAATTCGAAGGAGCAAAATCCCGTGTCCAACTAAATGTATCGGCGAACTCAAATGACGAAT
>JAGRAO010000373.1 GCA_020434565.1 Bdellovibrionales bacterium
CATCGTAATGTTCTCTCAATATAATCGGTTGTAATTTCCCCTATGGAAGAGGTGGCACCTGGCCCACCTTGACCTTAAATTTGTCAACGAGATAAGCACGCTGAACAGCTTTCCAGCAGTTCGGCATATTCTTCGGACACAGCTGGCATGAAGTATTCCACAACGCTTGATTTCGGTTACACCGACACTCCTGCCGAATCGGACCGCCGACGTACTGAAATGGGTTTGCTCTGCAATCAGAAGTTCCCTTAATGAACTTGCGACGGTACTGCTGAGCAATCACTTGTACCGAGAGCTCTCGTCCGTCTCTCCAGAAGTTACTCCAATCCCAACTTGGGACCGGATATCCACTGCCGACTGGGTATCCCCAGTTCGCTGGAATCTTGTGCACAAGTCTGTTCTTCCGTACGAATTTGGAACGGGGAACATTTCCATCTTTGTAGATACTTTCGAGACCTCCCCAAGGGAGAGATACATCAACAAACCAATCGTTGGTTACGGCTGGTCCCGTCGCATCGATATGCCAACGGCAGTGGTTATTTGGGACACCCGACGCACAATCTATATCAAACGGACTCGCGAGGTCGTTTCCGTAGACGACATAAATCACTGGAGCGAGAAGCGCTTCTTCTTCGCTATAGGCCCGTCCTGGAGTTTGAATACGCCACTGAAAATTTTCATCGAGCACAGGCGGGGTTCCAAGCGCCATCACACCCGCTCTGGGAAAACCACGATCAACTCCATTGGCCGAGCACTCCACTGGAGGAAGAGAAAGCGAGTTCAGAGAGAGAACTCGACAGCTCCTGTTTCGCGCTCCACCACCATGAGCAACAGAAGGAGGCGGTACATCTCCACCAAACGGATTATCAAGAGTCAAGATTCCGCCGTAACCAGAAGTGGGGATTACCGCCTGCCCGGAACAGGTCAAGACCGTCTCTTCATCTCCAAAGAGATCGGATACGACACTCCCCTCTCCGTACCTCATATCGGTAAGATCATCTGCACCGTCTGGCGAACCCGGCAGGTCAAACGTTCCATCACCGAGCTGTCGAAAGAGTGTGAGCGAATAGTTATTTGGGCCAACTACATCCAGGCCAGCGATAGATCCACTGTTTCCGAAAACACCGTCACCTGGACACCCGACATGCAGCACTTTCTTGTCTGGTCCACCATCAACATAGCTCAGCGACGTTCCACAAACACTCTGAACCATATCTGCATCTATTCCAGCGCCAGAGAGGTAGTCTTTTAGGAAATTCGCGCCACCCATCTGCTCAAACGGCACATATGGGTCGCTCACCCTATTAAAAGTATAAAAGGCTCCTGCGCGAAGTTCTGAACTACTCCTCTTCTGCTGAGGGGCACCCACAACAAGGTGCGACGAGTCGATGACAGCAAGTGACGTTCCAAAGCTGTCGGGACCTGAATCGTATCCAGAATCACGGGTCGCACACACATAAGATGGCCAACTATCATCAGGATAACCGACAAAACGAGTTGTAACAGAACCAGAATTTCGGAATGTCAAGAAAAAGACCGCCCCAGTGCCTGTTCCGTTACAGTATTCGATCTGTGGAGCCCCAATTGCAAACTCAGTTTGTCCATCGCCGTTAAGATCGCCGAGTGATTTAATCGAATACCCGAACTGTTCAGATGAGCTTCCAGAATAGACATAAAATTGCCCAACCGCTTGAGCATCGCTGTATCGATATATAGTCACGGACCCTTCATACGGACTCGTAATTGCAACATAGCCGACAGAATTTTGAACGAAATATTCAATCGCATGGCCGAACTGTCCAGCGTTAAAAAAGCCCCACCCTGAGAGATCTTCTGGAGCAGCTGCAAAAAGATACGACCCTGCGTTTGGAATCTCTGCTCCGTTTGGCCAAGAGAGCATCTCAATCAAGTTGTATTTATAGACTTTCCCTCTTCGCGGATAAGGGAAGCTATCTTCGCATCCTTCCACACAAGCGAGCGGTGCACTCACTAAGACCGTGTCGGTATTTGGAATTCGGACGATTGCCGTTCCTAATCTCGGGGCCGCCCCTTCACCAAGTGGAGAGACAAATTCTTTCAAGACCTGTCCAAAGGTTGGGCTCCCTTCTTTAATATCGATAATAAAGAGTCGCCCGGCACCAAAGCTTCCGTTTCCAGGAACGAGTGGAGCGTTTGAGAGGAGTCGGTCTGGGCGTGGGAGGCTAGGAGACGATTTAAATGGAACTGC
>JAGRAO010000374.1 GCA_020434565.1 Bdellovibrionales bacterium
TCGACTCTTAACGAATGGAAAAACGGTAAAAGCTCGCTTAAACAACAACAGTTCCTCCAGCTCCTTCGAGATGTTCTTTCCTATTCTCGAGAGGACAAACTCGCCCTACAGGTCTTTCCGTACCAAGAAGGGAAAAGACTGGAAGTAACTCTGCGCGACAGATTGGTTGCTCTCATTCAGATCGCTGGTCCAAAAACGCTTTATTTTCGTGAATTTCGAGAAAGCGCTCCCAACCTTACGCCGGGAAAATACGATCATCCAAGTTACTCCGTCCTTACCCGAACGACAAAGCCACTTGAGGAAAACCTCGCTCTATGGGCGGAAACCTTTGAACCACAACTCGTATTCTTTGCAACAACTCGACTCGACGAAGAACTCGACGAGTACACACGAGAAACACTCCTTCAAGAGCTGCTCTCGGCTCTTCATTGCTCCGAAGATTCTTCAGTCGTTGTCGAAGGTGTTCTTCCAACACTCTCGCTTGAGGTGAAAGAGGGGCTTCGCCTCTTGAGTCGAGCAGATATACATATCGTCGAGCAAAGAGCTGTCGTAAGCTATCACTCGAATATTCAAAAGTATCCTCTTCCGTGCTCGGATAGAAAGAAAGACTCTCTGAGAAAGGAAATCGCCTTTCCTGAGGCATCAATCCCAAAAAGGTCCACCCTCCTTTTTGAAAAGCTCGCGCCAATTTTTAAACAAGAAGCAGAGACCCTTATGCTCTGGGCCGTACCGGATGAAGGGGCGCGACCGTCAGATGAGAAGAGAGCTGCCGTCAAACGTTGCCTGCAAGAGGCGTTGGGACTTCCCGAAGACCGATTTGTCGAACTCGTAGTCCAAAACGGCGAGCCTTTTGTACTCGCGCTTTGGGCTTCGGGAAAACCACTTCTTGAAATAGTCATGGATTTTGAAGGGAGTGGGTGGAAACTGCTTTGGCTGAACGACTACCGAGAGAGCGACCTTACAATTGATCCAAAAAAAGTAAGTGCTATTCCATTTCGAGAAGCTGGAAAGCTCGAGAAGGTCATGACCAATGCCGCTGAATTTATAAATGAGCAGGCACTCTTCTTTCATGCAGCTTGCCAATCGATTCACACAGCAAAGCTCCCTGAAGAATCTCGAACTCTCCTTGAGAGAGCTCTCATGTCGTGCCTCGGGGTAAGCAAAGATGGTCACATGTATATCTCAAAAGTTGGACGGAGCTTCCACATTATCGCTACCCAAGGACTCGAGTTGGTAGCTGAACTAAAATACGCACCTGGTGCAGACACGATTGAGTGGTGCTATCATCGTGCTTTTATCCGCGAAAAACGCCCAGCTCCAGAAGAATATCTTATCCCCGTTCGACGACCGATTCGCCCCAAGACGCTCGTTCAAGTGATTGAAGATCCCGAAGGGACAGAAGAACCAGAATCGCCATCGAAGTGGCAGCTCACTTTCTCTGATTCAAAACTCGATTCTTTTTCGATGATGAATCCGGCACCACACCTTGGCGGAGCTGTCATTGAAGTTCAGATTGATGAGCCAACTCGGATTAACCACGAACGCTCTGCCGTTTGCTTGCGAACCATTCTTTCAAATGGAGCCGTAAATGACTGCGCTCGAGTAGAGATTGCAGAAGACGGAAAGTTATTGGGAATTTTCTTTGAAATGTTAGATCAAGATCCGACTCAGAGCTATCGATTTGATTTTGAGTGAGTGTTCTCTTTGCTTGTTCTTATCCTGCTTCCCTTTTCTTTTCTTGCTCCTAGTCCTGTTCAGTTAGCGGTGGTCGGATTTCAGGAATCGGATCTGAATTCGGACTCCCGACCCGATTCCAGTGCCAGAACCGTTAGCAGTTCCGAATCAGTTTAAAGGTGTGAGCTGCGAGACTATCGAGAAGCTCTCCGACGGGCGAGGCTTCAAGCCCTTCTAGGGTCAGCACCGCCTGGCATTCTCGAACAGAGCCAAATGCGATTGAAAAGAATCTTTTCTGGTCCTTTACGGTCGGCTTTCCCCGACCCTCTGCGAGATTGAGTGCAACTGACTCAGATGCTCTGAGAAGTTGCTCTCTGAGTGAGCCTCTCAGCTTTAGGCTGCGGCATTCCCGGTTAAATTTTACTGCGAGTTGGAATGTTCGAAAGTTTTTCATGATTTTCTAGGCCCTCCTTTGGCTTAAAAAAAAGTTTGCACCCCGTGTGAGAAACTTTTTTTCAAGCCAAAGGAGGGCTTT
>JAGRAO010000375.1 GCA_020434565.1 Bdellovibrionales bacterium
GAAAGACATTCGCACATTTTTCGTGTTCGAAAAGATCGTTCGTTACACAATCCTAACAGAACACGAAGAAAGCGGGACTCTCCCTGTCAGGCTTCCGAAGGACCTCCGTAAAGGTCTTCCTTGAAAAAAGCCGACGCACGAACCTCACAAACTAACCGATGAAAAAAGGAAGGATTGAGACCATCACACAGAATGTATCTCTGTGCGGGACAGTCTCTCGGTGAGAAACGCTCTACTGCTACGCCTTTCACACCACGCAGAGAGTATACCAACATATCTCTGAATACACAAAAACTACCTTGAGAAGAGGAAATTTGATTACGGAGACACGGATTTTTCGATCTCAAAGGTTGACTTTCAACAAAGCTCACAACGCTCTCGCTTGGCTTTTCTCCTATTTCGCGGGCATGTCAGAGAGATTCGGTTGCAGAACTTCCAAGAAAACGACTCGCTTCGTCACAGAGCTCTTTATTGCCCCTCAGATCGCAAATATGAGGCAATGAGAAGCGATCACACACGTTGAGAAGATCACGTAAAAGAGCGGAGACCACAAAAGGGCCTTCCATAATCAGCCCCGTATATAGCTGAACAAGTTGAGCACCACGCGAGAAATAGGCCAGAGCATGAACTGCGGACGAAATGCCACCAACAGCAACAATCGGAAGATTCTTTGGAGCGTGTGCCGAGAGATATTCGACAACCTGAAGAGAGCGAGCATAAAGCGGCGAACCACTCATTCCGCCGACCTCATTTGTTGTCGCCGTCAATCTCTCTCGAGAGAAGGTCGTATTCGTCGCAATTATAGCAGCAATTCGAGACTGCTCTGCCACTTCAATCACGTCATCGAGAGCAGAAAATTCAAGATCAGGAGCGATCTTTAAAAGAAGTGGTTTCTCTGTTTCGTTGGCTTCTTGTAAGCGAGCCAGCAACTCTCTTAGCGGACCCTTCTCTTGAAGCTGACGTAATCCGGGCGTGTTTGGAGAAGAAACATTGACTGCAAAATAGTCGCCAAATGTTCTCAGTTTCGCAAAAGACGAGATGTAATCATCCGGGGCTTTCTCGATGGGTGTAATCTTCGATTTCCCAATGTTTATCCCCAAGGTGCATCGAATATCCCCCTTCTGGTACCTCTTAAGATGTTCGAGTACTGCCTCAGCGCCGGCTGATGGAAATCCCATCCTGTTAATGAGGGCCCCATCCTCAGGGAAGCGAAAGATTCGGGGTTTCGGATTTCCAGGTTGAGCTACAGCCGTCACACTTCCGATTTCAATACACCCAAATCCGAGAGCTGCCAAAAGTGGTACGGCTAGGGCATCTTTATCAAACCCCGCCGCCAACCCGACCGGATTCTTAAAATGAACCCCAAAGAGAGTCTGAGCGAGACGGGAATCTTCCCTTTTCAAGAAGAAATCCACTGCCCGCCAAAGTGGAGTTGAAGAGATCCACTTCGACAAAGAGAGAGTTGAATGGTGGATCGACTCCGAGTCAAACCGAAAGAGAAGAGGCCGAATAAGCGATCGATACACCATACTAAAGTGTTTCTAGAAGTTGTTTGGAGAAGGATCTTCCATCAAAGACGTTCAAAGGAGCGAGGAATCAATTCGGGATGACTCTGAGTTGTACTGGTGCTCAATCCCGACCACTGGTTCCTTTCGGAGTCTAGCAAAATACTCCTGTGTTGAAAGTTCGAGAACAAATGCATCTTCTTGATTGTCGGAATAGTACCGCTTCCTCAAGCCGATTCGATGAAATCCAAAGTGTGAGTAGAGTCCCAGGGCAGGCTCATTGCTCACGCGCACCTCGAGCCAAATCTTAGAGACTCCCCTTCGAAAAAGGTCTCGAATGACCTCTGTCAGGAGATAACTTCCTATCCCGTTCCGACGGAAATCTGATTCAACCACAAAGTTAAGGATGTGCCCATCACCCAAAACATGGTGTGCAACGAGATACCCAACAAGCTTTCCTGAGTGTCGAACCCCATAAACCGTGGCGTACCGATTTTTAAACTCTTGTTCAAAGAGTCTCTCTGACCAGGGAGGGGAAGTCGAATCGCGATCGATTCGAATGAGTTCTGAAATAGCCAATCGCGAAAGTTTACAGACTACCGGGCGGGATGACTGACTTGGTGCCATAGAGTGAG
>JAGRAO010000376.1 GCA_020434565.1 Bdellovibrionales bacterium
GATGAGTGGTATAATCTCCACCCGTGCTCGCACTTCAGCGGTTGGCGCTCTCTCTTGGTACATACCAACTCTCATTTTAATGGGTGGATTCAGGTAGGTCATGGTATCAGATCGACCGAACTTTAACTCTTGCCCTGGCATTTTACCCTAGAGGACAGTCCCCTAGTCTTTCTCACACTCCGCTAATACGATTGGTGAGTGACCGATAATTAGTCACGTCAGTCAAAGTTTTAAAGAAGTTGGGGTGGATCAAGAGAGAGAAGAGATGAACATAAGGGCAGGATGACCCGGCGTTCTCCCTTTGGCCCACAAAATCTTTATAAATCTCGGTAAGTCTGGGAGCTATTGAGGAGGAGAAGGGAGGAGCCCGCTACAGCCTCTCCTCCTTTACGGTGCGTTCAAATTCCCTGTCTTTCATTGACTAGTGGACTCTCAGAGAGGATCCTTTTGGCCGTTAACGGCTAGGAGACAAATGAGATTGGTATGGGATTGAGTGGTTCAAATTCTAAATTTCAAGGTGCTGCTGCTGCTGTTCTTGTGGGTCTGAGCGCGGCACCGGAGAGTTCCTCGGCGCGAGCCCAGGAACTGCTTCTCCGGGCGTCGCTCTCTCCTATCACGTCAGTTCTTGGTTTACAGCCCGAAAAAATTGAAGACCAAGAGGGGAGAGACATCGATGTAAATGCGAATATGCTCCAACTGAAAGAGAGTATCGTTCCCAACAACGGCTCGCGTCCCACCAACATCAACCCCAATAGGGAGACGATCTTCGTTAACGGAATGATGAACTCCAAAACGGATGCGAAAGCTCTCGCTCAAGAATTTGCCAATGCCACGGGAAGAGAAACGACTGCATTTTTAAATCTCACAAGGGGCGCCCTTCCTGATTTGGCGAGTTCGCGAGCGATGAAGCTCTCCCCCTTCTTTACCCAACAGGAACCGGTCGTTGATCAACTCGTGAGCTATTTTCAGTCGCGGCTCTCTGATCCGGATCATCCTCAGAGAACACTCGATATTCATGCCCATAGTGAAGGGGCGATTATTGTTAGTGCGGCCATCTATAAGTTAAAAAACAAACTTGCTGTGGAGGGAGTGTCGATTGACGTTGATAAGCGAATTTCGATAATGGCATATGGTGCGGGGACCGGCCTTTTCCCGATTGCTGGTGCGACGCAGTACACCTTTGATAGTGATCGAATCGCTTGGGCGGCGCAGGGTGTTGAGGAACAATGGGATATGGCTCCTCTTGGAGATTTCATGAAGGCTGATGAGATCAGCCTCCCGTACTCGCTTATCAACCGAGACTACATTCGTTTCGGTTTGTCCGGTATTCGAATTCAAAAAGGAGGTCTTCTCGGGAATCTCAAAGGTGATCATGCTGGTGCGCTCTATGTCGATGCTCGCCCCGCCTTCATCATGGGGAGACTCGTTCGTGAAAGCGAAGCAAACCCTATCCAGATCGGCGAAGCGATTGTTTCCCAAATAAAAAACGGTGAACTCGGTAATAGAGAAGCGAATACAATGCTTCAACTCTTTGTCATGGGTGGTGTGCCCGAAGGCTCTGCTGAGCAAGCTGCCGCGAGAAGGATTGTTGAGGCGTTAGAGAGCGGCGAGCTTGGAGAATTTCAGATAGCACCAACGGCGGAAGCCGCGTTGAGAGAGGCCGCAGGTCGTGGCAGAGGGCAGCTATCGGAAAAATTATCCGACATAGAACAACTCGATCGGGAGATAGGACGGAGTCCTTTCTCAAGAAGTCCAAGCTCTGTCGAAACGACTGGGAGTATCGCTACAGATTCTGACCCTTCTGTAAGAGCGAGCGAATCCTTTGCGGAGTTAATGAGTACTCCCGTCCCAAGCCCTCTTGTTCAGCGATTAGATCGGGTTTTTGAGGAGCAATCGCTCAATCTCGAAAGTGCCTATGAGGGGTATGCAGAGGCGAAAGCGCAATACTCTAAGGCGCACGAACGAAGAACGGAGCTTCAGGCTTCTGGCGCAGATGCGGAAGAAATCGAAGATGCTGCTTTGGCGGAAGATGAACTTCTCCAGGATTACTACGGGGCGTCTGCTCATCTAGAAAGTGCGAAGATAGAGTTTAGAACAAATATTTACTCTGTTGGAAACTTTCTTGGG
>JAGRAO010000377.1 GCA_020434565.1 Bdellovibrionales bacterium
CAAAGGAACGCAGATCAGCGCGACGCGCCAACTCATTCAAATCATCAAGAGTCTCTCTCTGAGCAACTCTCAGAACGGCACGAAGAACTCCGCGACAGAAATCTCGAAGGAGCACCTCTCCCAAATCTTCTCGTAACACGAACATCATCTCCTGGAACTTCGACTCGCCAGAATCATGAACTTGATGAGATGGCACGTCAGAACCAAGTTCAAATGACCAAAAACGACCGGCGAAAGAAGCGCCGGAGCGAAATCCCTGAATCGATTCGTGGAATCGTCGATATTCTTGAAACTGCTCTTCCGAATACACAGCTGCAAGAGCTCCTTGAGACAGCCGTTGAGGGAGCATCTTCTGGCTCAAGTTTACAGCTTTCTACGAACGAGCTGAGAAATCTCTCTCAAGATATCTTTGAAAAGATAAAGCACTGTCTTGCAAATGGCGATCTCGCCGCAAATGACGACTTGGAAAACGCGCTTGAGGTTTTTCTCGATGAATCCCAGGATTCGCTCGATGAAAATGCCCGCAAGACTATCGCCAAAAGAATTGTGGAGCTCCACGAAGAGCGCCGAGCTGATCGGGTAATTGCAGCCGAAAAGCGAGAGGAGCTTGGTGAACTTCTTCAGCCTCTCCTTCGGCGACTGCGAGCCTTTCCCCTTGCTGGTCAGCCGGGCAGCCGATACGACTCACTTGAGGAACTCGCTGCAGAACTTGCCGAACTTCCGATAGAGTTTGACTTTCTTAAACATGAAAATTTCGAATCTCTCGATGAGCTGGTCGATGCTCTCGCTGTTCTCGTACAGGAGCACTCCGGTAGCGAGCTCTCTCACCGTGAGGCATATTACATATCAGATCTCCTTGTTCTTCATCGTTCAACTTACGCAATCTTTCAAGCCATAGAAGATTCTGCGACTGCACAGATCATGAGAGCTGCCACTGGAGAGGCGACTCCGAACAATAGCTCTCCGATTTTTGATAACCGAGAATTCTTTTCTCGTTATCCTTCTCTTCGTGAAGAGTGTGAGAGTCGATTCGAATCAAGGAAACAGGCTCTTACTCGGGAGCTTGATACCGAACTTGCGGACTTTGCTGAGCTTACGCTCTCTCTTCAAGAAGCCCTAGCGCGTGATGTTTTGGATGCTGGCGAACTCTCTGAGCTGCTTCTGCGTGTTTCGGGACTGGAGCACGGAGATCTCTTTCTTCAGTACTTTGAGGCCGCAAGTAGTGAATCGCTTGAATCGGCTCTTGCTGACTTCCTGAAATCGGAAGATGTGGAGATTGTCTCAGACCTTTTAGGACATGATCCTACTACTCTTGCTGCTCTCCAACTAGCGACCGATTTCTCACTCCTCGAGCGCTCTCATGCTGAAGAGCCTGCCCGAAGAGCCGAGATCGAAGATTCGTTAGTGCACAGTATTATAGGTGGCCCGGAAGAGCTTTTGAAGCGATATGATTCCCTCTTTGGAACCCTTGCGAATGATCGAGCACTTTTCAGTCCTCGAGCGCTGATAGCGATTGAAGCGCGAGAAGAAAACAATACGGCGCTGCTTGCTGCCGTCGAACTGAAGCGCCAGATTGAGGACCAGGGTGAGGGATTCTCACTCGATAAGCTCCTTCAGTTCCTCAATCAGCATTCACCTGAGGATCGTGGCGAGATTCTCAAGCAGTTTCAAGAGCGCTTTTCAATAGATCTGATCGAAGTATTCTCAACGGGGGAACTTCCAGGAGCGCTCTATTCAAACGGAACTTCACAACGAAATGGCGTGACGCTCTATGTGAGCGACGAAGATCGTCAGGTGCGAGCGGCTCTGCTTGAAGCGACCGTTTCAGGTGATGAGCAGCTCTTTCGAGCCGCAAAGCTCAGAGAGATTGTCCTGCGTGGTCAACAGGAATCGATGTTTCACGGAGAAGGTTCCCATCAGACCCTCTCAGAGATTCTTGCGTACTATTCAACTCAAGAAGATTTTCGACTCGTAGAGCTCCGTTCTGCCTATGAGTCTCGATTCTCTTCAAACCTCACCCAGGATATCGAACATTCCTTTGATTCGGCAGATTACGTCGACCAATATCAACAGAGACACCAAGGAACTG
>JAGRAO010000378.1 GCA_020434565.1 Bdellovibrionales bacterium
TTCTCGTTCTTGTCTCCATAAATAGATTTCCATATACACGGTTCCCCAAATACGTTCGCTTGCTCAATCATCTTTGGGCCAAACCGTTTTTCGGCGACTCGAGTGGTTTCGTAGAAGTAATAGCCAAGTGGATTATCGCTTGCAGAGAATCCTTCATCCGCCCAAAAAATGTCTATCTCATGGAAGTCGAAGGTCGCGGCGAACTCCTGTGGGCCGCTTTTGAGAAAAGAGTAAACTGCCTGGACTTCGGGCTGTTGTGAGCCGTCAAAAAAGTTGCGATTCAGGTCAACTCCATTTACTCCTTTTCTCAACCCGGATTGGTACCCACTTGGATTCACGCAGGGAATGGCACGAAACCGGAACTGATCAAGAAACGCTGGAGCGTGCACTTCCAGAAAATCCAAAACAGCGACGACACCAGCGGGCTCCTCTCCATGGACGCCACCAGAGAGGAAAATAGTTCCTCCAGGCCGCGATCCGTTCGGAGCAGTATCTACTCCAAGAATTTCAAAGGTTCTTCCAGATGCATTGATCTCTGATATGAGGGTAACTTCAAACTCGCGAGCTAGTGCTCTTGTCCGCTCTGCTACTTGAAGGTCGTAATTTCTCGGGGGGTTGTGGGTAGCCACGAGAGAGGCGAGTGAATCAGCTTTTGAGGGTACCCTTGGGGGTAAATCCTCTCTCGGGAGGTTGGGGCTTTCAAACATCTTTTCCGCTCCAAAACTTGAGGGATGAGATGCTATCTCCGGCGAAATGAGGAGTAAAGCAGAAAACCCCCGGCTCTTGGGTTTCAGTATGAAGCAGGTGATACCGCAATCAAAAATCGTCTGTAAGCGAGAAGGTACAGAGAGTAACCTTTTTGCCAGCCTCGTCTTCACTGGTTTTTCGGACGAGGTCTTTGTCTCGTTTCGAGAGGAAGGTCCGAACCCTTCGATGGAGATCTTTGGCTTCTTTCATGAGCCATCTTCGAACTTCGGGGAGCTCAGAGAGAAAGATGTTGTCATATTCTGTTCGGAAGTGAACGTTCGTCAATTTTTTCCGCCGAAAGACATTCTCCTCAACGGCTCCGAGAAGGGTATCAAAATCGTTTCCGACCACCTCGAATCCTTTTTGAGGATCTGCACCAAATCGATGAAAGTCTTCTGTCATTTTTAAGCCTCGAGGAGTTCTTTCGACTGCGCCTATCCGTTCGAGTTCGAAAAAAACTGTTCCAGCATTAAGACTTGAGCTAATTGAGTGAACCAGTTTATCGAATTCATTGTTGTTCCCCTCAAAGGTTATGACTCGGGGAGTGCCGGATTTGGTGGCGAATTCTGGATCCTGCTCCCAGCGGTTCAATACCCGTATCGGAATACTGAGCGCTTGAGCCTCATACGGGAGAGAGCCCGATTCGAGAGCAGAGTTTACTTCACGTCGGTGCAAACCAGTCAGAGCCGCAAGTCGGCTAATATTCACCTTGAGGTCGTCCTTTTCGAGGATAGTTCGGGCCGATTCGACATAAAGCTCCCGGGCGATCTTTGAAAACTCCTGATAAGACACGGAGTGTCTCAAGGCGAATTGAATTACGGAGCGGAGGAGATTTCGGACCCAATTGCGAGGGGAGGCTTCCATACAGAGGTCTATCGGTAAAAAATGTCCAAACTGTACACTCTCAGGCCTTAATTCTGAATGAGGTATTTTACCCTTTTGCTATGTTCCTGAATTTACTTGAAAGAGTAGTTGCGGTTCCAGGAAACGAGAGGCTCGAAAAAGGGAAAAGTCGTATCTGTCACGCTTTTTGTATGGTGAGGGCTCGTTTGCAGCTACTACAGACGTCAGAGAGGGGCCACCGTTCAGGCATACGAGGTATGGCGAGCTCACTATCGCAGGCGGGGCACTTCGCCGTTCCTCCGAGCACGACGCCTTCTTTTGCTGGAGTAAAAAAGGGAGAGAGCAATCCAAGGAGGAGAAAGAGAGGCACAAGAACAAAGTGCGCCACGGGGATAAAGAGCGCCACAACTCCAATACCCCAGAAAATCCCAACGGTGCGAACCGTTCGAAAGGTTCGCTCTCGAGGT
>JAGRAO010000037.1 GCA_020434565.1 Bdellovibrionales bacterium
GCCTGAACCCCCCACCAACGCTGCTCGCTCGGACTGATTCGCAGCTTATATTGTTTGTCGATTGTCCCATCCCGACGGAAGAGGAACGCAACATTGAAGAGATCCTCGCCCTCGAGAGTGAAGAGGCTTCCGCCAATGATATTGACATCATATCGCACCGCCAATTTCGACATCGTGCTCAACAACTGCGGTGTATGAAGAGCGAGCTTACGAATCGCACGAGCTGGGTCTGCACTCGAAAAAAGTGAAAGTAGCTCAGTTGAAAATGACTCCGGAAAGACGAGAAAGTCGCACTTCATATCAGACGCCGAAGAAGCGAAGTACTCGCACTGTCTCTCGAATGCGCTCAAATCTCGAACCTGCCGAACATGAAACTGAACAGCGCACACTCGAGCTCGCTGCGGCCGCCTTCTCGCCCGACGTGGAGTAATTTCATAGTCGAGATTGACCCACTCGAGCAGCGTCGCATGACCAGCAGAGTCTTTATCGTCTTCGAGATACGAAGAGATAAGTCGGCTAATGGTAAAACCATTCGCAAGCTGCGCCGTCAAGACCGGATCTAAGAGAGAGCGACTCGAAACCAGTTCAACATACTCTCGTACCGACATTTCATGCGCGTGCTTTGCGTATCCAGGAATTCTCCCCCCAACGATGATCCGTTTCAGGTTTTTCTCTCGAACCAGTTGTTTTCGAGCTTCATAGAGCCGTCTCGCGAGCTTCATACCTCGATAGCGAGGATCCACCATGATCTCTATTCCATAGAGGGTGTCCCCGTACTGGTTGTGTTTTGAGATATAGCCATCGCTCGTTATCGAATCGTACTCCTCAATTTCATCCTCATCGTCAAAATCAACAATCATCGCACTGCACGATGCGATAATCTCTCCGCGAGACTCGATACAAAATTGACCTTCCGGGAATACTCGTATCTGGTTTCGAAAGGCTTCGTCGTCTGTGTTTTGCATTCCAGGAAAACATGCAACCTGGAGACGCGAGAGCTGCGGAATATCGCTCTCAAGCGTATTTCTGAGGACTAATGGGGTCTCGTGATGAAAGAGATTTATTCGTTCCATAAAAGTTTGTGGTAAAGAGGTTCTTCAATTCCGATCTCGTTCTAAAATATCTGATTCAAGACCTGACCATGCGATCAAGATGGAGCGGTATAGTATCGCGGTCAAAGGCGCTAGTGAAGGAGGACCATCGGCTGCGTCTCGAAAGAGCTCCTAACATCTTGAATTGGTTTGAGACGAATTGCGTCCCCCTCTTATAAAGCTAATAGGAACGCATTAAATCGTACTACATCGAAAACGGCCTATCGGATCAGAAATTATTTTCCAAAATTTTCACGAAAAAGGCCCAAAAATGGGATTTTTTGGACCGAAAGCCTTTCGACAAAAGGCTCCCCAGAACGAGCGAAATCAGAATCCATGGCAGCCCCAATCCCCTGTTGAGGGGGTAGCTGCAAGAATCGAGAGTTGAACAGCCGCACCATGAGCGAGTATTGTATCCAATGCCAGGATGTTCCTTCACTCACTCCTCGGCCATCTGGAAGCCCAACAGAGATATTCGAGTATCGCTTTTCTTTGTGCTAGCTTCTGAAGAAACTTTTTCTCGATGGACCGTCATGCAAAGTAATTTTTTCGTTCGTAATCTTCTTGTAGTGCTGCTTCTTATAAGTTTCTCTGCTCCGGCAGCTTCCGCGGCCACCCTAAAGCTTTGCTTCTTTCCTGACACAGGAAAGATAGTGGCGAAGCGAAAGTGCGGAAAGAACCAAGTACTTATCAGTGGAACAAATCTCAATGCACTCATTGGGGGTCAATCATCAGTCGAATTCACCTCAGAGCTTAGCGAGGTTGAGGGCGATGTTCTTGATTTGATCGACTCGATCTCGAATCTGACGAGTCAGCTGAACTCAATGGCAAGTGCTATTGCAGACATCAATCAAGACATCAGCACCTTGAGTGACGGACTTCCAGCGAAAATCTACAATGTACGAGTAAATGATAACGCGACGATTCTTAGAAGTTCTGACCCAGTCTCGGTGTTGAGAGTTTCTCTCGGATTTTTTCGAATCAGCTTCGATCGCGACATCTCGAATTGCTATTTTCAAGTGACGCCAACGGCCAGCCCGTCTCAAGCCTACCCATTTGGGGTGGATTCTTTGGCGAGAATTCAAAGTGGTTTCCCGAAAAACCTTGAAGTTTTTATGTACAACTCGGTTGCGAACGCATCGGTGGATCTTGGCTTTACTGTCACGGTGAGTTGCCTCTCGTAGAGAGCTCTTCACCTTCATATTTATGAATCTTTTTGGCGCAGGTTGAGAAGTGGTGATACTCACCGAGAATTAAAAATTATAGCTCATTGTATTTTCTTGAGAACAACCTGACTTCGCTTTTGGACCAGAAAAATTACCCCCTTTTAGAACGTTTTTCACGAACCGCTCATCAAACGAGCTCGCATAGGGCTGAACCAAATTGCGAACAGGAGAGAGGAGAAACTCCTTCGAAATAACGTGCAATATCACCTGTGACTCTTTTCTGGGAAACAAGTTGTTTTATCGCATTTCGAATACTCACTGCTGCCTGTGGCTCTCCAAGGTGCTCCAGAAGCATGACGGCACTTAAGATCATCCCCGTAGGATTTGCGAGATCTTTTCCGGCAATATCAGGAGCCGTACCGTGCACCGCTTCAAAAACGGCGATCTCATCACCAAAGTTTGCTCCTGGGGCCACTCCAAGGCCTCCAATAAGCGCAGCCGCTGCATCACTGAGGTAGTCCCCATTGAGGTTCATAGTAGCAATCACCTCATGATCTTGAGGTCTCAGTAAGAGCTCCTGAAACATCGCATCTGCAATTCTGTCCTGGACAAGAAAGGTCTCACTGCTCTGTTTTTTTGATTCCCAATCTTTTGAGGTCGCCATTCGCGCACCGAGAACTTCATGGCACACCTCGTAACCCCACTTGCGAAAGGCTCCTTCGGTGAATTTCATGATATTTCCCTTGTGGACGAGGGTAAGTGAACGATTCCCTCTCTCAAGGGCGTACAAGAGCGCTTTTTTTACGAAACGTTTGGTGGCTCGCTCCGAAATGGGTTTGAGCCCTATTGCGGAATCAAGCGGTACAATTCCGCTGAGTCCCAACTCTTGAATAATAAGTTTACTCTCAGGAGATCCCGCCTCATATTCCACACCAGTATAGACGTCCTCAGTATTCTCCCGAAAAATCGTAAAATGCACGTCCTCAGGGTGTTTAATCGGACTCGGGATCTCAGCAATATATTCTATGGGCCTGACACAGGCGTAGAGATCGAGCTCTCTCCGTAGCGATACGTTAACCGAGCGAAAACCGGAACCAACTGGAGTGGCCGTTGGTCCCTTAATGCCGATTTTATGCTTTCGTATAAGTTCTAAAGTAGCAGAAGGAAGGAGTTCCTGATGTTTGTTGAGGGCCTCAATTCCTGCAAGAGCCTCTATCCAAGTAATGGATCCGTATATTTTTCCGTGCCGATTCAGCGCCGCAGCTACGACTCTGCGCATCTCTCGTGTTACCTCGGGCCCAATTCCATCACCTGGAATAACCACAATAGAAATACATTTTAAGGTCACAAAACCTCCACATTCCCGAACAGCAAAACTGAGCTTACGAAATCGAGTTGTTCCACGAAAGTAAGGGCTCGTGAAGAGCGCGCGGTACGAAACACTTTCAAAGGCTTTCACGACCAAGGAGAGCGCGACTCATTGGAATTGTCGGAGCCGTTTTGGCGACTCGCCAACCCATCCCGGTCTTCGTGAGTGCCGAGCTTCAAATGAACTTCAACAAGCCCATTTTCAAACATTATCTCAAGATGGCGGGGTATGTTTTTATAAAAAAATTAGGAGGTTAGGCAAAAATTGCCCCCTTTCGCTTGAGCTCCTGTTTTCTCCTTGGACCTTTCTCTCAACTTTCGGGCTCGACCGGTCGACCCTCCTCCTTGGAGATTGTGTCATGCGGTTGTTGTTCAAGTTTTTCGCCTGGGCTGTGGTCCTTCGTTGGGTCTACGCCGAACTCACGTTACTCGCGCCTTTCGTAGTGCCGTATGTCGACTCGGCATTGAGCTACGCCGAACTTCCCACTCACAACCAATGGCCGAAAATCGAACTTGTCAGTCCGCAATCCGAACAAGACTCAGAGCGTTCGTCGGCGGTTCGCCTCACATTTCTCGATAAGATTCCGGCGGTTCTCAATTTGCTTCAAAACGAGTCGCTCCAAGTTCTCACAACTCATACGACTCAAGAAGTTTCTTCAACGCCTAAACCTTCGCTAGTTGCCGGGGAACGCGGTAAGAGAAATATCAAAGGGTGAAAAAGGTCGGGTCGATATCTTGACTCCAAGCGACGATACCTCCAGCAAGGTTGACGAGGTTTGTAAAGCCATAGTTTTCGCTAAGGAATGACACAACATCTCGTCCTTGATCGCCAGTTTGAGAGTAAATCACGACGTCCAGATCTCGCGGAATGTCAGTAAGGCGATGCGCAACTTCACGGCCGGGGATAAGAATCCCACCAAGATGTCCAAGTGAACGTTCGAAGGGTTCTCGCACATCAATCAGAAAAGGCCTTGAGCCCCGCTCTATCAACTGCGCCAATTGTGCAACTGAAATTTCTGGGACACTTGAATGATCGCTGCTTTCGATACAATTTTCCACGACGTTTGACCTTCTCCAGAGACTCACCCGAAACTGTTGTACCATGGCCGAGGGCGGTAACGCACCTCTGCAAAGACATTCAAATGCCTTCCCGCAACAACGGGCATCAGGCAATTGCTATCACAAAATGCCGGCCCAGCAGGGCACAGAAGTTCTTGTTCCCTAAGCTGAACAAGAAAACCCTTCGGGCTCACATCTGCCGAGCGCTCTTCGAAACATTTCGTTCGGATCTCCACTCTCCCAGAGGGCTCCGCAGAGAGCGGCCCCAGCAAAGCCAAGTTGAGCGATGAGCGCGAAATGTTCAGGTTGAACCCCCCCTGCCGCAATGACCTGAGGTTTAACGTGAGAGAGGGTTTCTAAAAGATCTTCCTGCGAAAAGGCCGCGGTTTGAAACGGCTTAGAGATACTGTCAAACACTGGGCTCAAAAAAACGTAGTCTAATTTACCCGGAGCAAAGCGAAGTTTATCGAGCTTATGAAAAGAGGCAGTCTGTCGAAGCTCTGGGCGCTTTCGGAAGAGGAACTCAATCTGACTCATGTTCATTGGAAACTTTCGGTGTTCCTCCTCTGACACATGAATTCCCCCAACCGGATATTCCATGACCAAATCTTGGAATGAATGAAGTGTAATCCGTGGAAGAAAGCGTCTCTCAATCAGATCGAGGAAAGCTCGGAGCTCATCAACGGAATGAAGCGGTTTGCGAAGGTGAAAAACTTCTAACCCATCACGAAATAACTGGTTCGTGACTTGAGCTTCTCTTTCAACCGAACCATAGTTTCGGCCATGTGACACCGCTATAAGCTTCATAACATTCTCCTGTCGGCTCGCTTCCCGTCGCTCAACTCAAGCGTCACCCCGCTGATTTCTCCACAAACCTCTCCACGAAAGAACTCATCTCTTTTCATGGAGATTGAAATGTTCATGAAGCATTCTTCATGACAAGCACAGGCGGGTAGTGTCTTTACGGTTTAGGTGTTCCGAATCCCCAAGGGGCTCTTCACACCAAACCATAGACTCAGGGGGAAAGAACGGCCAAAGGCCGGCAAACTGTCCGGCTTTTCTACTTTTGCTTGCGGTCATTATCGCGGCTGAAAAATCTTAGTCGAGGGGGAGCTTTAGAATTTCTAAGTGAGTTCGGTCCAGTCCTCACAACTATCAGATTTTACTCTCTATTTGGGGGAACCTCGTTAGAATGGCCATTTCACATTTTATCGTGTCGGACTGGCAGGAGTGGTGATTCTCTCCTGTCGATAGAGAGAGTAGGTTCGAACGTTCAGAGGCTCAGCGAGCCGATCGACGCCGGTCTAATATCTCACGATACCCTCCCGCGCCTTCTTTTAACCACTTCGATATGCGAGCGATCGTCGTTGAGCTGAGTCCAGTTGTCGCTTCGATCTCGGCGTAAGAGACACCAGCATCGAGTAAGCGGGCGGTCTGCCAACGCCTGGCGAACTCTCGAAGCTCACTTTCTGTTAGAAGATCGCGAAGAAATGCTCTCGCTTCCCTTTCTCCTGAAAAAGACAATAGCACAGACAACAGCTCTCGAACTTCCACATCGTCCCAGATCGGATCCATGCCAGTTCATATAGCCGCGAAGGGCAACTCACTCAAGAGAAAAGTAGGGAATTACATAAACGAACCAGAGCTACCCTGTCGATCGTTGATTTCATCTTCGATCTTCCCGAGCAGTTCGTCTATCTCTTCTGTAATTTTGAGATCAAGTCCAGTTTCGCGAAGAAATCTCTGAATATCTTCTTGCTGAATTCCAACAAGGTAGGGGTGCTCTGTCCTCCCATCGAATCGATAGAGATCCATAACTCGAAGCACCTCGACGTCGTCCATACACGCTGCAAAACTACAGCTCTCCGCGAGAAGATGACGATCTCTTAAAAACTCTTCTAGTTTATCAACTGAGACCGATGAATCGAAACGGTTCTTAATGTTCGGTCCAATCAGTCTCCACTTCAGGCTATCATTGTTTTTTCGAAGCCATTCAAGCTGTGATGATGCTGCCTCTTCTCTCATGCCGTCTCCCCTTGTTCTCGTGTAATCTCTTTCAAATCCCGTTGAGAAGCAGAGCAAGACTCTCCTCCTCAGGGTCAGTTAGGCCCTTCTGGCTTCCTATCGGTAATCGGCAGCATAAGCGAGAACGTTAAAGTAAACTTTTACGAACAAGAGCTTACAAAAAAAGTGAGTGGATACAGCAATATACTATATCCACTCACAGGAGGGTGGGGTTTAGCGTGCTTAGTAAGATGTGAGGATGACGGGAACTAAAGATTTGGTCTTCCCGCCGACCTCTCGAAAGATCTTATGGCAAACGTGACATCGCGCGTTGCCTAAAAATGTGGATATTCCGCTTTTTATGGAGTGACTGGAATACTCGACAGAGACCGGAGAAATTTCTTGAGCTTTCCTCACGTCTATAAGCGTTTCTTTTTCTTATCCTTGTCCTGCTCCCTTTCCTACTCGAGTGCGCCAGAAGTGAGAAAATGGAGCTCTCCTCCGGAGCGAAGACAACAAAGCTCTGGAGTGTGGTTCAAACGGAAAGATCCTCTTCCTTTGCCAAGGCTACGCAACGATGCTCCACTCCCAATTAAGCTAAGGGTGATTGCTCAGAAAGCCTGTCTTTACCGTCAGAGCTTGTTCGGAAGTACATTGGTGCTCTATCGCGCCGCAATGTATGCAACGACGGCAATTCCTACAAGAACCCAGAAGAGGAGACCCTTGCCAATTTCAACGCTCTTCTCCAGCTCTTGATAGGTTCCCTGTGGCTGCCCTTCGACATGCTGCTCAACCAGCTCTTTGGCTTCTTTGAGCCCAAGCGAAAGCTCTTCACGCACTATCTTTATCGCTTCAATTTTGCGACCAAGTCGAAGCTTCTCTTTTGCTGATGCTGGGATATCTTTGGGGGCACTCATTGGCAGGTTCTTCAAGCGCTGTTCTCGAGATTACATTCCGCAACAAACTCGGAATCCCCCAAGCTTATTACAGAGCAATAAGGCCCGACAACGAAGAATATCGATGAGCTCCTCTGATGCAAGGAACTCTCCACAATGAAATAAAGTGCGAGAAGGAGCTAGTTTCCGCTAGGATCACCTAAAGGCTTCCTGATAGGAAAGAAAGAGCCTGTTGTTGAACCACCTTGTGATTGACCAGATGCTCCTGTTCCGCCTCCCCCGTCGTTCCCTGAACCGCCGCCGCTAGGGAATGCATTTGGGCTTTCAGCCGAACCAGAATTAACTGCCGAATTTCCTCCGTCCCCTCCAGAAGAGAGGTTCCCATGGCGACGACATCGGCCATTATTCATACAAGGTGATCCACTAAAATAGGGATCAATCGAACCGTGGGTTCCTCCTCCCGCCATTCTCCACTGTATCTCTCCTCCAAAGAGATTGAGAGCTCCTATGGAAAATAACGCTATGAGCGAGACGAGGATCACATATTCGATTTTACTCGAGCCTGATTGATTTCGAATGTGAAGTCGTTGACCCATGAGAAACGCCCCTTTTTCTCGCACCCCCTCGCTTTGACCGGGTAGGAATTTTTCGTAAAGTGGAATTTCCACTCTTACTAGAGAATCTCGTCTTCGGGCTCTTCTGCTTCAGTTGTCCAGCTAAAACTGCTAAAAACAACCTTCGCTCCGGCTTTTTCTTCATTTTTTCGAGGACTTACGTCAAGGTCAAATTTGGAGAGAAATTCGCGAACTCGACGATGAAAGAGCTTTCCTTCTTCAAGAAACCACATCCGAATCTGCGGCAGCTCCCGCTGAAGGATATTGTCGTACTCTGTACGGAGTTGGTGGTGTCCGACCGCTGTGTCTCTCTTGACGTTTTCCTCTATCGTATCGCTCAGAGTTTCAATTTCGCTTCCAAGGAGCAGATCTCCCTTATAGTGATCCGTTGCGAGCGGGGCTGCATCACGAAGGAGTTTCAACCCGTTTTTCGTTCGTTGAACTTGGCCCAATTTTTCGAGTTCGTAGAGAACTGTGCCAGGCGAGATACTCGCACTCACAAGGCGAACCAGTTCTCGAAATTCACTGTCATCCCCTTCGAGAGTCAGTACTCGAGGTGCCCCGGACTTTGTTTGAAAGCGCCGTGAATGGCGCCACATCGCCATAACGCGACCGTACAGACTCCCAGGCTCTTCGAGTTCAGGTTGCCCTTCACTATTGAGGCGCATGATTTCTTTTCTATCTATTCCGGTGAGCACTGATAGGCGGCTAATGTTTACTTTGTCGCCGCGCAGCCGAAGCTCCTCTTCGGCTACCTCAAGAAATACGGCCTTAGCAACTCTGACAAAATCCTGAATAGTGGTGGCGCGTCGAAGGCATAGCCTCACGATTGGGCGAAGAACTGCTCGAATCCCCTTGAGTGGCTTAGTCCACGCTACGGTATCGTCCCCGCCCTTACTCATTATTCCTTACTCGTTGCCCGCTTTGAATCGAGCCTCGTGAAGCTGTTTCCGCTGCTACCCTTGTAGTGTCGGCATGAGGTGATTCAGGATTGAGTCTTTCACGCTGTATTTAAAGTGGAAATCCCCCATTTTCTATAAGCGCTCGGTAGACGCTCTTTCCTACCCCAAGGAATAGTGTCGCTAGAGCTTTTCGGCGCGTCTCAAGAGTTCTCGGCAAAGGCGCACGGCGTCGAGCATTCCGACCTGATCTTCAAGGGCTTTTCCGGTAAGTGGCGATCCAGAGATGAGTCGCTCTTCATATTCGGCTTGTTCGTGCTTGAGCACAGCATCAACCTGTCTTCCGTGTCTTTCTCTAAACTCCCCGAGAGCTTCCAGGACCTCACGTAAAGGTCCACTGAGTTTGCGCACAAGTTCCTGGGATTCACTTTGCCCCTCTCTTCCGAAAAGCTGAAGGGTCAAACTGCGGAGTGACGCCCCAAGCGTACTTACATCTTCAAAGATATTCTCTGGACAGACGGAAGATCGTAACAGCTTTTCTCTAAGAGCAGCAGGATCAAATTCTATCGGGAAATTTTCCGACTGCGCTGGTGGTTGATGAGAGAGAGCTCGCCACTCTTGTTCTCGCTTTTTTGCAAGAGCAATCTCCTCTACGAGCGGCATCAATGCTTTTGGATCCTCTGCATCTTGCGAATTTCTAAGCTCATCAATCAGAAGCTGTTGTAGGGCTGCTTGATATTGAAGAAGGGAATGAACTATTTCCCCTTGAAGGAGATTGAGTCGCTCTGGATCTTCAGAGACAAGCTCCAGCCATCCACTTCGATCAGTAGCTTTCAGTTGATTTACGAGCGATTCAATCTCGTGAACGAGTTCGGGGTGAAGGAGACTCCCGATTGTGAGAGTTTGCTCTGCGAGAGAACGTATCTGTTCGTGGTCTTCGAGAACCCGTCGTGCTGATTCACGAGCAATCCGAGCAAAATCGATCGATTCTTGAGGAGTGGCTTCTGGCCTTCTCTCAATCCCAACGACTGCACCGAGATCTACCTCTCTCTGTTTCGTCCGCACCTGCGTTTTGACCTCCTGTTCCCCTTTTATGCGAGAGCTTTGGGTGAAAAGCTCATCGCATAGGGGTTTCCCTTCAAGAATATCGGAAGTTTTGAGCTAAACCTAAGAAGAGAATTTCTTCTTCTTTTCAACAAGTTGAGCAACTTGGAGAGCCTTAAAGAAATCACCGTGAGTGATTGATCTTTCGTGCTTTATTCTTATAATTTCTATATAGAATTTTTATAGAACATCCTGGAGGTTTTTCGAAGTGGACCCCGACACGACACAACGCTCTCTTTATGACGAGCAGTACAAGACGAGCCCTTCACTCCAGGCCACTTTTGATCATGGGGATTGTCAGGAAGAACAGAATGGACCTGAGATTCAGGAGAAAGCTCGATCTTTTCAACAGAAAGAGCTGAATGCTCTCTTTGAGCAGGGGTTGGTATGGCGCGCAGCTGAAAGCGCGAGAGCCAAGGATCCATTCTGTCCTTCCCAATCAAACAGAGAGAGCTCGACTTTCTTGGGCAAGCAAAGCTCGATTTTCTTGGGCGAGCAAAGCTCGACCCTTAGCGAGCAAAGCTCGACATCCCCTCGCGAGCAAAGCTCGACGTGTCGATTTGGGATAGAGGAGATCGATGGGGTACTTCCTTTAAAAGGTCTTCCTTTCGGTGCGTTTCATGAATTCGTTACGCCTTCATATAAGGATTCGCTTCTCTCTTTTTCACCGATTTTCTTAATCAGCTATCTTCTCTCAACGAGTTTTTCAGAAAGAGCATCACTCAAAAAATATATTTTTTGGGTAGGAGAGCCATGCTGGGCCTCTCCTTTTATTCTTCGACAATGCTTTCCTGAAAAAATATACCAATCCCTTTTTGAATACTCTGTTTTTCTAAAGCCCCATACGACGAAACAAACACTTTCAGCTCTCGATATTATTCTTCGTTCAGAGGCTTGTTATGCCGTGATTGCACATCTTCCGAGTCTTTCTCTCACCCAGAGTAAGCGTTTTGCAATCCTCCTGAAAAAAAATGCAGCTCTTGGTTTTTTTCTCTTACCGAAAAGCAAATTTCAAAAACTCTCTGCTGCCCATTCTCGATGGAGCGTTCATCCAACAGCTCTCTCTTGCCCTACTCCAACGCTTGCCTGGGAACTCGAACTTCTTAAGGTAAAAGGAGCGCAGCCAAATAAACGTTTATGGACTATCGGAAGTGGATTATTGAGCAGAAAAACTTATGAAACATTTTCTTTGTATTTATCTTCCGAGTTGGTCTCTCGATCTTTTATTTCTCAAGAAACCCCTCACGAAAGAAGAGCATAAATACTTGGTTCTTACCGGAAGAGTTCAAGGCACAGAAACTGTTTTTCGGGTTTCACGAGCAGCTCAAAGACAAGGTATTCAAAGAGGAATGTCTTTTCTTCTTGCTCAAGGCGTCCTTCCCTCTCTCGTTATGGAGCCCTTTGCACCCAAAGAAGACCTCCGCGCACTCTTGAAACTTGCACGTTGGTGCCAAAAACGTCTGAGCCCCACAGTCTCTCTTGAGCAAGAAACGATCAAAGCATATCGGAGTAGCTCTCTTGAGAATCTCAATCCTCTTTTTACTGGTATCATTCTCGATATTACCGGGACAGAGAAACTTCACGGCGGGTGGAACTCGCTCACCCGCTTTCTCCTTGCGCGTTTAACCCGAAAGGGAATTGCGTGCTCTCTCGCGATAGCTCCAACGATCGGTGCGGCATGGGCCCTTTCTCGATTTTCACCTGAACCATGTACGTTCATAGACCAAAGAGAAGAGATTCAGAAATCTCTCTGCCCCTTCCCGCTTCAAGCGCTCCGGATGGAAAGTGAAGATATTCAAGCTCTCAGCACCCTTGGAATATTTACTGTTCAAGATTTTCTTGCTCTTCCGCGGAAAGAGATTCTTCAACGGTTTGGAATAGGCCCTCTCATTCGGCTTGATCAGGCACTCGGCTATCGAGAAGAGCCCCTTTTTTCACTTCGACAGCAACATGCCACGGAGTGCATACGCTCATTTGAGACCGGCATAGACAAAAGAAGCGCTCTCGAGAGAATAACACTCGATATGCTCGACGAGCTTGTTGTGATACTCGAAAGAAGAAAAAGTGTATCCTTGTTGTATGTTCTCACTCTCTCTGGCCTTGATAGAGAAGCTCGTTCCTTTTCTCTCACAAAACAGTTTTCTCTTCTCGAGGGCACACGAAATAAGAAAAATCTCTTATCCCTCTTCCATAGACTCTTTGAGCAGGAATCTTTTCCTGGCCCTATCTACCATCTCCACTTGAGAGCACATCTTCAAAAGCACTTTGCCGGAGAACAGATTAAAACCCTTCGAGAAAGTTCTCGAGAAGCGCTCTCTCATGAGCTTGACGGACTTATGAATAATATCAGCTCACTTCTTGGAAAGGAGAGCATTTTTGGTCTTTCGTTTCGTGAATCACACATTCCAGAACGCTCCTTTGCTTTTCAACCAAAAACACTGCACAAGACGAAAACATCGCTTCAGATAGAGCCACGATCATACCCTTCATATATTTTATCGCTCCCTGAGCCGATCCAGGCTATTGCACTTCTTCCCGACAAACCCCCTGTGAAAATAACCTGGAGGAAACGTGCCTACAGAATCGTGAACTCTTTTGGCCCAGAAAAAATATCTTCCGAGTGGTGGTCAAACCCACTTGAACAGCCACAGGAAGATCGAGAGTACTTTACTCTACAAGAAGAAAACGGAAGGTGGCTCTGGGTCTATCGGTGTCAAAGAAGCCATGAATGGTATCTTCAAGGAGTTTGGGCATGAAAGAATATGCCGAACTCCAGGCAATCAGTAATTTCTCTTTTTTGCGAGGAGCAAGCCATCCTGAAGAACTTGTTCAAAAAGCTCATCATCTTGGGTATCGCGCTCTTGCGATGACAGATGAGAATTCTCTTTCAGGAATTGTTCGAGCCCATGTGCAAGCGAGAGAACTTGATTTTCACTTCGTTGTAGCTTGTGGACTCACTCTTCTGTGCGAAGATTACTATTCGTCCAAAGAACCTCCCGAAGCAGACATCTGTCGCTGTCTCGTCTATCCAACAACAAAGGAAGCATACGGAACTCTTTGCCAACTGCTCTCTTTAGGGAAACAGCGGGGAGAGAAGGGAGAGTGTCTTTTGACTCTCCAAGATTTTTTAGGATTCCAGGACGACTATGCTCTCGTTCTCATCCCTCCATGTTTTTATTCTCTTGATGCGTATTCTTCCTCTTATGAGGAAGTTGGGAAACTTTCGCTTAATCACCGCGAGGCAAACTTCACAGAATACTGTAAATGTATTCGAGACTCTTCCCGCATTCCCGATCTTATATCTCTCTCTTTCACAAAAAATTTTTCTCATGAAAACTCTCGTCATCTTGAAAGCGTACATCAACTCGGTCGTCATCTTTCAATTCCGCTCCTTGCAACAAATGATGTTCACTACCACGACTCAGAACGTCGAGCGCTTCAAGATGTCATAACCTGTATCCGTAAAAAAACAACTATCGAACAAGCTGGATACTCGTTGCTCTCGAATGCAGAACGACACCTTAAATCTGTAGGCGAAATGTGGCGTCTTTTTCACGAGACTCCTGGAGCACTGAAACGCACCGTTGAAATTGCAGAAGCATGTAGCACTTTTTCTCTCGCTGACCTCACCTATGAATACCCACGTGAAGTCTGCCCATCTCAGAGATCGCCGCAAGAGCATCTGCGTGAAATTACCTGGAAGGGAGCAAAGGAACGATATCCAGAGGGAGTGCCCAAACCAGTTGAAGCGCTTATTTCTCAAGAACTCGAGCTCATTCACGAACTTCATTACGAAAAGTATTTCCTCACGTGCTTTGACATTGTTGCATTTGCTCGAACAAAGAACATTCTGTGTCAGGGTCGGGGAGCAGCTGCAAACTCCGCAGTGTGCTTTTGCCTCGGTATCACGGCTGTTGACCCGGGAAAGATAGATACGCTTTTTGCCCGTTTTGTGAGCAAAGAAAGAAACGAACCTCCAGATATCGATATTGATTTTGAACATGAAAGAAGAGAGGAGGTCATTCAATATATTTATGACAAATATGGCAGAGACCGAGCCGCTCTTACTTGTGAGGTTGTAACATACCGCCATCGAAGCGCTCTTCGTGAAGTTGGAAAAGCTCTCGGATTATCTCTTTCTGTCGTTGATGTTCTCGCAAAATCGCTTCATAGATGGACCAAATGCGTACTTCCACGGGAAGCGATTCAAGACGCAGGACTCAATCCTGACTGTCATATTATTCAAAACACCCTTCTTCTCGCTGGCCAACTCCTTGGCTTTCCCCGCCATCTCTCACAACACGTAGGTGGGTTTATCATTTCAGAAGCTCCCCTCTCAAAGATTGTTCCAATTCGAAATGCTTCGATGGACAACAGAACAATTATCGAGTGGGACAAAAACGACATTGAAGAGCTTGGTATGCTGAAAATAGATATTCTCGCCCTGGGCATGCTGACGTGCATTCGAAAGGCTTTCGCTCTCATCAACAGACAACGGATGCAGGCAAATCAATCTCACCTTTCTCTTGCTTCACTCCCTTCTGAAGACGCAAAGGTCTACGACATGATCTCTGAAGCAGATACGATTGGGGTTTTTCAAGTTGAATCTCGCGCTCAAATGTCGATGCTTCCCAGACTAAAACCTCGCTGCTTCTATGATCTCGTTATCGAAGTAGCGATTGTGCGACCCGGCCCGATTCAGGGGAAAATGGTACATCCGTACTTACAGTGCCGTCTTGGAAAAAAGATCCCTTACTATCCCGATCCTTCTGTGAAAGATGTTCTTGGGAAAACTTTTGGTGTTCCCATTTTTCAAGAACAAGCTATGCGCCTCTGTATCGTGTTGGCAGGTTTTACTCCGGGTGAAGCCGAGCAGCTCCGGAGGGCTATGGCGGCATGGAAAAAGAAGGAGTCTGTTGTTTCACAATTTCAAAAACGGATCTTTGAAGGGATGCTCACAAAGGGATACGAACCTGAATTTATTGCGAGTTGTATAGAGCAGCTGAAAGGATTCAGTGAATACGGGTTTCCAGAATCTCATGCCGCTTCTTTTGCCATGCTCGTATACGGCTCAGCATGGCTCAAACTTCACTACCCAGCAGAGTTTGCGATTGCTCTCATCAATAGCCAACCGATGGGGTTTTATGCTTCCGCACAGATCCTTGACGATGCAAAACGACACGGCATCACCGTATTCTCAATTGATATCAACAAAAGCTCTTGGGACTGTACTCTCAATATCTCTTCTCAAGGTGACTCGTATCTCTATAAACAGAAAGCGATACAGCTTGGATTTCGCCTCATTCACGGAATTCAAGAGAGAGAGGCTCAGCTTTTAATTCGGGCTCGAGAGAGCTATGGAAAGTTTTCCTCTCTCGAAGACTTGTGGCAAAAACTCCATATTGGAACTCACCGAGTTCAAAGGAGGCTTCTTTTCCTTTTGGCAAAAGCTGATGCTTTTCAATCAATCGGCCTTTCTCGACGACAGGCCCTGTGGGCAATTCGAGCCCTCCCAGTATCTCCAACCCCACTCGATCCCCTTCTTCGTCAACCTCTCTCTCGAGTACGTCTACCGAAGATGACGAAGCAGCAAGAGATGTTTGCAGATTACGAAAGCACGTCTCTCTCTCTTCGCTCTCACCCTCTTGAGACAATACGAAAACTCCTCTCTTCTAACGGAGTACTGACCGCCCAAGATCTCGTAACACTTCCACGATCTGCGGAGAGGACAATGGTTTGCGGGGCTGGAATGATGCTTTTTCGTCAAAGGCCTGGGACAGCAAAAGGCGTCGTCTTTGTTACACTCGAAGATGAAACAGGAATGGTGAACCTTATTATTCCACCGGAAACCTTTGAACAGTACCAACGAACAGTTTTGATGGCTTCTTGCTTAAAAGTCTCTGGAAACCTTCAAAGAATCGGAAAGGTTGTCTACATCCTTACCCACACACTCGAATCTCTTGACCAACTTTTCCTGGAAGATACATCTCTTCGGTATGAAAGCCGATCCTATTCGTACTAGAGCTTCCTCTGCTGTTCGGGGTTTGTTCACCACCTCTCCAGTCCTCGCCAAGCCAGGTTCCTGCTCCTTGTCCTCATCCTCCTCCCGCTCCATAGCCGTAATGTACGTTTCTCCACTCCTCTTCTGGAGCAGGACAAGGACAAAGAGAACGCGCAGGAGATTTTCTCTATGATTGGTTTCAGCGCTCCCCAAGTAACCAACTCTCAGGGGCGCTCTCTAAGGCCCTCTCCGAGAGAGAAACCAAAAATTCTCTCTTCTCCGATCCCTCCTCTTCTGACACAGTGTTATCCTCTCTCGAGCGATTGAAATCCGACTGCGATTCAGCGGAACATATCCCCGAGAAGGGTTGCTGGCCCATGCTCTTTCTCCTTGAAAGAACAGGCCGTTTTTGCAACACCTTAGAGGTAAGAGCGGCTGCCAATGGTAATTCTTTGAAGAGAAATTACTCTGGGAAACCGCTCTTCTTGTTCAGAAACCCATACATCGGAGTATTCTTCATGAACTTTGCTACTGACAACTTTGCAAAATTTCTCGTCCAACACACTGCAGAGAAGCATCTTCTCCTGCACCCGTTTTACCAAGCATGGGAGGCCGGAGAGCTCGATAGAGAGATCCTCGCATCTTATGCGAAGCAGTATTATCACCACGTAAAAAGCTTTCCACGCTACATAAGTGCAACTCATTCCATCTGCGACTCACTTGCCGACAGGCAAGTCCTGCTCGAGAACCTCCATGACGAAGAGTATGGTGAACAAAACCATCCTCGTTTATGGCTTGATTTTGCTGAAGGACTTGGCGCCTCCAAAGAAGAAGCTGAGGAGGTAGCGCTACATCCTGAAACTCAGAGGCTCATCGATACATTTTTCGAGCTCGCGCGCAGTTCCTACGAAGAAGGACTGGCCGCGCTTTTCGTTTACGAACAACAGATACCAGCTATCTGTGAAACCAAAATCAAAGGACTTAATGAGT
The DNA here is from genome assembly GCA_020434565.1 of Bdellovibrionales bacterium. Classification (GTDB taxonomy): domain Bacteria; phylum Bdellovibrionota_C; class UBA2361; order UBA2361; family RFPC01; genus JAGRAO01. Next base: position 17,193 of record JAGRAO010000037.1, read on the forward strand.
TTTACGGAATCAAAGATTCAAAAACAGTCGAATACTTTCGGTTGCACCACGAAGTCGATATTTTGCACTCTGAAGCCACAGCCGAGCTTGTAAACAAGCTTCCTGAAGAGACTCGAGAAAAGATGACACAAGCCGCGGAGCGCGCGACTGAAGCACTCTGGGGCTTTCTCGATGGGATGCAAAGAGAAAGGGGAGTAGACGCTTGCGCCTCTTGTCATCCTGTTCAATAGAACCTCCTGAAGAGCGAGCTGTCTCTTTGCCTTCTTCTCACGGCAACAGCACATTCGAACGCATCGAGACAGCTCTATCGCTTATCTCTCTCGCTCACAGCAAATTTTCCGACGGGTAAGAATTACATCTCGGTAGTACGAGGGATCCCGAATATAGCGGATGATAATTTCATTCTGATCGTGTGCCGAAGTTCCAATCTTCAAATTGCCAGTATTCACGATTCGACCATAGATGCTCCTATCTATTTCAACTCCGCGAATATCCTTCATCTCAATAACAATATCGTCCTTATGAAGCGAAAAAAGTCCATCTATCTCCCGAACATAATCAGAACCGACCACATAGTGACTGTCGTAGAGCTTCTGGATGACTATCCCTATGAGCATGAGGGGTATAAGGGCGGAGAAAGGAAGCCGAAACGAAAAGCCAAAGAGGTCGAGATCCTGGACGCTCTCGGGAAACCGAACCAAGATCCACATACCGACACCGACACCGACTGCCGCGAGCGCCATCCACGGAAGGAGTGCCAAAGGGGCCCGATAGAAATGGATCTCTTCATCGCCGAGAATACGATCCTCTAAAGTTATCCCCGTCTCCATCAGTCACTCTTTTGATCGAACTAATTCCGAACGTAGTATTACATACGCTCGCTCTGAAGGCATTCGAATTGATAGAGTTGTCGTAATACACGGACGTACGAACTTAACGATCCCTGTGAGACTTCTCTACTGAAACTAAAGGATGCGCTCAAACGTCTTCCCTATGATAGCCTCCCCTAACCTTTCGGTGTCTTGCCATGACTGTGATTTGCTTTGTATCGGACTCGCACGGAGATCTTAATGTCACCAAAAGGGCGGCTCGTCATATCGCTCTTCTGGCACCATTTCGTGTATTTCACTGCGGGGACATCGGATCTTGTGAAGTATTAGAATGCTTTGCTCAACTTCCTACTCGTTTCGTTTTTGGAAATTGCGACTTTGAGCGTGAGGAGCTCTCAAAGAGATCTGAACTCCTTTTCTCTTCTCCAATTCAAGATATTCAGCAAGAAACTATCAAGAATAAAACATTTTTCGTTTACCACGGGACAAACTGGAACACTCTTGAGAGAGCCGTCGGCTTTCAGGAGTTTGACTATGTCGTTCACGGGCACACCCACGAAAAAAGGGATGAAAAGGTTGGAAAGACCAGAATAATTAATCCTGGTGCCCTCACGAGAGCCCAAGAATTCACCTTTGCTTCGCTCGATCTCGAAAACGACTCCCTGACCTTTCATCCCGTCCTTTAGCCAGAATGGAATATTTGAATTGAATCAAATAATTTGCGTCGAAAGCTTCTACGAGCCTCTCTTCGTTGATTTCCCTCTCAAACCGATGAAACTCTGCGTAGTCAATTCTCTCGCGGACCACGTAAAGCACTCTTTCTAGAGGTACCGAGTTTGCCCTTGTAGGTAACTTCGAATACTCTATCGCCATCAAAACTGGGTATCATTATATGAAAACTTTCCGAATTGTTGTTGTGGGTGTGCTTGTCTCCTCACTGACTTTAGGGTTAGTTGGCTGTGATCGAGGCAAAAAAGAATCTCGTGCTCATGGGAAAGAAACTCAAAGAGCACACTCTGAGGAGATTGCTTCGACTCAAACCGTACTCGAACCCTCCGACCAACCAGATTTTTCTGTTGAACCCCCTCAAAAATTTGACCGTGGAGACGAACTTGCTGCCGCCGAAACTGTTCTTGAGCCTCAGGAAGACGCTCCGGTGTCCGCAGATGATGTCCGAGTAGCAACTCGTCGAGCTATCGAGGCCGCTAGAAAATATGCCGCACAACGTGAAAAGGAGCTGCATCATCAAGTTGACGATCAGTACTCCTCATTCCAAGAGAAGCTGTCGGAACTCCAGGAGAAGGCTCAAACACTAAGAGATTCAGCAAAAGCAAAGATATCCGAAGAGCTCACCCTCCTTGATGAACAAGCAAAGTCTTCCGGAGAAGAACTTTCAGAGCTTGAAAAGCGAAGCTCTGAGACAGTCGAAAGGCTCAGTAAAAAACTCGATCAGATGCTCGCCGAACTGACCCATGAACCTGTTGAAGGGACAACGAATGACAAAGAGACGAGTCCCCCAGTCAACTAATCTTTTGTCCTAAAAGAGCTCATGTTTCTAAGAACTCTTTGTCACTCTTGTAGTGCGACCAAGAGGGTGATTCGCCAAAGAGTTTCTGAATGACTCGATCAACATGCACATGGCTCGTTTCGATATACTCTTTCACACCTCCAATCTGTGAACCTGCTACAGCTGTTCCAATAACAAAGACACCCTTTACATGAGACTCCATGGTCTCCTCATTCAATTTCGGCCTCTTTGAATTACCAACCAGTTCAATGCCGATCTGCTCAAACAGCGACGGATCTTGCCGATAGCCCGTCAGTAACAAGATCTCATCAAAGGATTCTTTGAATGTCTTGTCTTCGGAATTGAAAACGACTTCGCCATTTCTCGTAATTTCCGAAACGCGAGAATGGGGAAAAAATCGAATGCTCTTGTTTCGAATAAGATGCAACAGCTCAGGATAGAGCCAATATTTTACCCTCTTACTATCAAATTCCCCGCCACGATAACTTAACGTGACCCGAGCTCCGACCCTATAGAGTCGTATCGCTGCCTCAACAGCTGAATTTTTGCCACCGACCACCAGCACACTTTTTCCGAAATACATGTGTGGCTCAACGAAATAGTGACTTACACAGGGGAGCTCCTCGCCGCGAACGCTAAGAAGATTTGGGGCATGCATATCACCGATGGCGAGCACAACAATCTGTGTAGAGAAAGACGCTCCCGCAGTTGAATTGTCCTCGAAGGGAGCAATGCTACGAGAAGACCGATGTGAGACCCTAAACTCGCCAGTTTCTTGCTTGGTGATGTTGGTTACTTTCCGATTAAACGAAATTTCGAGGTTGAACTGACTCACAAGCGAGCGAAGATAGAGCAGATATTCTTCTCGGGTAGCCTTGCCCTGGCTAGCTGTCATTAAGGGAACTCCACAAAGAGCGATTCGCTCTGGGGAAGAAAAAAAATGCGTTCCCGGGGCATACCAGGAGATAGTG
>JAGRAO010000379.1 GCA_020434565.1 Bdellovibrionales bacterium
CCAAGCCCCAAACCCTCGACTTTTGCATCTTCCCCTCGAACAAAATTCTCAAATACCTGCTGTCTCAGCGACCCGGGTATCCCCTTACCGTTGTCTCGGTACACTATCATCTTTGATCGCTTCCCGCTCTCTTCACGAAAGGCATCTAAGGTAACCTCGACCGAAGCTTGACCCGAGTGTCGCAAAGAATTTTCGATGAGGTTCTGAAGGACGTTTTCAAAGAGTGTTGGTTCGACACGTAAGGAGATGTCAGTCTGACAAGAGAGTCGCAATCTTCCCGAAGAGAGGTCTTCATAAAATCGTTTACGGACACGCTCCACTAGCTCCTGGAGTGATATCTTCTCCTTTGTTATTCGGTGAGTCTGAGAACGCGCAAAAGAGAGCAAGGCACGGATCATCTGTGAAAGCTGCTCCGATTGTTCTACGATAATGTCACACAATTCTCTTTCGGATTTTCGCGTTCCCTCAGAACCGATACGTTCCTTCAAGAGGACTCCAGCGTTATGGATATTATGAAGCGGACTCCTGAGATCATGGGCGACCGTTGAAGAAAATCTCTCAAGATCTTGAAGCTGAACCTTTAAAGCTCGCTCAGCCTCAAGTCGAAGCCCGAGATCCTCTCGCATCCGCTTTGGAAGAAAAAAGATCACATAAAATCCGACCCCAAAGAGAAGCCCAACCGTCAAAAAGAGAATGATGTCCTGAAAAAGCCTCAATCTTTCAAGGGTTCGCTCCGACTCCTTTTCGAGGCGTCGAGCTATATTTCCGAGTTCTTCGAAGGTCTCAGAAGTGCTCTCTCCAAGTAAAAGCAAAAAATCCATGTCATCGAGACCTTGGGGGAGATCACCCAACATGGACGAGGCTGCCTTTGCAAAACGCCCGAGGGTTTCATCGATAGCCTGAAGCCCTCGGGAGGAGGACTTGCGTCCCTGATCAGAGAAAAACTCTGCCTCTATCAGCTCTTCTTTCAGGAGTTCCTTTCCGTTTAAAAATTCCTCAAGTGCATTTTCAAGTTTCTCATTAATTGAAATTTGCAACTTTGGGTTTGTAACGCTCAGACGGGCGAGAGCAAAAAAGGAAATTCGCTGAGACAGGGCACGAAGACTTCCAGTCGCCCCGATGACCTCGTTGTACTGACGTTGGAGGCGGATACTCCTCCGTTCGATCCCCTTGGGCAGCACTTCGAGGATGAGAAGAATCGAAAACGAGAGCAGCAAAACTTGTGAAAGCTTTCGAATAGATACAAATTCGGGAGAGTTTTCTCGCTGGTACATCGCTACTCTTTCTCTCTACAGAAGCTGTAAAGCTCTTTCTTTTTCACCACTTTCACAATAGAAGATATCCCGAGTTCAGCAATCAGACCAAGAGAAACGGGTGGTAGAGACGTGCGATTTGCGAACAATGTCTCGAGCTTGTAATCAGCAAAGAACTGATTTTCGGAGATCTCCACTTTTTTTCTCAAAAAACCCTCTCAGCGTCGGATAATGAAGCATGCTTTCTCTACCGCGTAATTTTCGACCTCGCCCTTTGCTCGCATCGTCGTTTCATAAGACACTGCTCCTTTGTTGCCTGCTTTGTAGTTGTTTAAGCGCTTGTCACCTTCGGGCTCATTCAACTCCACGCGATCTCGCTTCGGCTCCAGCTGCAGTCCTTCCGGAAGAAACCGTGCTTCTTCATACTATTTCTTTCGAAGGTGAAACGTTGAGTATGGTAGCCGAATGGTACATGGGTGCGCAGAACCGCTGGCCGGAGATTGCGGCCTACAATGGGCATGTAAGTGCTACGAAATTAAAACAAGGCGACGTCATCCGCGTTCCAAAGAATCTCGCCGTTCGTTCTGAGCCGCTGCCTGAAAGCTTCGCGTATGAGTTTTTAGTGCGGGCTTCTGAAACCCCGCTCATTTCAGATGAATCTGTCCAGAATTCGAACCGGAACCAAGACTCTGCTGTCTCGGAAGAGAGTTTGCACACTCCCGATAAAAAAACGTTGGAAGCTGTTACCGAAGAATTTGTCAAAAAAGTTATAGAGCCCTAGTGAAACTCTGAACGAGACT
>JAGRAO010000380.1 GCA_020434565.1 Bdellovibrionales bacterium
GTTTGAGATCCTTTTTGTTGAGATCTTTGTCGTTAAGGAGCTTGTTCAGCGCTTTTATGCGATTCTTTGTTCGGATCACCCTCTTTCGTTGAGTCTCGATCGCGTCATCAAAGTCAATCGAATGAATGTCGCTTCCACTGAGTTGACCGAGGTTCACTGAGTCATCTGGAAAATAAAGACAGTAATACTCTGTCCCGATAATGGGTACGAGTGTCTGTGCAAACGCCCCAGGAGTTGGCCAAAGAATCAGCGAGCAAAGAAGAGTTGCCGCAACGAAAAGGGAGTGTAGTTGAGTAGTTCGCCTTGCCGTGGGTTGACCTCCCATCCCTGTGTTCCAAAGGAATCCGTTCGTTTAGGAGAGGGAGCGTAACATAGAGTGGAGTAGAAGAAAAATCGCTGGCCTCGCAACCCTTCTTGGAAAGTGAGTGTCAGATTCGCTCTACAACAAATCAAATCGACAATCGATGACGAGTTCCTTGATCGCCACGTTCGGTCCCACTGACATGAGATACTGAATCGCCTGAAAAATATCTTCAGGATCAAGCATCTGTTCTGGTGGGAGAGGACAATGTGCTGCCATCTCAGTCTTTACCCAACTCGGGCAAAGCGTTGTAACTTTAATTCCGTCTGCTGCGAGTTCGCGATGAAGCGCTTCGCTCAGTCCCAACAATCCATACTTACTTGCGCTGTACGCTCCGGTCCCAACAAAAGCACTTTTGCTGCACACTGAACCGACGTTCACTATAAAACCGCTTCTTTGCTCTTTAAACCGCGGCACCAGCTCGTGAAGGAGATAATACACCCCGTTAAGGTTCGTCGCGATGACCTTCTCAAAAGCCGCAGAGGAGAGGTTTACCGAACCAGGATGGTTCGCCCCAGCGTTGTTAAACAAGAGAGTAATGGAAGAAAGTTCTTTCCTGAGAGTCTCAGCTGCTCGCTGCACCTGCCCCTGATCAGAGATGTCGGTGGCGATGACCAGTGGAGCCAATGCTCCCGGAGTTCTTTCGATCTCAACGGCGAGCGTCGAAAGATCGGCCTGGTTGCGAGCGAGAAGAGCTACCTGGAATCCGGTCTGGGCCAGGCGAAGAGCAACGTGCCGCCCAATGCCTCGACTCGCTCCCGTCACTATAGCCGTTTTCACTGAATCGGAACTCATGAACGAATCATTCTCATAAACTCGTCTCGAGACTTTGCGTCGTGCAGAAAGCAGCCTGTCACAGCATTTGTTACCATGCTGCTTGATTGGGATTGGACCCCTCTCATCATCATGCACATGTGGTTTCCCTCAACCATGCATGCTACACCAACCGGCTCGAGAAGTTCTTGGAGCGCGTTTGTAATCTGCTGGGTTAATCTCTCTTGAACCTGCAAGCGGCGCGCGTACATGTTGACGATTCTTGGAATTTTAGAGAGCCCAATAATTTTTCCGTTTGGAACATACGCTACGTGAGCCCTGCCGAAAAATGGAAGGAGGTGATGTTCACACATGGAATAAAACTCAATTCCACGAACAACGACCATCTCCGAGCAATCCTCTTCAAAAATTGCTTCACGTACAAGTTGCTCGACTGATTGATGATAGCCGACAGTCAATTCTCGAAGAGCTTTATCGAACCTCCTCGGAGTCTGAACGAGTCCTTCTCTTTCAGGGTCTTCACCAATCTCTTGAAGCATCGTTTGACAACACTTCTCCAGAGGAGACCCTCCTCCAAGCTCTTTCACTCGGCATTCGGTATGTTGCCCATTGCCGTTGACGAATCCGTTAGCGATCGCGTGATCGTGTCGCATATATCCTCGCTGTTTCATGCAATATCAATTTTTCAAGATGTGCCGTAGGGCTCATTTTTCGTACTTCGGGTTCGAGCCGCTGCCAAATGGCCTCGATGATGTTCTCTACTGAAACCATTTTCCCCTTGAGCCATTCGACGTCGAGATTGAGGTGGCGATGATCCACGTCAGCCAGTACAAGCTCGCCCACGAGCGCATCGAGCTTTGAGGCATCGACGACCATCCCCGTTTCCTGATTGATCTCGCCCGACACCTGGACCTCAAG
>JAGRAO010000381.1 GCA_020434565.1 Bdellovibrionales bacterium
CACTGGTAAATCCAAGCCCTCGGGATATTCTCTTTTTCAGCAAGCTGATCGTCGGTCGCATCACCGTTGAGAACTCTGGCAAGAATAGAGATCTTTCGTGTCGGCTCAATGTCTGGATCAAGGGGCACGAGGCGTGTCATAGGAGAGTTCCCCAGGGGGTGCTAATAGAGTTAAAGTTCAGCCCGAACACGGATCTTCTTCCTGTGAAGAAATAATCGGGAACGGGTTTTGCCTCTTTGATGACAATCGGTCTTCCTCGCCCTCACTCTCGGGATGTGGGGTAACTCCTCGCAGTGGAATTTGGGGTGGGAGGTCGTCCGGCCTTCCTGTGTGTACCCCTCTCCCATCTTGATTTGGAGCCTTGTCCGTCCCGTAGACTTTCGTTTCACGGTAGCCTCGGTCTTCGCTGCTAAGTTTTGCCGGCTCGAGATGAACGACGGAATTCTTGGGAAGAAAAACGACGAGGAGGTTCCTCCCCGGAAATTGTCGCTGAACCAAGCGATTCAGTTCGGCCTTATCTTCGGCTTCAACACGTTCTTCTGTTCGAACAACGATAATGTCCCCATCCTGAGGTGTAAGTTGCTGGAAATTCAACCCTGGGAGTTCGGAAAACAGTGGCTGGGATCCGTCCGGAGCCACCTCAGCAGGGTAGGACGTCCCTTGAATTCGACCAGCTCCATCTGGTTCAACCGGGGATTTCGCTCTCTTGCGTCGGGAATTTTCGTCCCCAATTTGATCTGTCATAGTCGCTTCCTCTCCTCGCCGATTCGTAGTGCGGCATCCTATCAAAGCCCATTTCTGCAATAAAGGTAAGGCATTACTTAAACTTATCAAGAAAACGATAGGCCCAGTGGCGATGCTTGCCGGTTCTCCTAGACACTTCGAAGGGATTGTATCGAGATTTAGAGGCCCGGCAACGCTTCTTTGACTCAACTACTTTGCCTCGGTGGTTTAAGGTACTCGGAAAAACCCACATTTTTGACTATAATCCGCGCTCATTGACTCTTTGTTGAATCTTAACAACAGAGTCTCATTATCAGGGTCGCAGGAGGCGTGTCCGGTTGGTCGACCAGATAGTAACTTTGGAGGATGTCGCCTTGGATGTTTGTCTCGTTTCCCCCCCCAACCCCTCTATGCTCGAACCGAGAATTGCGCCACCGCTAGGCCTTTTGTATCTGGCAGCGTGGGCAGATGAATTCCACCCCGGTTTAGCCCGGAGCGTCGTGATTGATCTCAACACAAAGTGTTTTGCTCCAGAAAGCCCGAAAGGTCATGCCACGCATGACTTTAGCCTGACGCGGTGCATGAGTGAGATTCCTTCTGGATGTCAAGTTTACGGACTCCAACTTGCTTCAATGCAGATGCCGCACGGAATCTCGATATCGAAGCTCCTGAGAGAAAGAGAACCAAATGCACTGATCGTTTGTGGAGGTTCACATGCTTCTGCAGTTCCGAATGAGTGTGCGCAAGATTTTGATGTTGTGATTACTCAAGAAGGAGAGATAGTTTTCTCAGAGGTTCTCCTCGCTTGGAAAGAGGCCATTTCGCACACGGGTGCGCAGAGCGAGCTTGCCCATGCACTACTGAAAACGAAAAAGCGCAAAGAGAGTGAGGACGGCCTTGTCCTTGAAGGAAAGAAAATAGAACCTCTTGATCAGTGTCCGTTTCCAGCTCGTTACCATCTTGATTTTTCCGAGTACGTACGAAAGGTCGCTGGACAGCCCGCGACCAACATCATCACTTCGCGTGGATGTCCGGCTCGATGCATTTTTTGTCAGCAGGATTCTCTTTGGGGAAGAGGTCTCCGAATAATGTCAACCGATCGCATTCTTGCGGAGGTCGACAATATCTTTCAGACAACGGGGATTCGAAATCTTCTTTTTCTTGATGATAGCCTCACGGCCAGGAAGCGTACCGAAATGATAAAGCTCGCTCATGGGCTGGGAGAGCGTGGTGTTAAGTGGAGGGGATGGACCCGAGCCAACCTCTGCGCTCGACCGGGCGAAGCAGAAGTGCTTAAAGCTATGGCAGACGGAGGCT
>JAGRAO010000382.1 GCA_020434565.1 Bdellovibrionales bacterium
GGTCCAATTGGCGGGACAGGCTTGTACAACGCTCCTATTGATGGAGGGATGATCAAGTCGGTTGGTGATTCAGATCATCCTTGGAATCCGCTTGAGCTCTTTCCCGTGAAAAATTTTCTTAATCCAGCCACAAACGGGACAGGTGTTGCCCTTATCGGAGGTACCGTCTTTGGGTATTTCGGGCTCTTTTATTCGGCGCTTCCATCGACGGGCGCAGAGAACTTTTCTCTCCTCGTTGGGCCGGAAACTGCACTCCCGGGATCTTCTGGCGCAGCTGGAGATACGAAATTGTTTGCCCCATCGACTCAGATGGATGGAACCCGGATCGGTTTTATTGGTCGAGACGAATCGGCAAATCTTATTGGAGTTTTCGTCACCAATCCGAGCGGGAGTAGTTTCGAAACGATCGTAACAAACAAGATGAATCTTGCTGGGATCTCCACCTTTCCAGATTCTTCGATTAATCCATTCTCGTTTGCCATGGACGGAACCAACACCCTATTCCTCGTTTATTCTGGGCATAACGATCAGAGTCTTTTCCTGAAAACCTCATCTGGAATAGAGCGAGTAGCCGATCCGTCTCTCACGCTCAACGGGATTCCGCTGTACGACTTTAGTGAGGTTACACCGTATGCTTTAGATGGTGAGCGTTTCGTATTTGCATACTCAACAATTACGTTTCCGAGAAGTGTCCTCGTGTTGGCAGGTCCTCCAAGTGATTTTCCGGGAGATGACCCAGAATCTTCGGTTCAGCAGCTCGTAGCCGACGCTCAGTCGCAGCTTGTGCAGGCCAAAAAGAAGCTCCCAAAGGGAAAGAAGAAAAAGGACGTTCGCCAAAGCATCCGGGATGCAAGGAGTTCTATCCAAGAAATAGTTGATTCATTGTTCGGAATCTTTGACTCCTCTGAAGTTGCAGTGTTGAACCTCACGCAGAAACGCCTCAAGCAGCTGCGGACACTCTCAAAGAAGGGTTCACGGGCCAAAGCGACGGATCAAGTTCGAAAGCGTTCTTGGAAAAAAGTCGGAAAGCTCTTGAAGGCGCTTCTGTAGGTACGCAATCCCTCTTTTGGCCTTCCCGAAGAGTGCGGTCGTATCGCGCTGCAACGTGCTCTTGCTTTATTGACGAGAATCGCTCCCGTGAGTTTTAGCACGAGAAGATGCCCGGGATTGCACCGGTATGCCGAGAGCCACACAGAAAAATTCCCCGCTCCCCAAAAAGCGCCTGGAGAGGTTAAATTCGATTTCACCGTAAGAAAAACGTGATACAAGAGCTGCGAGAAAGGCGCTCTCAGAGAAGTTCCACCGGCTGCTCACTGAATTGTTCGCTAGGGTGGAAAGGGGGGCCTTCATTGGGCTTTATCGTTTCTGCGGCTGGTATATCGTTTTCCCGTCAAGCTGTGCTTGCAGAGCAAGACGGGAGATATGTCCCGCTGAGGCAGTCTCAAATCTCGGAGCATTTTGAGTGGCGGGGAAGATTGTATGGGCTCTATCGTGATCTCTTGGCGACGTTTTCTGGTGTTCTTCTTGCTTGTCGCGCTCTCTCCCGGCGTACTTCACGCCGAAGATACACTTTACGTGCCTGATGAACTAAAGCCGTGGAGAGGATGGATTGAGCAGGCCCATCCAGAATGGGAGTGTGCTGTTTCAAGTGACGGAAGCACGACCTGTCAGTGGCCTGGACGAATTCGGTATGAACTCGGAGATCGTGGTGGTGGTTTCCAATTGTGGGTTGAGCTTTCTCAAAAGGGAGAGCTGGCCCTTCCGTCGAGTCCAGCCCTGGTACCTCACGGAGTCCAAGTGCTTTCCGAAGACGGGAGCGCCGAAGCCTTTACAACTCGCCTCCTTGATTCCCGTGTCCTTATAAAACTTCCTGCCGGTAAGTTCACTGTGTCGGGAAAATTCTCGTGGGATTCTCTTCCTTCTGAGCTTCCACTTCCGTTTGAATACGGGTTGGTTGAGCTCAATCATCCGAAGAGAGAATTGAATTTCCGTCGAGGAAATGCAGCAGTCTGGATTGAAGA
>JAGRAO010000383.1 GCA_020434565.1 Bdellovibrionales bacterium
AGATACAATACCTTACACTTATCTGTGTCTCTGTGGTTAAACCATGCAGAACTATATTGCAGACCTCGAAAGACAAGAGTCACAGAGAAAGATTTTCGTACCTTGACTCTGGCTCTGACCCTGCCCCAAATTAAATGTAGGAGAGTCAGGGACAAGGGCAGAGGCAGGGGCAGAGACGATACCTCACAGTTCTCTGTGTCTCTGTGGTTAAACCATGCAGAATTATATTGCAGACCTCGCAAGACACGAATCTAGCTTCCGGATAAGACTCGGTGTCAGTTGGTATGCTTGGCAGACAAGCTCGTTTACTTCGATCTCAACCTGCTCTCTTTGATTGCTATCAAGCGATGGATCGAGAAGCTCTTGAGCCAATTGAGAGAGTTGGGGAATAAAAGAGAGAAAGTTATTTGTAACCGGAAAGGTCTGCAAGTCTCGATTAACGATCTTAGGAAAGAGTTTGCGCTGAGACTTCCGTCCTCGGAAGGCTAAAACAAAAGACGCGAGTGGAGAATGAAGAATCGCCAAGAGAGCAAGTAGGCTCGCCTCGGAAGTGTCTTCATTCGGGAGGATATGAAGGACCGATTTATTATAGAGATAGACTTCGTTTGTGAATGTTCCAACGAGAACGTGAGGTGTTGGTCTCGTAATCTCCCGCAAGAGAATTCGTGGGCCTGAAAACCGCGAGAGCTTTTGTGGCTCAGCGAGCCACTTACCATGGCGAAGGTACGAGCCGGACCAGGTAAGCGAATATCTGCCAACATCTTTTCCCTGAAGATATGGGTAGTACTCTTCCGAGAGCTTCTCGGAAGAATGAAACGTATGTTGTTTCACATCCTCTTTGGATTGAGGAGGGGTTCCTTTTCCCGCAGCGTATGCCTGAAGAGCTATCATTGGTCGAAATCCAAAGTGAGTGAGTGGCTGGGAGTGCTCCTGGATGTGAGCAAAGAGCGTAGAGACTTCTGGTGTCCAGTGAGTGGGGATAAGGCACTCGGGATCGTTGGTGCAGAGGCTGTATTTGAGGGTCTGGTGCTGCTCGCAACTTTTCCATGATGGACTTGAGCTCCGGGTCAGAGAGAAGGAGTCCTTTTTGTGTGATGCTCGTGAGGCAAAGACAATGACAGCTTCTACCTGGGGATCCTCAAAGAGGGCCGTCTCGAAGATAACGAGGTGTTCCAGGTATTTGTTTTCGCAAAGAAGCCTACGAAGTTTTTCTCCGCTTCGAATTCCGAGCCAGGCATTAGGGATGAGAAACGCGAGATGCCCGTTTTCGTGAAGGAGCCCAAGGGAGCGAGCAAGAAAAAGAATGTATTTATTTACTTTTCCTACTCGGATGGAATCATAGTTTTCTTTGAGCCAAGAGTTCTCGAAAGGAGAAAGTTGTTCGCCCCGTGAGAGTCCATAGGGAGGGTTTCCGAGAACGAGATCGAATCCAGATTTTGTAATGAGCTGTTGGGGAAATGCGTGTTTCCATCGGAACGCTTGGTGCTGTGCGAGAGGCGTGCTCCATGGGTGATTTGTCCAATCGAGGAGACTATCGCCACACCGAATGTTTTGTGCCAGGGAAAGTGAGCGTGGGGGAGAGAGGCGGTGAGCTCGTGCCCACTCTCGAAGCTCGAGTCGTAGACACCTCTTGGTGAGTTCGACAGCTTGAGGATCTCGGTCGGTGCCAAAAATACACGTTGATAAAAGGTGTTCTCCTTCCTCGGTTGTCTTTGGGGAATAAATTCTAAAGAGTTCTCTCAGGGCCGTAACGAGGAAAATTCCTGCGCCGCAACTCGGATCAAGAACCGTAGGAGGAGTGTCTGTGTCTTGTCTTTTCGAGAGACACTCTTGGACCATAGAGTGGGCAATATTCTCCGGAGTATAAAATACACCAGTTTTTTTTCTCGCCCTGGTAGATAATGACCGTTTATAGGTTCTCCCAAGGAGTTCGGCGTGTGAGAGTGAAGGAGAAGTGCCTTTCATCCGTCTATCGTATGAAGTAGAGTATTCATGTGTGTCAGTATGGCA
>JAGRAO010000384.1 GCA_020434565.1 Bdellovibrionales bacterium
GGCCTCCGGCCCCGCTCTCACAAACGGCGGTATCCCGGCGACGATAAAACAGGGAGCTGTCACACTTAACAAAATCTGCCATCGACGAGGGTATCGTTCGATGCTCCGTGAACGATTGAAAAAGAAAGCCCAAAATCCAGCAAAACAGATGGCGCCGAGCACCACGCCGAGGATTCCGAAATTCAAATACCATCCGGTAGCGTGATGAATGGAATAGCCTTGCCCTTCGATGGCGGAAATCCCTCGCGCATAATACTCGTATATCTGTTCGGGCCGTTCCTCCCAGATAAGCCTCGGCACAACTGACGCTAAGAGACTGAGAAAACTTGTGCCGTATGTGAGCGGTATTTCCGAAACGAGCACCCCATACATGGACATATGAGCCGCGATCGTTTCATTGCTTCGCAAAAAAGAAAGTAGTGAAGCTTCCATAAATTCAGAATCCGAAAACCCCCTATAAATCTCATCAGCCGGCAAACTTCGGAAACCGTCGATACTTGAAATGACTGGGACGCAGATTGCAAAGATAAGGATAATTCGCGAGAGTTTCGCTCGAGCATTGTTCGCTAGGTAAAATAAAATTCCTCCGACCATCGCAAAAAGAAGTTCGTTCTTATTCCCCAAAAAAAACGGAAAGAGAAAGCTGAGACCGAAGCTCAAAGACAATAGGATGCGAGCAAAGAGACTTGTCCTTGCCACACAATAAATCGCCGTTCCACCACTGAGTTCAATGGCCACTCCGAGACATGATGATAGCAGAGCCGTTCTATTCAGAATCTGATGAAGGGTAAAGAGTGGGTGAAACTCTCTTGTTACCGAATAGGCTGACACTCCTTCATCAAAGGCCGCGAAAATATCTCCACGTTCGATGAGAAAGCTACATCCCACGGAGAAAAATGCAATCAACGCCAAAGTTAAACTGCTTACCAAATACCGCCGGCGAGGGAGCGACGGCTTTCTTCCTGTCACCCATTTAAGAAGACAGAGCTCCAAAACAATGAGAAATGTCGAATAGAGAAGAAGTGCCTTGAGATAATATGAATCAATCGCGAGGGGAATAACCTTCTCAAAGAGATAAAAATATTTCTCATAACTTGAGCCTGCGAGATAGTCGATAACGAGCGCCCACGAGCCATACAGTGAAAAATAGTAAAAAAAAGCAATTCCTAATGGAAAACCAATGTCATGGGTTTTCCTCCAGAGGAAGACCGCTAGCACTCCGATAACAATTGTCACGAATCCAAGAAGTGCGAGACATGTCCATTCATCAAACCACATAGTAGCTACGCTTCCTCTTCACCATTTTCCCACATTCGTCTCGCGACACTTTCGTAAACCGAAACGACCCTTCGAGACACTTGCCCGAGTTCCAGAGACGATATGAGCGCTCTGTCAGATCCCCTTCTCTCTTCCCGTAAAATCCTCAAGATCGCTTCCGCAAAAAGGGCTGAATCTCGACTTTCGACCAAACAGGAACGGGTTGACTCTGAGAGTCTTTCACGAACGTCGCCGACATCAACTGACACAACTGGAACCTCGCACGCCATCGCTTCCTTCACTATGTTCGGAGAACCTTCGTGACGACTCGCCAGTACGACACAATCAGCAGCATTAATATAGAGTGGGAGCTTGTCATGAGGAACATTGCCATCCAAGACGAACAATTGGCAGACTTCTCCGCAAGAACGAAGCTCTTCCATACTTTCCAGAACGAGATCTTCTCCTTTCAGAAAAGCGTCACTTCCCCGATTGAAGAGGACGACTTTAACGGTTGGGGACCAACCGATCTCATCCCGGCACTTTGACTTCGACATGGGATAGAAGCGCTCGAGGTTTATCCCACTGGGAATGACAGAGAGAGGCTTTCTCCATCTTCGTACACGATTTGCTAGGCCCTCACTGACAACGATAATATGTTTCGCACGCCAAGCTGCCAGGTGGGAGAGAAGGCGTCCCACCTTACCTCTCATGATCCCATCA
>JAGRAO010000385.1 GCA_020434565.1 Bdellovibrionales bacterium
CGACGATTGCTCGCGCTATCTCAGGCCCTATCTCTGGAACCTCAAGAAGATCGTCGTAAGACATCTGTTCAATTCGCTCGAGCGTTCCTCCCTCACGAGCAAGAATCTGAGCGGTTCTCGTTCCAACATGCCGAATACCGAGCCCAAAAAGGAACCGAGAAAGTGGAACGACCTTTCGTTCAGTAATAGCTGATACAAGATTTTTCGCAGAGAGTTCTCCCATTCGTGGTAACTCGGCGACCTGCTCTTCGGTCAGTGAAAAGAGATCCGAAATATCTCTGATACAACCGTGCTCAAGCAGAAGGTCTACGATTTTTTCGCCCAGACCCTGAATATCGAGGGCATCTCTTGAGGCAAAGTGAATAATCCGTTGTGCGCTTTTTGCTGGACACCGAGAATTCGGACACCGCGAAACGGCATCGCCCTCGGGTCGCACAGCCTCAGTCCCGCACTCAGGACAGTGCGCTGGAAAAGTAAATTTCTTTTCGCTGCCTGTTCGAAGAGACGGAATGCTCGCTACGACCGCCGGGATGACATCTCCCTGGCGTCGAACAACGACGGTATCTCCGATGAGCAGATCCTTTCTCTGGATCTCGTCTTCGTTATGAAGAGTCGCACGGGAAACAGTTACTCCCCCGACTCGGACCGGCTTTAAGAGAGCCACTGGAGTAAGAGCCCCGGTTCGACCCACTTGAATAACAATATCTTCAAGGATTGTATTTTCCTCAACCGCCTTAAACTTCGCTGCGATAGCCCATCGAGGTGAACGCTGGCGAAAGCCAAGTGCCTCTCTCAACCGTCTGTCATTGACCTTTACGACGAGCCCATCAACTTCAAACGGAAGCTCTTTTCGCTGCGCTTCGGCGTCACGATAGGCTTGTACTAACTGATCTGCAGTTTTTACCGTCCGAAAAAACGGGGAGGTTCGGAAACCAAGCTTTCGAAAGGCTTCGATCACTTCAGAGAGCGTTTCTGGAAATCGTCCCCCTTCAATTGTTCCGGTTCCATACGCAAAAAAGGTAAGAGGTCTGCTTGCTGTAATCTGCGAATCAAGTTGCCGCAAGCTTCCGGAGGCCGCATTTCTCGGATTCGCGAAGGGCTCCTCTCCCTCCGCAAGCCGAGCCTCATTCAATTTTTCAAAGTCACGCAAGAGAAACACTACCTCCCCTCGAACTTCTAAAACATCTGGAAGGTATTCGTACTCCAACTTGAGCGGAATAGTTTTAATCGTTTTTATATTTGCGGTAACAACCTCGCCAGATACGCCATCTCCACGAGTTAGTCCTCGAACAAGAAGACCGGCTTCATACCTCAAGCTAATGGCAACCCCATCAAATTTGAATTCGACGGTATACTCCAGCGCCAACCGGTCGATCCCCTCCTTTTCAAGAAAACGGAGAGTCCGCTCATGAAACTCGCTCAGTTCTTTTTCGTCCATCGCGTTATCAAGTGATAGCATCGGAACTTCGTGAGCTATGGACTCAAATTTCTCCGAAGGCGGGGCCCCAACTCGATTTGTAGGCGACTCGGGCAAAATGCATTCTGGAGATTCTTGTTCGAGCGTTTGGAGTCGCCGAAAGAGGCGATCATACTCGGCATCACTTACCGCCGGTTTCTCTTCGACATAGTAAAGATGCGAATAGCGATTGAGCTGTTGAACGAGATCCTCGATCTCTCGACGAATATCCATAGTTCGAGCTATTGCGAAATAACACTCTCAGACGGAGCGGAGAATATCGTATCCATGACTCTCGAGAAACGTTGCAAAACGGCATCCCAGCAGTACTTTTCACGGACGTAATTGCGTCCGGCATCTCCGAGTATTCCTCTCAATTCATCATCCTGAGAGAGTCTTTGCACAACAGAGGAGAA
Source organism: Bdellovibrionales bacterium (assembly GCA_020434565.1). Lineage (GTDB taxonomy): Bacteria > Bdellovibrionota_C > UBA2361 > UBA2361 > RFPC01 > JAGRAO01. The sequence continues at coordinate 1,873 of JAGRAO010000385.1, forward strand.
TTCTCTCTCATCTCCAAAATAGAGCCCTCCCCCTGATTGAAGGACGTGCTCCCGAGTGACAGGACAGCTCCCGTGAACGATAACAGGGGTACCCAAAAGCCAAGC
>JAGRAO010000386.1 GCA_020434565.1 Bdellovibrionales bacterium
TTGGGAGTGCGCAATCTGGGCATAAGGGAAGGATTTCCTCTCGAAGCTCAGAGAGCAATGAAGAGAAAAACGGTTCTCCGCCCGAAGTTTGCCCAGTCTGTGGAAAGCCTCGCCAATCAGTAAATCCCGAAATGAGCTTTACAACTTCATCGCCCACTGTGTGTTGGCGATCTTGATGAATCGAAAGAAGATATTTCTTTCCGCCGAAGTTAACGATAATTTCGGCTGAGATTCCGATATTGTGAACCAGGCTTCCTTCCGCTGAAAAGAGCTCCGCTTTCCGTTGAGTTGGATCGTTCGATTGTCTCCGTGACTCCTGACGGAGGCTATTCATTTCACTAAATCCGGAACGATTCCCCGTGGAATGAAGAATCAAAGAATCGTTGGAGAGCCGAATCCGAAAAAATTCGTTCTCAAAGCTCCGAGCATCTCGGACGCTGAGAATTTCTGGAGAAAGCGGGGTCGCAAGATAGCTTCGTTCAAGCGAAAGGTCACTCGGTCGAAGAAATGGAGAAATCGACATAGAAGCTACCCTCAAGACAATAACGACGGAACCCACAGGTGGTTATACCTCAAGAATTCCGTGTGTCGCACAAGAGCTTCGGGTTAGACCTCTCTCTCTTCTTCGTAGGGGGTGTCTTGACTAAAAATATTAAGCCAATTCTCCTCTCTTTTTTCCCAAATGGAGCTTACAAACATCTCTTCCTGGGGTAGAGCCCTTCCATTTCGGAATCGCGACCATTGTGCACGATAAACGAGGAGTGCTTTGTCACGTGCGAGAGCAACGAACCGAACCTCCGTCAACTCATAAGAAGAGGCCACCGGACCGCTCTCAAGCTGGCGAGAGTGTTCAAACTTCGAAGAGTATCCAGTCGGATATACTCCGAGGAAGTCATCTGACAACAGTTCGGCATCTGCTGCCGGATCTCCAGCTATCAGTGCATCCCATATTTGCTTTTCGTGTAAGAGGATCTCTTCAGCTGTCGGTAGTTCTGTCATGAGTGGCAAGCCCCGTTTAAAGAAGTCTTGACTGAAGAAGCATCAAGAGTAAGGGAGTAACCACCCCAGCTCCAAGGGTGATCCACACCGCCCGTCGAATTTTTATCATTGCGAATGCCATATAAATGCCTGAGAGAGCATTTACCACCATTCCGATTCCAACAAGTGCGAGAAGAAACGAAAAGGATGAGCAAGAGCTACAATGAGCAATGCGATTTTCGAGTTGCTTCTCGCGACAGTCGGAAGAAGCCCCAGCTCTGTCACACTCTTCAAGCCCGACTGAGGTAAAGGCTTGGGAAAACTTTCCGAGATGTATCGATGAAATCCAAGAGACAAGCCACGGAGGCCGATATGAACCATCTTTGGGTGTTCGGTGGAGGTCATACACCTGCCACGCTCCACTGACCGCAAAGAGAAGTATGAGAGGAGCGAAGAAGCAGCCGAGATAGATATGGAGTTTTCTCACAAATTTCATATCAGGTCCTCTTTTCCTTAAAAAAGGTAGTTCGCTAGCTGGAAAGAGATACTCATAGACTTTTAGGCCAAAATGCAGTATCCCGCACCAATCAAATAGCTATGATGAGGGAGATTGAGATGGACGAGACAAAGTTACACGAGCTTGTTGGGCGATTTCTCCAAGATTTGGGAGGAGCGTTCTCGGTTCCCCTCGTTCAAATTGGTGAGAAACTTGGGCTCTATAAGGCGATTCAAGAGTCCGGCCCATGCTCAGCAGAGTCGTTGGCCTCTAGTACCAACCTTTCAGCTCGCTATCTCCAAGAGTGGCTCGCCGCTCAAGCCGCTTCAGGATATATCTCCTACGATCCGACGACCAGGGCATTCTCTATGACTCCCGAGCAGGCGTATATTCTTGCTGACAGCGGAAGTCCTTTCTATCTCGCGCCAGCGTTTGGTGCGGCTGCGGCGTTTCAGGGCAATGAATCA
>JAGRAO010000387.1 GCA_020434565.1 Bdellovibrionales bacterium
TTTTTCATGGAAGAAAGCCCTCCTTTGGCTTGAAAAAAAGTTTCTCACACGGGGTGCAAACTTTTTTTCAAGCCAAAGGGGGGCCTAGAAAATCATGAAAAACTTTAGGACATTCCAACTCGCAGTAAAATTTAACCGGGAATGCCGCAGTCTAAAGCTGAGAGGCTCACTCAGAGATCAACTTCTGAGAGCATCTGAGTCAGTTGCACTTAATCTTGCCGAGGGTCGGGGAAAGCCGTCGGTGAAAGACCAGAAGAGATTTTTTTCAATCGCATTTGGCTCTGTTCGAGAATGCCAAGCCGTGCTGACCCTAGAAGGGCTTGAAACCTCTCCCATCGGAGAGCTGCTCGATAGTCTCGCAGCACATACCTTTAAACTGATTCAGAACTGCTAACGGGTCTGGCACTGGAATCGGGTCTGGCGTCTGAATTCAGATCCGATTCCTGAAATTCGAACACTGATAACGGATCACAGAGGAAGAGCAGGCCAACCAATAGGAGGCTAAGGAAAAAAGGGGTAAATCAATGACAAGCGGTGCGAGACCAAAGTCCCCCATCTCTTTGAGAAACTCCTTCAGAAATGGTACTTTTACCAGCTAGTGAGTGCTCTCGTAGAGTGAGAGCGTCTTTGACTCTTTGCTGGAAAAACTGAATGGCTCGCTACCATGTCACTGCCTTTTATTGCTTTGCTTCTCTCTCGGAAGATGAAGTAGCACGCGTAGAGACAGCGTTGTCCGATCTCGCCGAAGCCGAAAAGGACCTTGGTGGATTGGTCATTCTTGCTCCAGAAGGAATCAACGGTACGATTGCCGGGAGCGAAGGCACGGTATCGAAGCTGAAGGAAGTAGTTCGCTCGTTTGAGCCGTTTCACGAGATTCTTTTTAAAGACAGTTTTTGCAGGCTCGCTCCCTTTCCACGCTTTAAAACAAAGCGGAGAGAGGAAATTGTTACGCTTCATCGAACGGATCTTGTTCCCACGGAAAGGTCAAATAATCACCTTTCCCCAGAAGAGTGGAACGAGATGATGGCGCAGGATGACGTCGTCGTTATTGATACTCGAAATGCTTACGAGACTCGACTCGGAATGTTTGAGGGAGCAGTTGATCCGAATATCGATACATTTAGTGAATTTGGAGAGTTTGTTCAGCAGTCAGGGTGGCAGCGAGATCAGAAAGTCCTCATGTACTGTACTGGCGGAATCCGGTGTGAAAAAGCGATTCTCGAAATGCAGCAGCTCGGGTTTGAAAACGTGTATCAACTCGAGGGAGGAATCCTGCGGTACCTTAAGGAATTCCCTGACGGAAAATTCAATGGTGAGTGCTTTGTCTTTGACCATCGTGTGGCCGTGGATCGATCGCTTGAAGCCTCTGAGCGTTTTCGTTTGTGTCCCCACTGTGGAGACCCTGGAGACCAAAGGATTACCTGCGTTCGCTGTTCAAGGGGAGTCGTTATTTGTGAAAGTTGTCGTAAGAGAGCGGAACGCAATACGTGCTCAAAGGATTGTAGCCATCATTTTTTGCGGCAGCAGAGTCTCGCGGAGTCCTCTTCCTCATCGAGTGAGTGATCTTCAATCCCAGCTTGGGCGATACTGTGCAGCGAATCGTGATAGTTGCGGCTTCGGTTTTTGAGGCTCGATAATCTCTGGATGAGCCATGAAGAGGCCGCTCAAACCAGCGCATGTCATACCGATATAAATTCCAAAGACTTTGATCCATCCAAAGAGCGAGAGTTCCGGTGCAAGAAGAGTTGTCCCGGCTATAACAGAGATTATTACGGTGAGCGACCAGAGCACTTGTAAATTCTGCTCTATTGCTACTCTTGCGAGAGCTGCCCGAGAGATCGTGAAACACGTCACAAGCGGGGCCACGAAAAAGAAGGTCACTGCTCCTTCGAGAGAATAGATATCCACTCGACTTTCTTTGAGATAGATCACGAGCAA
>JAGRAO010000388.1 GCA_020434565.1 Bdellovibrionales bacterium
GCTGGAATTCTCATTCTTGAGGGTGATGCCGGAACAGGTAAGAACGTGCTTGTTGATATCTTCTCTCACTTCACTAATCGCGAAACGATGACGTTCTCATGTAACTTTCAAACCGAGAAAGAGGATCTCACGTATGCCTTTCACTTTGATCCAAAGAAAGGAACGTATGCAGTTGATTCCCGTCTCATCGAGATGCTTCAAACCCCTGGGTCGGTGATCGTGTTAGACGAGATCAACACGCTCCCCCCGGGGGTTACAAAGATGCTCAATCCTCTCCTCGACTACCGGCGAACACTGTATCTGCCTGATGGGCGCGAAGTAAAAGCTCACGATTCGGTTGTAATCGTTGGCACGATGAACCCGCAGCACTATCTCGGTGTGAAAGCGCTCTCTCAGGAAGTCATTTCGCGTTCTCGCGTTATGAACGTGGACTATCCAGCAGAGAAACGCGCGGATGGAACGTGGGCTCCCTATGAAGCCGAGATGCTTGCGAAGGCCTTTCCAAGGCTTCAGAACTTTACACATGAAGAGTTTGAGCGCGCGTGGGATTTTGCCATCAATCAGAAACTCGATAACGAAGGGGACAAGCTCCTTGACGAAGCTACTCAGGCAGATCTGAAACGGCTCCATCGAATCGTTCGGAGCGCGAACCGGGTAAGGGAAGCCTACCGCGCCTTTCACGGTGGAACGAGCACTGACCCGCTTGAGTTCGTCTTTTCGATTCGGGAGGGGACTCAGATCGCTTCTGAACTTCGATATCAAGAAGATGCACTCAGGGCGATTCAGGATGTTGTGCTTCCAAAGATCGCCGATCCTCAAGAGAAAAAGCGTGTGAAGACAATCCTTGAGAATATTTAGAGGGATGAAGCCGTGTCGAGTGAGTGCTTCAACCAGGGAGCTTAGCAAGAAGATCTTTACGCAGGAGAAAAACCTGTAATTTTGCCTCTCGCCGATTGGTGTTAACCCGCAGCAGCGATCGGTGTTTCGAATTGAAGACCCGGAAAAACTGCCTCACGCAAGAGTGTAGCTGCCTCGTGCGCTCCGACTTTTAAGCGTGAGACCTTTTCCTGCTGCCTCTGTCGAAGAGAATCTGCATTTTCCCACGCCGAAGAAAGCGTCGAAGCAAAATTCTCCGAGTTGAGAGTTCCAAGTTCGACAGCGAAATCTTCGCAGCCGAGAAGCCGCATGTAACCCTTGACCTTAGGGGCATACACTAACCCAACAATTGGAACCTGGACGGCTGAGGAGAGAACGAGAGAGTGAAAGCGCATGCCGGCAAGAACACGGCAGTGACGCATAACTGACTGAATGTCGTGACTCAGATAGCGCGTGTTGTCAACGACTGAGGCTCCAACTCGCTGCGCAACTTCGCGAGTAAAGGCTTCGTCCATCGGTTGGGTGGAGAAAAAAATGACCTCGGGTCGCACCGATTGTTGCGATCGGAACCGTTCGATGCCATCTACAAATTCTGTAACAAAGCTCTCTCTACTTGAGACCCGCTCGCTCTGCGTGAGCCACGTGTCCATATAGGTTGTCACATTCACCCCAAGGATCGGTTTCTCGAAAGATATTCCGATCTCGCGCGCGATCTCACGGGAGCGCTCATCGGAACTTACGCTATTGATAAACGCAGCATCGCCAGTAATGGAGATCTCTTTCGTCACCCCAAGTTCTCGCGAAAGGTCCACACTATCTTGATCGCGCATAAGGATCAGATCGCTTGATTGGATTACGTATTTTGCAAAAACTCGACTCAAGGCAGAGGGAAAGGGGCCTATCCCACAGCTGTAACAGATCAGCTTGCATCCGGAGAGTTTCATCCACGGGGTGAGAGGTCCTAATGTCACGAGGAAGTTAAATGCTGGGTTGTAGAACTTCTTCCCGAAGATAATCCCATCACAAATAAGTGCAGCATCACTCTTCCAGAGACAGT
>JAGRAO010000038.1 GCA_020434565.1 Bdellovibrionales bacterium
TTCAGCACGCAGTATTTCTTGTAATCGGGGATAGTCGCTCGGGTCAATCACCGGATACACAGAAGAAAAGTTCTTAGCCGCAGCCCGAATCATTGTAGGCCCACCGATATCTATCAGCTCAACCATCTCTGGTTCCGTCTTTGATTCCTTTGAGTTGAAAGCCTCAAGAAATGGGTAGAGATTCACGAGAGCGACATCAATCGCCAGCGTCTCAGCTTCGAGAAGCTGGCGCATGTGAGCTTCGCTATCTCTTCTCGCAAGAAGCCCTCCGTGAATACGGGGATGAAGGGTCTTTACTCGTCCATCGAGAAACTCCTTTTGACCAGTATACTCTTCAATCGAGGTTACGGTTACTCCGTGTTCACTGAGAAATGAGCCCGTGCCTTTCGTAGAAAGGAGCACGAATCCCTCCGACTGCAAAAATTTGGCGATATCAACCAAGCCAGTTTTATCAGATACGCTGATCAGAGCAGCACGTTGATGAGAAGTCATAAGAGGGCTCCACTACCGAGACAGTTAATTTACCACCAATGACAGCACACGTAAGGCTTGGAGTCGCGGACAAACTCTCTCCACAAACTCTCTCGAAACACGCGTTCCATTCATGAGTTCCTGGCGGCTTTCTTGAGGGGCAAACGGTAACACGATCACCGAGGTGACTCCAGACCAGGGCGACTCGGTTTCCTCCGAAAAAGGCAACTCCGATGCTCGAGATTATCGCAATCGGAAGAGATCAATCTGAGACGGGGAGCCACAAAAGATTCGTGAGAAGCAGCAGAGCTCAGGACCCTCTCAGGATATCAAGTGAAGGCTTTGAAGAGACTTATTCTTCTGCGGGAGCAGGAAGACCACTAATGTCTTGCAGCTCAACGAGTTCAGCCTTTACAACTTCAAGTTCAATCTGAAGCGACTTACGCTTTTCGGCTTTTTGCTCCGCTGTGCCATGCATGAGTATCTTGGCATAGGCATGTCGCCTTCGGAGGGCCTCAATATCACTCTGAATTCGATCTCGCTTGAGAGTCAGCTCGGTAATACGATGATCAGCCTTTCCGATCTCATCATCTATAGCTTCTCGCACCGCCCCCTCAAGTTCAGCAAGCTTTTCTTGTCGAATTTGGGTCAGTTTCGCCACTTGCTGCTTTCGTTCTTCATTCGAAGGATCGTAACGGAGCGCTTCTGCTTCCTTGAGATACTCCCACGTCGCTCTGTCAAACTCTTCCTTTCTTCCCTGGACGATCTCGGAACTAATCGCGACTTCGTTTGTAAGTTTCAGTACATGAGTAGCTTGTAGTCTCTTTCTCCGTCCGTACCATACGGCGAGCTTCCGAGTAGCAACTTCAATCGTGCCTCGGACATCCTCAAGTTCTGCTTCGAGGTCACTCAAGGATCGAGCTGAATCACTAAGAATCGCCCCTACCTCTCCAGAAAGAGGGCGATCAAAAGAAGATATCTGGCGCTCGAGCTCCTCGACTTGCACTGAGAGGATTTCGCGTCTGTGAGCAAGCTCTTGCTGAGATGTTTCATAATCATGAATCCCGCTGAACTGGTCGAGAGAAGGCTCTACTTTCGGCTCTTCTTTTTCGAGCTCGTCTTCATCCTGAACTGCTCTGGTATTTCGCTCCTCTCGTTCCTGCTTTGCTTCCTCTTCGTTGAGAAGCGAAGACGTATCGTCGACAAGCGGGACTTTCGAGAACACCGCTGGTGGGAGCACGGTCCTGGCTTCGTTCGCAGGCATTCGCTCTACATCCTGTACCAATGCAACCTTCGCCTCGTCAGCTGAGTGGGGAGTCGAATCAGAGTACCAAACTCCGACAATAACAATACCCATCCCAGCAAGCATCAAAAGAGTCAGGAGAAGCCCGCGCGATCCACTTGATTTTTTTCTTTCATCGTTGCCTGAAACTGCCTGAGAAGGCTGATCTTCTGTTTCAGATTCCTCTTCGAGAGAATGCTCCTTTTCTCCAGAAGAGATTGAGGCGGCACCCCCAAACGAGACACTTCCTGACAAGGTCGGTGATTCCTCTTCCTGCTGTCCAGAAGAACCTACCCCATTGATATGCTTTTCAAGAGACTCGCCATTGACTTTCTGGAGGAGCTCTTCTCGATCAAGTTCAAGTGTATCACTTGAACTTTCAGAGTCTTCATCAGCGATCGCTTCCGAGATATCTTCAATCGCAATAGGAAAACTCTCGCCAACTTCCACGGCGATGACGGTTATGTTGTCAGTACCGCCCCGCTCATTGGCGAGATCGATGAGCTTTGACTTCGCTTCATCCAGACTGTATTCAGCCAGGTGTTGTCCGATCTCTGACTCGCTGACGAGATTATACAAACCATCCGAGCAGAGGAGATACCTATCTCCCTTTACAGGGCCATCGTCGAGAAGAAAGCAATCCGGATCAACCGCGGGAGTGGGACCAAGAGATCGGGTCAACATATGCGAGACCGGATGATTCTCGGCCTGCTCCTCTGAAATTGCTCCCGACTGTATCAATTCAGAAATGAGAGTGTGATCTTGAGTTAACTGCACTATCGAGGAGCGACGCACCCGATACGCCCGCGAATCGCCTACGTTGAGGATGTAGAGTCTCGTGCCGACGAATCCCAGTCCGACCAACGTGGTACCCATCCCGGTTAAACTCGGATCTTCACTTCCTGTTTGAAAGATCTCTCGGTTCGCCTCCCGAATGGCCTCGGATATAACACTCTGATCAGGGAGGGGATGTTCGGTAAGGACTTCTGTGAACCGTTCAATTGCTAACTTGGAGGCTACCGCGCCACCTTTTACTCCACCCATCCCGTCAGCGACGATATAGAAGTGAAATTGATCGTTAAGAATAATTCCGAAAGAATCTTGGTTCTCCTCCCGACGCTTTCCAATATCGGTACCAGAAGCGTAGCTCAACGCCGCGAGGGGATTCGTTACTTCTTCGCTGGAAAGTTCGGAAGTCATTTTGATGTTTGAAGCCAATAAAAAAACCTAGTCCGTACTTTTCAAACGTCAGACGAACTCACAATTCACAAACATTGTAGCGCAGAACCGAGAAGCCAAGACTCTCCTCTTCGGATTTACGTCCCTAAACCCGCAATCGGAGCAAAAATCGTTCCTCAGAAACTGCCCACCCCTACGACCATGGGTACTCGGAGAAGCCAAACCAGAGCGCCTCTATCCTTAAGATTATTAGATGTTTCGGTATACGAGCAGTTGCGAATAACTGCTTTTTTGGAAAATAAGGTGTTGAAACCACAAAAGAAGAGAACAGCGTTCGCCTAGGTGGCGCTTCAGCTACCGTATAACCTTAATAAAGGGCTCTCCTTGCACATACGGCTCCCTCTTCACCTGACCCGAGAGCCTCTGGGCAAGCGTTCTATTATCCTCAGGGCCCACTAAGACCCTAAAATATTTCTCACCCCTGACATTGGCTGTCTCAATCGTTATCTGAAAACCGGAACTACGGAGCTTCTGAGCGAGGGAGTCCGCGTCAGAGCGAGCCTTCGGCGCCGCCACTTGGACATACCATCCGGATCGGGGAGTCGATGAAACAGCAGCGGGAGGAGACGATTTCACGGCTTCAATTGAGGATGCCGCCGGAGCTTCCTCCTTCAGGGAATCTTGGTTTATCGGTGATTTTTGTAGTTTGGCAAACTGCTGCGATGGCTTCTCGCCTTCGTCTTGCTTATCGGGCTCAGCTTCTCTTTTGATCTCTTTATTGGGGGACTCGATCTGGATGGCTCCAGCTTGTTCTCCAGAAGCATTCCGAGTTTCAAGTTGCGCAGAACTTTCCTCTGACGTCTTTGCCTTAAGGATTACATCCGGACTCGACTTTTCATTTTTTAACTCAAGTAAACCACCGAGGGTACCTTTTGAACGAGTAGCCGGAGTATCCCCAAGAACTCGGATAGCACCGCCAAGATCGCTCTCCTTTTCCTCCGAGACACTTTTCACTGGTTCATCAAGCAAAGAGGTGTCCGCAGTATCGGTGTTCTCAGTTTTCTTCCGCTCAACAATAATAGGAGCGGTATCGAGAGACGGGATCGGATCAAGCTGAGCAGTGTCAACATCAGGATTCCCTGGCTCCTCCCCGATCTGAGTAGTGAGCCTATCGTCTCCAAGCTTTGCATAGACTTGACTCGCCTGCTCCTCAGAGACCTCTTGCTGTAGCTCTTCATCTGAGATCGGCAGTCGCACCGAGCGCGACAAGCTATCAGCAGATGCCGTTTCGTACCCCGAATCTCTGCCTGACTGGTAGCCAAAATAGAAAGCGCACACCATCGAACCGGTAACAATTCCAAGAACCATAACGAGCTGTACGATCCCAAAACGCAATTCATATCCCTGGAGTTTCTTTCTGCTCATAGAAGACATCGGCCTCACAGACGGATTCGTTCTCATATCAAGTTTCAGTGGACAAAGAGGATCAGATTCCACTCGTCAAAGACATTCCGACAATACGGAGCTATCAGTTCCAACGCAATTATCGAGACGTTTTCAAAACGGGCTATCAAAAAAGACGCCCCAGACGAGGCATCACGCGATACTATACCTTTCGGATCACCAGCCAACCAGCCGGGAATAAGCCCTTCGCGCTATTTCTTCGGATATTTTTTTACCGCAGCCTCAAGCTCGTGGACTCCCCCTGCCAATCCTGCGATAGCCAGGGCTTCGGCTCGTAACCGACCGAGTCCCTTTCGATTCATGCCAAAAGCGAACCACTCCTCATCAGGAATGAGACCTTTCGAAAGTACCTCAAGAGCAAGACGGAAGACCTCTAACTGAACTTCGGGTTCCAAGCCCTGGGAGATTTCTCCTGCAATTGCGAGCATTTCGTCGCTCAATACAACATTCACGAGAAGAGTACCATTTCGGCATGAATAGCGAGAGAGAAGACCTAGAGCGCTTCGCACCGTTGGCTCCTTGAGGATCCGCTTCAAATCCGCGAAGAATCGTTGAGTCGATATGGAACCAAAGACTCCAGATGCTATCGCCTCTCGTAAACTCTGCTCCGTCTCACCGTCAAAAGCTCCATTGAGTCTCGCGCAGTACCGGATACCTCGCAGGATACGTGTCGGATCATCCCTAAAACTCTCCTGATGAAGTATCCGTAACACTTTCTCTCTGAGATCTTTCAGTCCACCGAATGAATCCATGAAACCATATGAGTGTGGTTGATTAAGAAAGTCTCCACTCTCAAGTCCCTGTACCAAAGCCGTAGAAATTTCAACCGCCATGGCATTTATCGAGAAATCTCGTCGAGCGAGATCTTCACTGACTGAAGCGGGGAGAACTTGGGGAAGGGAACCCGGTGCAGGATACTTCTCCTTTCGCGCACTGGCGAAATCAACCTCGTTGAGTCTCTCAAATCCAGTCAACTTCTCGGCTTTGGCCGTAAGGAACTTATTAAACGTACGAACGCTTCCCCCAAATCGCTCAGCGATGAAACTCGCTTCCTCTCCAGCACTCCCATCCACGAGAATATCAACATCTCGATCGAGTAAAGAATTCAACAGAAAGAGATCTCGCAGTACTCCCCCAACAAGATAGCACCTCTGTGTCGAAACTTTGCTTCGCTCAACCAGTACACGGAGGAGTGTAAATTGATCACGAGAGAGAGACATCGAGCTCCTTTCGCTGTCCGAAACAGATTCTTCTATTCATGGATCTCACCAAGTGAATTTCGAATTCCCGTCGCAAGCGCCGATGCGAGACTTTCTCGAAATTTTGGCTGCACAACTAACCGAGCATCGCTCGGATGGTCAATAAAGAACATCTCGACAAGAACACACGGCATATGAGCACCAACAAGGACATAAAAAGGAGCCTTCTTTACCCCTATCCACTTCAGAGGAGGATAGGCTCCACTCAGACCCTTCTTCGTAAAATCATAAACTGAACGGGCAACCTTAACAGACGACTCAATCTTTCCCGTCTGTATGAGATCTCCCAAAATAAAAGCGAGATCACTTCCGCTTCCAACGTCTGAACCGTTTTCTCTCTCTACAAGCTTCTTTGTCGCCTGATCGTCGGAATTATCGAGATAATACACTTCGAACCCGCTGACATCTGCATGCTCACTCGCGTTCGCGTGAAGACTCACAAACAGGTCTGCGTTCCGCTCGTTCGCAAAGCTCGTTCGCTCAACGAGTGGCACAAACGAGTCATCCTGGCGAGTAAGCATTACCTCGATTAAAGGGTCCCGCCTGAGAATCTCAGCTATCCTCTTACTGAGCAGCAAAGTAATATCTTTCTCGAGCAGTCCTCCAAATCCCTTTGCTCCAAAATCTTCACCCCCATGTCCCGGATCAAGAACAATCGACAACGTCCCATCTCGTTTCGTCCGAGCAGCATCTTGATCCACCTCAGCAGATGGCTGCAAACGATGTCGCGCGAGTATCGCTGAATCTGACTTCGGAAACCGCTTCAATACGGCTTCGTATTGAGACACAGCAGCCCTTTCATCATGCAAGACAACTCGGTAAAGATCTCCAAGTCGAATCAAAGCATCATCTGCCAAATCCGAGGACGAGTCGGTCACCAAACCTTCAAGAAGCCTGACTGCGGTTTGAATATCCCTCGAGTCATCAGATCGTCGATAGAGCTTTTCATAGACTATCGAGGCATCAAACTTTACTCGAGCGCTCTCGTCCGCTCGAAGTCGAGACTGAGAAACTTGCTGCATGTTGCTTCCGAGCTCTCGCCACTTTCTCAATTCTTGGACGGAGGGATCGGTATTTCGCAGTTTGAGATACTCATTATGAATTTGAGTAAAATCCGGGCTTTCAGCGAGAAGAGAGGTGTCGTTTCCTGGCCAAAGCGTTAGGAAGAATCCAGCAAAAGTGCCGAGAATAAGAAGCCGAGACAAGGATTTATTCATAGCGAATATCGTTTCAAAAGAGGGTGAGCGATACCCCTCTAGCCGTCAAGAAGATATCGCGTCCTATGGCTCTATCTCTTCGACAATTCGCCTTAACTCGTAGAGAATTTCATGCGCCTGCTTCGGAGAAAGATTATCAGGATCAATTTCAGAAACCTTTTCTATCAACTCCCCAAGAGCTAGTGCATTCGGGTGTTCATCTCCACTTCCCTCATCGAACGGACTCTGAAAAAGCTCCAACTGAGGGCGAGCTTCACGTTGAGGATGTTCATTTTCGTACTCAACGAGAAGTGAACGAGCACGACGAAGAAGTTTTTCTGGGAGAGCGGCCATCTTGGCAACCTCCAAGCCGTACGATCTGTTTGCCGCACCAGGGAGAATCTCATGGGTAAAAACGAGTGAATCATCTCCTACTCGACGCGACCCAACATGGATATTGGCGATAGCGAGTTCAGGTCGAGAGGCGAGTCCTGTAATATCGTGAAAGTGGGTGGCGAAAAGCGTCTTACACCCTATCTCAAAAACGAGCCATTCGAGGATCGACTGTGCCAAGCAATAGCCATCTGTCGTCGCTGTTCCCCTTCCAATCTCATCGATCAGCACAAGAGACCTGACGGTTGCCGAATGAAGAATCTGCGAGCACTCCCGCATCTCGACCATAAAGGTCGACTCACCTTCACTCAAATCGTCCGATGCTCCAAGCCGAGCAAATATCCGATCGACGATCCCGATTGTAGCCGACTTTGCCGGGATGAACGCTCCAATCTGCGCCAATAGAACAAGGTGGGCCGCCTGTCGAAGATAGGTTGATTTCCCGCCCATGTTCGGTCCTGTCAGGATCAGGCACCGAGTTTCTTTTGAAAATGAGAGGTCGTTCGGAATGAATTTTCCTCCCAAGACGAGAGAGGCGCTTGGGTGCTTTCCCTCTTCGATCGAGACGATGTCTTCTTGGGTAACGTGTGGTCTTACGAGACGTTCACGTCGTGCCATTTCAGCAAAGCCAACAAGAACATCGAGCGTCGAGAGAAAAAGATGCACACTTCGAATGACAGAGCACCACCCGCGGAACCGATCTCGAAGCGAAAGGAAGAGTTCGCGCTCGACCTCCAGGAGTTGTCCCTGCGCTTCGGTAATTGCTTTTTCGCGCTCTTGAAGTGCCTCAGTGGTAAAACGCTCTCCATTTACCATCGACTGTCGACGGATATAGTGAGAGGGGACCTTACTCGAGTTGGCTTTTGTTACCTCAATAAAGTAACCGAGAACTCCATTTCGCTTCACCTTAAGCGATTGTATTCCTGTTCTGGCTCTCTCATCACGCTCAAACCCTTCGAGCCAATTATCTCCGTCACGACACAGGTTTCGAAACTCTTCGAGTCGTTTGTCATAAGAGCTTCTTATGACGTTTCCCTCATGAAGAGGTCCGGGAGAATCCTCAAGAGCTTCCTGCAGCGATCGCAATGGTTCTTCCCAATTTACGAACGAACCACTTTGAAGGGATTTCCAAAGTGCACACTCTCCAAAAACAGATTCTCCCTCCTTGAGGAGAGGCTCGATTTGTTCAAATACATCTCGTACCGACGCCAGCTCCTTTGGAGTTGCCACTCCAAGTTCAATTCGAGCTGCTACTCTCTCTAAATCACACGGAAACGAGAGGAGGGAGCGCAAACTTTCTGCTTTTGATGACTCTGAGACAAGACGTGCGACCATCTCCTGCCGTTCTTCTATTGCGGCAACCAGTACGAGAGGCTGCAACAACCACTGACGTAAAAGACGCAATCCTCCCGGGGTTGTTGTCCGATTGATGTACTCAAGAAGAGTATGTCGGGAGGATCGATCCTTTGTATTTTGAAGAATCTCAAGATTCAATCGAGAGTGCGCGTCTATATGGAGCACCTCGTTGGAATGAAACGCGACTACCTCCTGAAACTCAACTCGAGCATCAACGGTCGATTCATCGACATAAGAGGTGAGGAGCCGTACCGCCGCACGAGTACTCTCGGCGAGCCCGACATAACCCCGCACCGAGGAAAAATTTCTCGCTTGAAGGAAATCTCCAGGCTCCGGAACACCCCGAAATCGAACAAGTTTCTCTCCAAACGATGCGAGCAAGTGCCTCACCCACGCATATCGCCTCATACCGGAAGAGCTATCCGCTACAACAATCTCCAGAGGGGAAAGCAATGATATTCGCTGAATGAGTTCGCTTTCTTCAACATTTTCTATAACTGAAATTTGCCCGGATTCGACCTCTGAGGCAGCAAAATGAAAGAGGCTCTCTCCATCTCGAACCACTGAAACGAGCTGGCCGACGCCCGAGCCACCACCTTCTTCTCCTGCCAAGACACGGATTCCCGGTGTTACGATCCGTTCAAGTCTTCGCTCAGCTCCGCCCTTTCTATTCTCAGTACCTTCAACTTGGGAAACAACAGCAGCAGAAAAGCCCCCGTCTAAGAGCCGGGTGAGATATCCATCGATCACACCGAGAGGCACTCCGCACATCGGGATCGGATTCTCACTGCGTTTGTCACGACTCGTGAGAGTAAGATTCAAATATCGCGCTGCAGTGACAGCATCTTCAAAAAAAACTTCGTAAAAATCTCCCACTTGAAAAAAAAGAAGGTGATCTGGATACCGCTCTTTGAACTCACAGTAGAGTTCAAGCATAGGGGAGAGACCGGTTCGCTCTTCACTTGAACGGTATGCTTGATCTGTCGCCATCTCTCTTTAAACCAGAATGGGTCTCGCTCTGTGCGGGAACCAGAACGGAGATTCGTATCAGACACCGTACCAATGAATCAAACGAAAGTCCTGGATTTTCCTTCGCCGATTTTCTCACCTGTGGATAAGCCCATAGAGAGTGACATTTTTCTTCGTCACAGGCCCTGATTCTTGATCAATCAGCCCCTCACTTATTGAAGGCTCGAACGACCTCGGTTAAGCTATCGCTTCAGTGCGTTAACTCTTTCTTCTTATGGTTTTTGAAAAATTTACAATCCTTCTTATCGACGACGAACCTTCGGTTCTTCGGGCACTTCAACTCCTCCTTGAAGCGATCGGTTACCATTCGATTCCTTTCTCGAATTCATCAGAGGCAAGAGCGTTCCTGCCGCAGGCCGCTTCTCAATGTGATCTGATTCTGTGTGACTTAAAGATGCCCGAGTTCGATGGGATGGAAGTGCTCGAGTCAAGGAACACAGCCTGTCCTGAACTGCCATTTGTGCTCATGTCGGCCCACGCCACCTCCCTTGATGTAGACAAAGCTATTGCACACGGTGCTAATGGATTTCTCTCAAAACCTTTCAGTCCAGATGAGCTCAAAAGCGTGATTGAGAGCCTTGAGATCACCCAGCGGGCAGTTTCATCCTAGGCTATTCCTCCTAAAGAAATCGGGGAACGACCAATTCTCGAAGTGACTGCGAAATTATTTCACACAGGCCGTTGTTTCGGAGCTTGCAAAAAAACGATACCACTAGCTTCGGAACTCAGAACTAGAACTCAATTGCTTTCGCACGATAAGGGAGAGCGCGAAAAAAGTTACCACAACAACACCGAGTCGAACGGTCGCTGGAGTAAGCGATCGATCCGTCAATATCGGCAACTGATATTGATAGAGCAGGTGGTAGTCCCCTCCCCACCAAAAGGTCATACCGAGTACAATATTTAAGGAGAGCACTCCAAAGAGAAAAGCTCTCCCCCGCCAATCAATAAGAAGAGTATCAAAAGGAAAAACTCGAACAGTCACAACTACCAAAACCGGAAGCATCGGGAGAAAAAGTCGCGCCTTGTCCATCCCGCCAAAGAGCTGAACCGCTGCAAGGAAGAGATACAAAGCCCAATGCGGGTTATCGTAAAGGAACTGAGTGACGGCCTTTCTGCGCAGCAAGAGCAGCAGCGGAAAGATACCGAGACCCGAAAAGATCGCCAGCATGAACCTTGGATAGAATGCCCAGTCAGACAGCTGTGTTGAGATCGTGTAAAGAAACACAGCCTCGCTCGAATACTTGTTTACGGGAGCGATCATCAGTCTCGTAGCTCCGATCGCGACAAAAGCAGGAATGAGCAGGGCCAAGAAGTACAGCTGCGCCTTCTTGCTCGACTTCCAGAGCGACCAAGCATAGAGCGCAGATGGAAGAGTTAGAAAAATCAGAGACTCTTTCTGCAAACAAGCAACGGCTATCAAAGCAGGAAGAGCGAGAAAGAATCGAAAGGAAAGGGCGACAAGAACCGCAAGAATAAAAAGCTGCGTCTGGTGGTCGATATAACACGGCGAAAAAAAGGACCATTTGAGGGGGAAAAAAGTCGTGGCATAAAGAGTAACTCCGAAGAGTTCGGAAGACTTCGAAGCTCCACACTTTTCAAGAAGTATCCCGAGAAGAATAAGAGTAAGAAAAGCCGAGACAAGAGCTACGGCTCTAAAATTGGTAACGGGATCGCTCGGAAGCATTCCGGCTATCGCTGGTGTAAGGACTCTCCAACACCACGGAGCATGGTGGCTCCACATATACTCCTTTCCCTCAGGAGCAGACATCGCCGCATAGAAGCGCCCATCAAAATCGAGCCCGTCGTTATAGGTGGTAACGGGAGTGGTACAAAAGACAGTAGCTGCAAGGAGTAGAGCTAAGAGGGCTCTCGACATCATGCTCTAACGACCAAAATAATGTTGTCAGGAGAAGAACTGCTCTCGATTCTACCACTCCTCCTACGCCAGAAGCCATTGCCCAAAACATCGCGGGGTCCAAGAGCTTCACTTGATATCTAGAGAGTCCACAGTAAAGATACGGCACACGCTATTTTTTATCACGGAACAAATGCTCGAATTTGGAGATACCATCCCGAGTGGCTCTACCCTCCACGCCGACATTGCGGTGTTTGGCGCTGGTGCTGCTGGAATTGCGTTTGCACGCGAGTTTCTGGACAGCAATCAAAAACTTTTGCTGGTTGAATCAGGTGATCGAGTTCCAGATTCGACGATACAGTCTCTTTACGACGGAAAGACGATCGGCAGTCCTTATCCTTTGAGCGGTTCGCGTTCTCGCCAATTTGGTGGGTCAACAAATTGTTGGGCGGGGCTTGTCGCTCGTCTTGACCCGATAGATTTCGAAAAACGAAATTATATCCCGCATTCTGGATGGCCAATTCACTACGATGAACTTGTTCCCTTCTATGAGAGAGCAGAGTCTCTTCTTCAGGCAAACGACGGGTCACTTGACGCGTTTTCGGATGCTCCATTTTCTCCAATCACTTTTTCAGAAAAGCTTCGGACAAAGATCTATCAGTGGCGTCCAAAGAGATTTCTCGATTTCCTCAGCGATTTTGAAAGATCTCGGCAGATCCGTCTCGTACTACGGTCAAACGTTGTCGCCCTTCACCTCAACGGTGATAAGTGGAGTATCGATTCCGTGACGGTAAAAACACTCGACGGAAACACCTTTCGAGCTGTAGCGAACAGATACGTGCTCGCCCTGGGCGCCCTTGAAAACGCTCGATTGTTACTCTCTTCTGCTACTGAAGATTGGCCAGGAGTGGGAAATGAATATGATATCGTTGGTCGCTTCTTCATGGAGCACCCACACCTTGATAACCAACTTCAATTGATGTCCTTTGATGGGCGGTTTCAAGGGTACTCTGGATCATCCGATTTTTATCCCGCGATCGCTCTTTCCGAAGAGACTCTTAGAACTGAACGCCTCTGTAACTCTGCTTTCTTCCTTCCAGTATCAGGGTCAGCTCCATCCGATCCGTGGGCAAAACGAGTTCAAACTATCGCAACTTCGTTTGGCTTAAGTTCAGGGGCCGAGTGCTTTCCGGTGGGGATACCGATTGAGCAAATTCCAAATCCAGAGAGTCGAGTGTCACTTGATTCCGAACGAGATATTCTTGGAATGCCAATGGTGACTCTCAATTGGCAGCTGACACCCGAAGATCTCACATCTCTTCAGCGAACGGTCGAGATTCTCGTACAAGAATTTGGAGCTTTTCATGTCGGCCGATTTCAGAACAGTCTCAAACAGCGCTCACTGAAGAACCCCCTCGGTGGAAATCATCATATGGGCACCACTCGAATGGCGACTCGGCCACAAGAGGGTGTCGTAGACAGAGACTGTAAAGTGTTTGGTACAGACAATCTGTATGTGCTCGGGAGCTCAGTTTTTCCGACATCCGGCGCGGCAAATCCGACCTTGACTATCCTTGCGTTAGCGATGAGGCTGGCAGATCATCTTCGGAAGAACGCATGAAACGTCGAAATTTTCTTAGCGTGCTCTTTCTCTCTCTGTTGCATATCTTGCTGCCCGGATGTGCTTCGCCGCGTGCGCGAAATCTCGACGCCCTCAACCGATTTCTTCTCTCTCTGGATAAGCGCAAACAACTTTCTCTTTTAGGAGAAAAGTACCTCTCTCTCTATCCTGAAGAACGTGAGCGGAATCTCAAAGCAGTGCTTTTATCGGAAGCCCCAACGAATATCCCTAACATGACCTCTTATCTCCAGGACAGGCTCGCTCAAGATTTCCGTACTCGGGAGATAGCACAGGTAAGCAGATGGGAGTTAAGTAGAACGGAGGCACGAATTTGTGCTCTTGTTCACCTGTCTGAAGCTTAGACGCCTTCTACGGTTCGTCAGGATTCTTAAAGAATTCAAAAAAGCTGCTTCCCTGAGCCAGGTGATTACTTGAACCACTTCCATTGAGTGCAAGCTCAGCACCCCGCAGCTCTCGAAGGATGCTTTTGTCCTGCGAAAAACTACTCGAAGTTATCATTTCGCCATGAGAGTGAATAAGGCGCTCAATTCTCTCAGCGTGAAAAAGACTTCGAAAGAGCGCTTCGGTATCGGCTTTGCCGGAGTCCTTCCACAACTTTACGTTATAATCTCGGACTACTCGGTGAACCGCATACACGTTTTGCGCGAGAATATCGTGCCCTTCGTAGCGCGCGAGTTCTCGATCTGCTACTGCAGTCACATAGGTCAGCCTCGCAATATCTTTCTCTCTTAACGCTTCAGCGAATACATCAACTAGGAGATTTCCAACTGCACTTTCAGCAATTGACGTTTGCGACATCGCTTCAAAGTACCCTGCCCGCTCAATCTCAGCTTGGCTGAGTCGCCTTCCGAGATAGCTCTTCATCGTGTGAAGATCGG
The DNA here is from genome assembly GCA_020434565.1 of Bdellovibrionales bacterium. Classification (GTDB taxonomy): domain Bacteria; phylum Bdellovibrionota_C; class UBA2361; order UBA2361; family RFPC01; genus JAGRAO01. Next base: position 14,008 of record JAGRAO010000038.1, read on the forward strand.
TGAGGAATCCGCTACCAAAGGTTACTGTCGTTTCACCGTTTGCTTGGCGCAGAGGCTCACCCCGAAAAAGGGTCATCTCGACGGCAAAGTTTTCATACACCGGACTTCCGAGAAACATATGCTGTGGCGCTCGGATCGCATGGAGCGGCATATCGTGGCGAGAGGCCGCATGCAGTGCAACATGGCACAAGAGATCACAATCGAGATGAAATTTTCCATCAAGATGTTTTGTTTCGTCTACTGCTGCATCAAGAGACTGTTCGATCTTGTAGTAACAACCAGCCCTCAAGAGTTCTTCGCCGATGAGACATACATATTCCTGGAGCCCCGCTTGAGATGACGCAAGCTCTGCAAATGCCTCTTCCATGGTGTACAGTTTTGAGTCACCTCGAAGCTCAGCGCGCTTTTGTACTCGTTCATGAGCCGCCAGCGCTACCCGGTTTGCAATGTTGTTTGCTATAGTCAGCGCGGTCTCCGCACCATCTCGATCAGGAAAGATAAGTCGCTCTTGTGCTGCATACAGTTCAAGAGTCGATTGGTCATAAGGGTAGTAATTTCTAGAGTCGAGAACGACATCAACGGTTGTTCCCGGCTGACGATACGAATCGCGAATGGCGCTTGGAATGGCGAGTACATCTCGCTGCACCCAGTCAATGGCTTCTCTGCCGTTGGTAACGATCGCCGCGGATGCTCCAGTGAGTCCAAGCGCAGCAGCAGCAAGCCACAGTTTTCTTCGGAACGCACTCGGCGTTGATGCTTGCTCGAAGCCGCCCTGCACTTTGGCGTCCATGAGATCGCCGAAAAATTGAGAATCGGCTTGAGGTTGCACCATAGACCGCTCTTCCTTTCAAAAACCGTAAGGAACTGTTGCGATGCAACGATCGTTCAATCGATTCATAAAAAATTAACGGGATTTAGGTCACTTATTCACAGGAGAAAAAGGTGGGGCGAGTGCGAACCGATTCCTTTCGGTCGGAACTATCGGCGCTCTCAAAGGGAGCTGGTCCCTTGAAGCGTCTTGCTCGACCCCAACCTTTTTTCTGTGACTCAACGGGGAAAGATAATTCCACCACCCTGCTCCTCCTTTGGAGGACTCGGGCGAGGAGCCTCGGGATAGAAACGTCCGGGTTGGCTCTCGCCTTCGCCAGAGCTTCCCGAACCATCGCCTTCCTGAGAGTCACCCGATCCTGCATCCTCTGATCCGACTTCACCACCTGAAGACGATGAGTTTTCGTTTCCGAGGAGGTCATCGATCAGATCGCTAATCGGACTCGTGGGACTCGCATCCGAAAACGGATCTCGCATCACGACTCGTCGGCCTTGCTCTTGGGCTTGTTTCATAGCCTCTTGGAGCTCTTCGGCGAGCTTCGGATCCCAAGGAAACTTGAAGAGGTGCGGCTCATACTCATAGCTCAGCATGAGGTAGATGCCTTCACCTTCAATCATCTCAACACCGAGAACGATCGCTTCATCCTGGCCCTGTTCGAGCCACGCCCAGGTCGCTGGTTTTGCCTGACCGAGCAACTTAAACGGAGCCACAAAGCTCAGCCCAATTGCTGCGGTCACCATCACGACGATCAGCAGGCGCGCCCACGCACGTTTGGTAAGGATGACAGAGACGATCCCTGTCACACATCCAACCGCGATCCAGGTCAGCGTTATGTAGAAGTACCACTGCATGGCGTTCCTTTCTTGTTGGGGAGCCCGTCAATCGCGCTGCAGTCGCAGCGGTTTGTACAGGTGAGAGATACTCCCAGGCACCAGCGTTCCATCTTGGTTAAGACGAAAACGGAACGCGGTGTCTTCCTGACCAACGGTGAGAGTCAAAGTGGTCGTAACCAACCGCTCGGCCGGACCCTCCGCAGTCGCTTTGACTGCAACAGTCACGACACACTCGGTTGGAGAACCTCCATCAGCTGAACTGAAGTAGTGCACATTGACGCAGTATTCTCCCGCCGGAGTACCCCTGCTATATGCGTTCTCCAAATTCACCTTCGCGAGATCGTTCGTATCACCACGATCGTCACGGAGGAGGTTAAACACCATCCCTGCCCTGTTAGAGTATCCAACAGGTTTTTCGTTTGGTGCCTGAACCCAGAGGTCCAGGTCCACGTTTCGATCGTTGGGCCACGAAAGCTCAACGATCACGCTGCCCGGTGCCTTGATCCCTTCACTCTCTTCCTGCTTCGGAGGATTCAGAAGCAGAATGAGAATCGGAACGAGAAAGAGGAACACCATGGCGAGCAACGACCAGAAGTCTTGGAAGATGACGCCAGCGCCATCTTCGTCTTCGTCACCCAGAATGGGATTGAAATCCGACATGGCTGCTCCTTTCTTTACGAGGTAGCTGATTCATCGCCGCCCTTTGGCTCAGAGTCCGCTTGAGGAGAGGGTTCCGAGGGAGTCTCGGGCTTCGGCTCTGGCTCTGCGCTGTCCTCAGCCGGGATCAATCCCGCCTCAAGGACTTGCTCAGTGAGTCGCATGCTCTCAGTTTCAAGGAGCCGGAGATTCACGCTCATCCAGACCATAAAGATCATTCCGACCAGTGTGGTCGTAAGAGCGATTCCGATGCCTTGAATCATCTGAACGACGAGCTGCATTCCCATCGCCTGGTTTTCGGCGATCCCTTCGAGCTTGCTTCCGTCGGTAGCAATCATGAAGCCCATAACCGTGCCGACCATCCCGAGAATCGGGAAGAGTCGCTGCAGGTACCTGAGCCACATGAGCTTTCGAAAGAGACTCACCTGAAGAAGTTCCGAAGCGTTGGAAATGCTCTTCGCCGCGATCTGTCGGTAGCGTTCGATCCAGCGACCTTCACGCTTCGCGAGGTGGTTGAATGCCCTGTTGAGCGAGAAGATCCGGCTCACACAGAGAAACAGACCACCGAAGAAGAGAACCGGAATCACGAGAGTGATCCGGGTGGCGTCACGTTCGATGACCAGGTTAACCCAGCCCTTCATGTACGCCAGTGCCAGCAGAGCGATGCCGGCAAAGTTGATCAGCAAAAACAACGACCACGTCCTGAGTCGTCCATACATCGGCTGCTCCTTTCTACGGAGTGTTTGGGAGGGAGAGAAACAGAGAGCCCTACGCAGGCTCTTCAAAAACAGCAAAAACACTTGTTCGCACTACCCATATGAAGATGTAGCGCAATCCGGGAAGTGGGTGTTTGGATAGCAGATTCTCGATGTAGAAATTCAGGGATCGCTGCGCTTCTACTGTAAATCCGAAATAAAAAATTAAAAAAGAAAAATTCACGAGATCGCACGAAACAGGCTTTCACAAAAATACGCGCCGGGTTGCCCGCTAAATATCTAAGAAAGCGTGACGGTTACGACTTTTCCTATTTCGACAGCGCAGGAGAACAAGCAGGCCAGTGTTTAGCTACATGCGCGTTTGAGTAGCCCTCAACGGCTGAAGTACACTCTTGCAGCCTGCGTTTCCAGAAGGTTTTGGAGTTCTCGCTGTTGGATTGTAGACCCTCTCTTTTGAGGTCGTCCCTGATCCAACAGAAAGGATTTTCATGTTCCAGGCTGTCCACGATAAGTGTACGACTCGGAGGTTTCAGGTCTTTGTTCCACTGTGTGGGGGGTATGAAGGGAAAGTCACTACTTCTCTCGAAGAGGTAACGGGGCTCGTGCTCAACTGGGTCAGCGCCAAACTCCGAAACAAGGAGCGCTACCTCTCTGGTTTCGTGTATCCGGTGGGAGTCGGCATCTTCGGATGGCGGACGGGAGATGCTCCTGAGGATTTCAAGGTCCTCCAGGAACCGAATGTTGTCATCGACATCTCAACTCACCCGGAGTTTCACAGAGACTTCTCAGCAGAGGATGTCGATCGAGCGATCCAGGAGCTGAGCTCTCACATCGGAGAGGCGTGCGGTCAGACTCGGATCTATGTCCATGAGATACAGACCGCACTCACGATCTTTCAGCGACCTGAAAGCGTGGCCCCGACCCAGACCCACCAACAGTAGGTGACATCACCTTGTGTCCTACGGAAGCGCAGGACACCCTTATCTCTCGACGAAACTTTTCCTCAGGAAGAAAAACACGATCCTCTCGCTACCTTCCCTTCGGACTCTGAATAGACTCTGCGCCATTCGCTACGATTGAATAACTGTACTTGCATTTTCCCTTTGGGCGCTTGAAAGTCGTTACATTGCTAAAAACTATCCGGCTTGAAGCTTTGCGGGTACCGTTCTTTCTGCAAGTAGTTCGTACAAAGTAGGCCGCCGCTGGATCACTTGAGTCCATTTCAAGAGTTACTTCTTTTTTGCTCTTCGTTACCAATGGTTTTCCCAAGGTCGCAATGGCGGTGGGATCGAAAACCGGATCTTCTGGCTGATCTGGCTCTTCCACGATCGGACAAACTAACATGTCGTTTGAAACATTAAAGGTAATTTCTACTACCGAAGAGTTTTCGCTCGTTCCAGCTGAGTTCGTCGCTCGAGCACTTATAAGGTGAGTCCCATTCGAAAAGATCGTTTGTGAATCAACTTTCCAAGTCCCAAATTCCGAAGCAAACCCTTCTCCGACAAGATCTGAACCGTCAAAGATCTGAACGAGACTGTCCTTTTCGGCGATACCACTAAAGGACGCAAACTGAGAGTCTGTCTTTGTCCCAGAGCTTGGGCTTGTGATTTCTGGCGCAGGTGGAGCCACGATCACCGGTTCCCCGTAAATAAAATCATCAACCACAACGATATCTGTCGTGGAACCTTGCGTTATATCGTTGATACCAAGCACTCCGTTACCGAGGGTCATTCTCACGTGTGCAAGCTCAGCCTTGTCAAATGAGACTCCGAGAAAAGAGAGCGATTCATTTCCAGGGGAAGCAAGTATCGAACGCTCAAGAAGCAAACTCCCATTTGCGTCGAAGAACTCAATTCTCGAAGAGTTGGCAATATCAACATCTGTAAAGACAGCACCAAAACCGCTTACCGTCGCTCGATCGCTTGTCCCTGAAACGACAAAATCGATTTCGAGGATATTGGAATTAAGCCCTGAAAAGAGCCTCGGTGAGCTAAAAGTTGAAAATGCAGTAGGGTACGTCGCATTGATGTGACCAAACTGCTCTGGGGTCGAAGTTGGGTTATTCCCCACCCCATCAGCGCTCATTTGAAACTGTCCGCGCCCATTTTCTCCTCGAATGATAATACCCCTCGGCGCAACAGCATTGAAAAAATCACCTGGCATAATCGCAGGGGCCGACGAACTATCTCCTCCGTCCCACGTGACCTGTCGGCGTCCACTCGTCTGACTGCCGACAGCATTTCCATTGTTCGGATTTCCGAGATCGTTTCGAAAGGCATCGACTGTGGCCTGTATCCCAGCCTGGGCATTTGCCTGTGGTCCAGAGGCGGTGGCCTCACGGATCGTCGCTATTTCAGCGAGAGAAGGCGAGCTTAAAAGGAGAGTAGAGAGAAAAATGAGAAGAGACGGGCGGTGATATTTCATGAATGGAGTCCTCAACATCGGTACCGAGAGCGAAGATGTCCGGCCGTTTCCGGATAGCCTCAACACGGATCAGCCCTTTCGTGCGAGCTGCTTCATGCGCGATTCTCTCAGAGAGAGCTATAGCATACCGCACTACTGGCTCCAAAAAATCCTCAAGAGCCTGCTAAGTCATGGGAATTACTGAAGCGTGCCGCCAGAGTACCCGAGAGCAGTTCTTTCGAAAGCTCCCTCCATAAAATATGCTTTTTTTTCACATAGGAAATAAATTGAAGATACGGTTCCTCATTGTCGAAAGACCATCACCCCCGAAAAATCAGAGAATAGCCCAGAAATTTAAAATAAAAATAGTTGAATGAACAATAAAATTAGAG
>JAGRAO010000389.1 GCA_020434565.1 Bdellovibrionales bacterium
ACCTCGTCAGAGATGTTGCTCGATTTGACGAGAAGGATCGTCCCTTGGTAGTTCGCGGCCTCCTGCTGGGAGGATTTAAAGTTGGAGATGTGAAGGGCATCCTTCATGCCTTTCGAATGCTTCCTGAAAATCTTAAACCGAAAGCAGAGCTCGTTTCCCGGGCGGCTGGGATTGTTCCCGACGACATGAGAAGTTTTTTCGGAGATTCGGTGATTGATGAAGCAGAGGGAATTAGCGCGTCGGATCGGATCTCTGTTATTCACGAGACCTTACAAAAGGTCGGGCCATCTCTCCTTTCACGAATTCCGGATCAATTTTGGAGCGAATTCCAAGATTCTCAACTCCTGATTGATCTTATCGACAGTCACGGAGTCGAGGGGCTCGATAGCGCTCTTTCGAGATATGAACAGTTGAGTTCGGAAGTAGCAAGTCGGCTCGTATCAGCGGAAAAGGTGAACCTTGTCGCCTCTCACCTTCCTTCGTTCCGTGAGGTTCGGCCCGAAGTTGCTGAAGCGCTAACGCAGAGTGGCTTTTCTCACAAAGTTTTTGAACATTTCTCGCGCTTTGATTGGGATGTGCCGAGCTGTGCGCGGTTTCTCAACAATCTTGTCTCTCAAGATTGTGCGCTCGTTCTTGAGAACCTCCATCGAATTCCAAGTCATCTCCTCGAGGGACTCGAGGGGGAAAACGTTTTTCTCGAGCGCTTTAAAAAAGATATCGGTATAGGGTCAGAGCGGATCTATGAGATGTACCGGAAGAGATGTATGTCTGGAAACCCCGCGAAGCGACGAGAGTTTGTTGAGGCGGTGAGCCGCTTGGTAGAAGGGATGGTGTCACCGAAGAGTCACTCAGACGCTCTCATATCTCATCCTCTCTATGGAGAATTGGTCAATAGTGTCTACACTTCCCACTCAGGGACTTTCGGTCCGCAGGAGTTGCTCGATTCGCCCGGCGGAGTGAGGAACGTGGACCGTTCCGGTGATATCCGCAGATTTGCCTTCGACTCAAAATATACAATAGATCTTGCAGAAGGCGTTCGGATGGTGCTCCGAGATGGTACGTCTCGGGCTACAGAGCTGATGAATGCGATTCAAGATCCCATACTGTTTGCGCGTGGTGTTGCTCAAAATCTCACTCGAGTTGCCAGGGGGGAACCCCTTCAAAAGGCTATTGCCGAGGAGTTTTCTAAGCTCGGGCCTCTTCCGGATGGTTCATCAATCGAAGAACGACTCGGGCTTCTTCTCTGTAACGTTGTCGAGGGAAGTTCTACGAAGAAGCAATTCATGGACTGTTTCCTCCTTCATCACATGCTCGTGACTAGTGGAGAGCTTGAGTTTCTTCGCGCAACCCAAGCGCGTTCGGAGCGAGCAAAGAACAAGGACTACGCGTACCTCCTGCTTTTGCGAGAGTATTTCTCGGATAAACTATTTGATACCGCCAAAAACCTCTTTTCGGAAGCTCTCAAGAGTAGCCATGTGTTTGAACGGCTAGCGACCCTTCACGAACGGGTGTCTGGAGAAACTCTTGTCAAGGAACGAAGGGCGTTGATGGGGAGATTGCAGCTTTCTGAAGCCGGTATGAGCCAAAGAGTGCTCGATGTTATCGCGGAAAAGCTTCAAGACGACCGAATACCCTCCGCGAAGAAGCGCGAGATTGTTTCAAGTATTGTTTCTCGGGAGCAACGACGAGCTGCTCAGCTTTTACGTCATCTCGGTGAAAAGCCTGAGAGGCCCGATGCTATCCATTTGGGGAGATTTACTGATGCGCTACCCTCGCTCCTGTCGCGGGAAGCTGAGATTGTACCTCTTGAGTCATCAGGAGCTCTTGATTTTTTCACCTCCTGCTTTGAAGGAGTCGTCAGCCCCGATATTCAGTCCATCGATTTGGAGGTAAAAAAGTATCGAGTCGCGAGAGGGGAGAGAC
>JAGRAO010000390.1 GCA_020434565.1 Bdellovibrionales bacterium
CGGCGATTCGTTTGAGCCGATCCTCCTTGAGTCGAACGTCATAGTAATTGTTCAGGGAATCGAGTCCAAAAACTTCATCACCTCTCTCGAGGAGGCTCCGCGCTGTCTCGCATCCGATAAATCCAGCACACCCTGTCACTAAAATCTTCATAACTCCCCTGGCGAGCCCGAGGCTCGGTTCAAAATCCAAAGAATCTCCCCGTCGGTCGATACGCAATGAGGGGATGTTGAGGCCTAAGACATTCACTCGATAATTTACTGATAACATTGAAAAAGACCTAGGGAAAGACTTGGTGGGAAATACTTTCGTGCTGGGAAATGTTCGGTGTGTAGGACGGTGTTATTTCGAGGGCTTGCTTTGATTAAGTTTCACTGCCGGCGTACGCTCTAGAGCTGATGAAATCTTCTCAAAGTACCCAATTTATCGATCAGCGAGGGCGGCAGTTCGAGTTGTTGACACTCACCGCTCCAGATCCCTCTGCCTGTTTCGCCGACTCTCCTTTTCTCGTTCCGTTTGACGGGTCATTTAATATCTCAAAGTATTCGACGAAACCCCCTAAAGGGGCGCCAGGAGAAAGAGACTCCCGCTCAGCTCGCAAGGAAATTTGCAAAGGGATTGGGGAGTTTCAGGATGCGCTTTATGCTGAGGACAAAACCGGCCTTACGGTTGCGCTCCAGGGGATGGATGCAGCAGGAAAGGGTGGGCTCATCCGACGACTAACCGAGAGAATTACCGCCGGGGGATGTCGAGTCACACCCTTTAAGGCCCCTAACGATCTTGAACTTGACCAAGACTTCATGCGCCGATTGTGGCCAGCTGTCGCGACACGCGGAATGCTCGCTTTTCTTGACCGGAGCCATCTTGAGGAAGTGCTTGTCGTCCGAGTTCACCCGGAGTTTTTGAAAGGTCAACGGCTCCCTCACCTCCTGAAAGGAGAGGAGATTTGGAATCAGCGATTCAAAGCCATTCGAGATATTGAGTGGCACTTGGCGCATCAAGGTTTTCCTATGGTTAAGATTTGGCTCCACGTCTCAAAGGAGGAGCAGGCCAAGAGGCTGATTGATCGAGCTCAAGAATCAAAGAAAAATTACAAATATAGTGAGCGAGATATTTCAGAAACGATGGATCACTGGGATGAATACCAGTTCGCTGCTCAAGAAGCTCTCCGGAATCTCTCGACTCCCTGGGCACCGTGTTATTGTATTCCGGCTGATCAAAAAGAGTTTGCTGCTCTCTCCGTTGCGGAGATTCTTTATGGGACTTTGAAGGCGATTGACCCCCAGTATCCGTCATTGAGCCCGGAAGAGGCAGAGGGAAAGAAGCGCCTCATCGAACGGCTTCGCACTCGATTGTAGTTTCCGTAGAACCAATCTTTTTTTCTGGACTTCTCCTGGTGAGACACAAGAAGAATCAGGTACTCTTTGGTTCGCTCCTGTTTCAATCGTATGGCTCTGCGCCGTTGGTAGCGAGAGGAATCTCATTGACCTTATTCCAAAGCTGTAATTGGGAACCAAGAAGATTGTCTGCAGATGTTTAGTTGCCAAAAAGATATTCGGATAGCGCTCAATGCACTTTAAGGACTCGCTGCTCGCACTGCTCCCTGTTTCACTTCTTCTACCGCTCTACCGCTGGCGGAATCGGATGGCTCATCTCACAGACGGGGAACTCTTGCTTCAGATAGGGCAGATGTTCCTGCGAGGGAAGAACATCGCTGGGGCTGGTTCGTGTTTTCAGCTTTTGCTTCAGGGTGAGTGGTTGATCGAAGCTTTTCTCTTGGGACTCTTATTAAAGAATTCCCCTGAAGGGAGATTTGTTTTGAAGAGGTCTCCGGTCGAAGACTCGTCGCTCGTCGAATTGCAGCTTCTCCCTCTCTTGTCCCTTAAGAAAGGGTCCCCCAAACGTCGAGGGGAGCTCTCTCGGC
>JAGRAO010000391.1 GCA_020434565.1 Bdellovibrionales bacterium
TAGGAGCTGTTTTTGAAGTTTAGTAACGTTCGTCTAGAGGGAGATATCTCATGAACATTACCGTAAAGGTCAGGCGGGGCATACGCTTTCTCTGTGCTGCATCGGTCCTTGTTGTCCTCCTTGTTGCTCTGTCAGCATGTTCTCGTACAACATCTCCAGCAATCAGCCCAGCAGGTGCAAACGATTCTTACGCGCAAGCGAATGAGTCAGTGACGCAACCTTCTGTTGGTGAGCAGGCCTTTGCCAACACGGAGATATTGAGTTCGATCGAGAGTGACGGAATGGGAATTGAATTGAGCAGTGCTCAAGGAAGCTCTCAGATGATCGTCCGGACCTCGTCTCCTTCTGTGGACTACACCGTAACTCGACTCTCTTCTCCTTCTCGACTCGTACTTGATATCCTTAATGGAGAGCAACGTAAAAACGAAGAGTTCAATGTTTCGTCAAATGAGTTTGTGCAACGTGTACGAGTTGGTGCACATCCTGACAAGAGCCGCATCGTTATTGATCTCAACGAGAAAGATGGCTTTACGTATGACGCCGAAGCGGTAGGTGGATCGCTTATCGTTCGAATGAGTAGCGAAGATGGCGGCCCAATGGCTCAGCCGAAGTTCCAAATCAACGAAACTGAGATTGCTGCCAATAAGCCGGAAATCACTGCACCGCAAGGTCCAGTTCTTGAAACGTTCCGAATCGAAGAGATGGGAGGAAGCGAAAACTCCCTTATCGCTGAGATGACCTCTGCAGGATTCTTCACCCTTGAGCAAACAGCGCCCTCGGAGTATGTCCTCCGACTTGAAGGTGCAACGTTTGATGCAAATGAACTCAGCACACTCCTCGCACCACCAAAGAGTGGAGCTATCCGATCGGTACGTGTTACGAGCGAAGGAAATGACACCTTGTTACGAATCTTTGCTGACCCAACAAAGAAGTTGGCTGCGAGAACTCGTGGAAGCAACATCATTGTAGAGGAGCAACCTCTTGCTCCTGGAGCAGACATTCGAGCGCAGGCCGAGATAGAGGAGCCGAGCACTACTGATGCTGCTGATGTAGATGAAGCTCTTGGTGAGGGTGCGGATTTAAGCGAGCTCGAAAGTGAAGTGACCACACTTCTTGACGAGGCTCCAAAGTATACAGGTCGACAGATTTCTCTCGATCTTCAAGACACTGATATCGACAACGCCCTTCGTATTATTGCTGAGGTCTCAAACCTCAACATTATTGCAAGTGATGATGTGGCTGGTAAGGTCACACTTCGATTGATTGATGTTCCTTGGGACCAAGCACTTGACGTCATTCTCAAGACGAATGGCCTTGATAAGGTTCTTGAAGGAAACGTGATGCGGATTGCGCCTATCGAGAAACTTCGTCAAGAACGCGAAGCTTTAAAACAAGCGCAAGAGGCCGAAGAAGAGCTTGAGCCGTTAGTGGTGAAATATGTTCGTGTGAGTTATGCGAAGGCTTCTGAACTTCGATCACTTACCGAAACCGTTCTGACTGAGCGTGGTACGGTTGCGTATGATGAGCGAACAAACCAACTTATCATCAAAGACATCCGACGCGGTGTGAAGAATGTGGCGGAACTTATTTCGCGGCTTGATTTAAGAACTCCTCAAGTCCTTCTTGAGACTCAGATCGTTGAAGCTCAACGGAGCTTCCTCCGAGAGTTCGGTTCTGAGATTGGATTTAGTTACATTGCTTCTCCAGCGACAGGAAATCCAACAGGAAACAACTTCCCCAATAGTATCAATTTTGGCGGATCGGTCGATCCTGGAGCACCTGGGATTGGTTCTTCATTCCCAGCCGCGGTTGATATCTCTGGTGGTTCTGCGGTGAGCCTCTTGCTCGATAGCGCTGACGGAACTCGCTCGCTTGATATGAGACTGAGCGCCCTTGAGCGTGAAGGTCGTGTTCGAAT
>JAGRAO010000392.1 GCA_020434565.1 Bdellovibrionales bacterium
ATCACACCAAGCATGAGCAAGGGGCGATTCCCCATGGAGATACCGAGAAATAGCTTCTGGTAGGACATCACGAGGAGCGTAAGGAATCCTACTCCTCCTGAAATTAACCCGAGTACTCCAAAAAGGTGAATTGGACGCTTGGAATACCCCAAAAGAAACTTTACGGTAATGAGATCAAGAAGCACTCGAATTGTGCGCGACAGTCCATACTTCGACGTTCCAAATTTTCGGGCACGGTGGTTAACGGGAACCTCCGCAATTCGTGAGCCCATCTCCGCAGCAAGCGCAGGTATAAAGCGGTGCATTTCGCCATAGAGCTTTATCCCACGCGCCACCTCGCCTCGCATTACTTTCAGGGTACACCCGTAGTCGTGCAGCTGCACCCCGGTGGCCCATGAAATCAGTCGATTCGCAATCATGCTTGGAACCTTGCGAGTAACGAGCCGATCCTTCCGGTCTTTGCGCCAACCAGCGACGAGATCAAATCCCTCGTCGAGTTTTGCAATCATTTTGGGAATTTCCTTCGGGTCGTTTTGAAGATCACCGTCAAGCGGAACGACAATGTCATAGCGCGAGTGTTCAAATCCAGCGGCCATGGCAGCGGTCTGTCCAAAATTACGCCGAAACTCGACGAGCACAACACTCGAGTCGCCACGTGCAATCTCTGCAATTCGAAGCCGAGTGTTATCCTTTGAGCCATCATCAACGAATATTAGTTCATACGGCATTTCGAGGGAGCGAACGATCGGCACGAGCTCCTGATAGCACGGCCCAATATTTTCTTCCTCGTTATAGACCGGGATAACAATCGAAATTCCTCTCATAACTCTGCTCTACAATAGTTCTCAAAAACGCAGGAGTCTCTCTGTGCGTGTCTCTACTCTGAAAGTTTCCGCAGTTCTCAAGCTAGCCACAATCATTTTGCCACTTCCCACAAAGAGATCTCGACGATCTCGCACCCGGGAAGCTCTGGACAACCACCTTCTATCAGAAAAGGCGTTTGAAAACCCGAAAGACTACCACATCCTCAACACTTGATCACGGGACAGGTATGTGATTCCCGGATTGCAGAAGGTGGTCGATAAATCAGACAAAAAATTTTAATTACAAGAGGTTATGAGAATCAGCCACGCCTGCCCTCCCCAAATCTGTCCGACTCCACCGTCACGAAAGGCTAAAGAATCGCCCCACCCGTAAGCTCTTGAAAGAGGCTTTCATACTGATCAACCACTCCCTCCCAGCCATACCGCTCTCGGGCGCGCTTTCTTGCCGAATCCCCCAACTCAGACCGAAGCTGAGGAAAGTCGAGAAGATGCTGGATCTTTTCTGAGAGATGATCAAAGTCGTTTTTTCTATAGTACTCACCACACGGACCGAGCACCTCGACATTTTCCGGAGTTCCGTTTGCGATGATAGGATTTCCATACGCCATCGCTTCTAGAAGAGCCGGGTGCGTTCCTCCTACCTCGGTGGCCTGAATGTAAAGTGCGCAGTTTCGCCTGAGCGAGCGATAGCTCTCGCCAAATTGAAACCCAGTAAAGATTACCCTCTCATCGGCCTGCTCTTTCACCCGACGAATGTATTCCCTGGCATAGGGTGCATCCCCGACCATCACAAGTGGAAGTTCACTTTGAACATTTCGATATGCCTGGACCACGCCGAGTGGGTTATTTTCAGGTTCGAAGCGGCTCACAAAAAGAACATATCGCCCTTTCTCAAGTCCGAACTGTTCTAAGGCAAGATCCGAACTTGGAGCAGTCTCGGCTGCACCGTATCGAATAACGCTACTGGAGCGACCATAGGTCCGCTCATAGTACTTTCGAATAACGACAGCGTCGCTAATGACTTCAGAGGCGAAAGCCACCGCGCACGTCTCTCCGATGAGGT
>JAGRAO010000393.1 GCA_020434565.1 Bdellovibrionales bacterium
CCTTTGCCACGGATTTTCTTGAAGGCGTTTTCGAGTTTGGTGCTAAGTGAGTCGAACATATGGTGAGCCTATCTCTTTGAGTGGCGACTATACGAAATATAGGGCGGAGAGACAAATATTCCCCTCTTTTCTTGGTTGTAGAGAAAAGCACCTATCCGTGACTCTGTTTTCATTTGGTCTAACCACAGAGACACAGAGAACCTTAGCCATCTGAGTCTTAGTTCTCTCAGACATAGATATTGACCTAGACCGAGACATAGCCCTTTGTGTCTCTGTGTCTCTGTGGTTAGACCAAAAGCCTTATTACTATCCTATGAATGAGTCTTGGACTCAGGAAGAGTTGCTTGTAGATATGATCTTGTTACTATACTCGCCATGACCCGCCCGAAAGATTTTGCACCATCCCTTCTCAAATGGTACGACGCAAACAAACGTCCTCTTCCGTGGCGTAAAACAAAAAATCCTTATCGTATTTGGGTCTCGGAAGTCATGCTTCAACAGACGCAGGTCTCTCGGGGAATTGAATTTTACAATCGTTTTCTTGCAAAGTTTCCTACGCTTTCGTCGTTAGCTAAAGCTTCTTGGCGAAACGTTCTTCCCGTTTGGCGGGGTCTCGGTTACTACCGACGAGGCGAAAATCTGTTGCGTACAGCGAAGCTCCTTGTCTCAGAGTATAAAGGGAAGTTTCCTCAAGATAAGAAATCACTTCAGCAATTGCCAGGCATCGGTCCCTATACAGCAGCCGCTATTGTCTCGTTTGCATTTGATCAACCTGAACCCGCAATCGATACTAACGTAAAGCGAGTGCTGGGACGTTTTTACGGTTGCCCGGAAGTTGGCGTTGGGCCAAGAGCGGTAAGTATTTTTCGTAAACATAAAAAGCAGTCAGCAGAACTCAATCACGCACTGATGGATCTCGGAAGTGCCCTCTGTACCTCTCGGAAAGCTCTCTGTGAAGAGTGCCCACTTTCAAAGGGGTGTGACTACTACCAATCAGGAAAACGCGACGTATGGGCTGCACAGAGTGCCCGTAAGACCAAGAGAAAGCGGAGCGCAGCGCCATCCATCGTTGATGTTGGTTGTGCCTGTATTCACCGCGAGGGGAAATACCTCTTTGCCAAAAGAATCGCAGCGAAGGGCGGAAAATGGGAGTTTCCTGGAGGAAAACGTGAGAAGGGGGAGAGTATCCGTTCGTGTCTTAAACGGGAGATCCAAGAAGAGCTCGGTGTTGAAGTCTCAGTACGTCCTCCCTTTCTCGTTGAGGAATTTACCGAGAAGAATTTTACGTGGCGACTCCATTTTTGTAGATGCCGAATCCTGCGAGGAAGAGAACAGTGCCGGGAGCACGAAAAGCTCGAGTGGGTTACTCCAGATGATTTCTCGAATTATCCTATGCCAAAAGAGAACAGGCGAGCTCTCTCTAAGCTATAACGATTTTCTGACGTACTGAGTTTCTACTCTGTCCCTTTGAGCAATTCAAGCGAAGCCTCGGTAAAGTTATTTGCCTGAAGCGCTTCTGTCGGTTGGCTATCGATAGAGCCTCGAAGTTTTCCACTCAGTGCTAGAGCCGCATCAACGTCTCGGATGCTCGCACTGCTTGCTTCCGTGTTTTGAACAGCAACGTCGACGGCTGAGACAATCTCCATCACTTCAACTTTTGAGCGATCGACCGCGTTTTTGAGAGATTCAAGCCGTTGTCGAGCATCTTCTATGGAAGCTCTCGTGCGAATGATGTTTTCCGCAGGAGAGAGAGAGACGTCTTTTAATCCGAATACATCTTTTGCTGTATCGGGAAGAATGACTTCGAGCGTTTTTCCGAGCTCTTTTTCAACCACAAGCTTGATGGGGTCACCCCCGAGTGG
>JAGRAO010000394.1 GCA_020434565.1 Bdellovibrionales bacterium
CCAACACTTCCGGAAAGGGAGTTCCGAACTATCTTTCGGGGATCACTCTTTCTCCTGATGGAAAACAAGCCTGGATCACTGCGCTGAAGATGAACACTCGAAGAGGTGAATTCGTAAGTTCAGTTCCCCTCACTTCTGAAAACACCTCTCGTTCGATTATCTCAATTCTAGATATCGATTCAGGAATAGAGATCGCTCAACTCGATATCGATAACGCCGACTCCCCTCAGTCAGTCGAGTTCTCGCCTCAAGGTGACTATGCGTTTGTTACTCTGCAAGGAAATCGAGCAGTTGATCTTTACGACACCCTACGAGAGACACCTGAGAAACTGTTGCGGTTGGCTGCTGGAATTGCACCTCAAGGCATATTGCTCGGGGGCAACTCTCAACTGTTTGTAAATAACTTTCTCAGCCGTTCGGTAACCCGTTATGAACTCGCCGAATTTTTGAATGGAAGAACAAGTAATATTGTCGAAGGAATCTCTATCGCAAAACTTGCACGAGAGAGCCTCTCGCCTCAAATTTTGAAGGGGAAACAGTTTTTCTACTCGGCCTCAGAAGACCTGAATGCCGCCTCGAGTCGCTTTAGCAGCGAAGGATACTTGAGCTGCGCATCGTGTCACTTTGACGGTGGTCATGACGGAAGAACCTGGGATTTTACCGATCGAGGTGAAGGTCTCAGAAACACTATTGAACTTCGTGGAAGGTCAGGTACCGGCCACGGCCGAATTCACTGGTCGGCAAACTTTGACGAGATCCAGGATTTTGAAAACGACATTCGGTTACACTTCGGTGGCACCGGACTCATGTCTGATAGTGACTTTGAACTGACCTCGGATACGTTAGGAACGCCGAAAGCCGGTAGAAGCGTCGACCTCGATGCACTTGCGGCGTATGTCTCTTCGCTCGGGCTTGAATCGATGCCAAAGAGTCCCTACCGCAATCCGGATGGAACTCTGACGAGTGGAGCGCTTAAAGGAAAAAAGATCTATTCACAGCTTAGTTGTCAGACATGCCACAGTGGTATCCAGATGACTGACAGTACCCTCAATGAAAGTCACCTGCATGACGTTTCCACCGTTTCATCCTCCTCCGGTATGCGTCGCGGTGAAGAGGTACTCCCGGGCATTGATACCCCGACTCTGAGAGGCCTCTGGGATTCAGCGCCGTACCTTCACGATGGGAGCGCAAAGCTCCTCGAAGATGTCTTTCGAACCTTCGGCGGAGAGGACTATCAAGCTGAAGACGCGACGACCTTTGGCGGTGCGGGAATCTCGGACACTCTCGCTGTTGGTGCCCACCGCGGTCACTTCGCGTATTTGCCGCGAAATTATTCTTCGGGCCTCGTCTTTGATTCGATTCCTGTTTTGCCCGGTGAACGTTCAAAAATGGTCACTCTTCGGTACTCGATCTCTCAACTCGAGATGATATACCTCGTTGCAAACGGGGAGCCGAGAGAGGTTCAACTTCTCCCCGGAACGTTTGAAGAGCAATTCCTCACCGGATGGATGGAGCAATCTATTGAAATCCCACTGCAACAAAATTCGTCTGAACTTCAACTTGCCCTGTACGCAGATGTCCCAACGAGCGATATTGCTATTGATGAGCTCTTTGTACGGAGAGTCATTACGAGTCCTGAGCACCCTCACGCGAAGGTTCAAGATCTCGCTCCAAGTGATCAGGAGAACTTGATTGAGTTCCTCCTCCAACTCGACGGCACAAACGATAATTTCCAGGCGACTACCGAAGCGCCGCCCGTGATAACCGTTCCAGATGAGACAGCCGATGATGCGGAAAAGCCGGTTTTTGGAAATTCGCTTTTAGCCGGAATGGATGGAGCGCTGATTTCGATCAGCCAACT
>JAGRAO010000395.1 GCA_020434565.1 Bdellovibrionales bacterium
GAGATTCCCCTCTTCACCTCGAGAAGAAGACGTTGTCCCGAGATCAGAAGCTCTCTCAGGCGAGGGGTGATTTTCAGACATTGAAGCTCCTCAACTTCACAACACGCTTTCGGCCGTCACCATTTCTCATACGGATGGGCCGCGAGAGCCGCTTCAGCACACTGTACCCTGACGCAAACAATAAAAAAATCCGCTCCAGAGTTCGACCTGTTACGCGACCCTGCGAGTTCGATGCTCAGCGATCAGCTTCGCAAGGGCAGATCGAGCCTTGTCATCAAAACCTTTCGAGGCGAGCCTCTTCCAGCTGAGAGGTTTTCGGAGCTTTGCAAGTTTCTCGGAAGAATCTTCTGAAATATCGAGCGCCGCCTCAAGAAGCTCAACTTCAAGCACTTTCGAACGAAGTGCCTCGAGCACTTCGGGAGCTCCAACCTCGAAATCGATGATACAATAGCCAAGCCCTGAGAGATCGCTTACCTCACCTTCAAGCGATTGGGCTATCGGCACATCAATTTCTAACAAAAGTCCCTCAGCAAACGCCGGGAGGGGATTGGGCGACGAAGTCCCAACTGCTTGAGAGAAAGGGAGAAAATACCGGGTTTTCATAACCGTACCGTCACACGCTTGAAGCAGGAGCCTCGCGTAAGCCCTCTCACTTACTCGGAAAGTAAGTTCATCTTTTTCAGTGGCTCCGTGGTCTTGATGCTTCATCTTTACGACAAGCTCAAAGCTCTCGAACTCCCCAGAAGAGAATTCAGTTTGGCGCAGACGGACCTGTGTGATGTCGAGATTCTCTGGAATAGAGAGCGATGGATCGAGTTCTTGAGCAAAGGTCAGGATGAAATTCCCGACTGCCCTTGGAAAATAACTCTGGGTAACAATTCGAAAATCGAGTGAAGCGAGATCAATTCGGGCTTTAAGTTCATGAAGAGGGAGAAAATATCGGCGCTCGTTCTCACAATGCAGCGCAAGTCTGGGTAACCCAAACGTAGCACCATGCAGATCCGTCTCGCTGCTCGAAGAAATTTCAGCGGCGACCTGACGACCTCGACTGCGAGAATCCAACTGAAACACTGCGTATTCCTTTTTCGCCGAAGAAAAGCTGGTCTCCGCCTCTCTTCCAAAAGCGAAAACTTCGGGCAGTATCGCACTTCGGCGTCCCCCTTATTCCGTGGCTATGAGATGCTCTGACGCCAGTAAAAGAATCGTGAGTTTTCCGTTATGAATGTTAAGGTTCCGTAATCTCCCCGGTTTAGCCTTTACCGTCCCTCCTCCATTCGCGACTATTCCCCCAGAATTTTGTGTCTTCGAAATACGTGGCAAGCGACTGGTTGATGCACCCATCTCAGAGCTACCAAACACGGGCTCACGGCCCGCTGAGTTCCGCTCACCATTCTCCACTGGCGCTTCTCAGAGGTCGCCCGAAACCGAACCACCAGCCGAGTGAACCTCCTCAGAAACTGAGTCTTGAAAGAGATCTCAGACCGTCTTTTGGTGCAGCAGTCAGAGCGCTTCTCGCAGACGGACTCACCCTTCGGCAGATTTCTGGTCTGACCTACGAGAGCGTGACCGAACCATTTGGTGTTGCACATATTGGCAAAAAAGATTTCGTGCTATCGGGAGACTCGCGACGAGCACTTGAAACTCTCTTCGAACACAGCCGAGCCTTTCGAGAGAATATTCCACCGTGGTGTGCGAATCGAGGATCAAACATTTTTCTCGCAAAGAGCGACGATACATTGCCCCCTGCTCTGCTTCAGAAACTCGCCGATGCGGCGTCACCAAAGTATCCCGATCAAGCAAGACAGCCGAATGCAAAAATCCTTCTTCGGGAAA
>JAGRAO010000396.1 GCA_020434565.1 Bdellovibrionales bacterium
TGAAGAAAATTCCCCCCCTAACTCTCAAGAGAGAGTCTCATGAAAATCGGAAGCGAAACAAAGCTAAGATAGTGTAATTTTGAATAAAATTTGAGTAAATCACCTAAAGTTGAGAATTTTCTAGGGCTTGAGCCCAAGAAGAGATACCAAAAGGTTGAGGATCTGCGGCTTTTTTTTCGGGCAGAATCCTTAACTCGTTTACTTCTTGCGACGATAGTTTGGTAGGTAGGAGATTCTCTTGTTTTTCACTCTTTGGAGTCAGAGTCATGCGTGCTGAATCAGGTTTTACTCTCTTAGAACTTTTGGTGGTGATCGGAACCATCGGTGTATTAAGTGCGCTCGGGATGACGAGCTTTACCTACTATAAAGCCTCTGCAGCCTATGCGACCGCTGAGTCAACGCTTCACGATGCTCGGAACGCTATTGAAGCCGCGCTTGTTGAGGTCGATAGTCTTCCGGCTGGTTTCGGACTAACAACTCAGACCTCCCAGGGGCCAATCACTGACGCTTCAGCCTCAGATCTCCTTCCGGGGATGCGTTTGCCATCAAACGTTCGTTTTCAGGTGAGCTACGATCCAACCTGTTTAGTCTCTTCATGCCAGAGCGAATTCGTTCAGGTACAGCACTGCTCCGGGGTTGAGTATGTTCGTTGGATGCGGTTCGGTGATGGAGTTGAAATTAAGCTTCCTCACATTGCTGGAGTTGGCTGCTCCTAGGAGGAATTTCTCAAGTACTGTACCATCCCTTCGGATTCTCATATCCATCAGGAGAGTGGCGATATACCTTCGTACGGTCAGCACAGTTCATCTCATCTTAAGTCTCCTTTCACTCTTCTAGATTTCGAGTCTCTTTCCTGGTCGCTCAATTTGAAATCTTCTCTCATCATGTTCGAGCGAAAGTACACAGCCTCTTATGCTTTCTCCCGTCGTTCACTTTTCATTCACCTTCTTTCTCGATAGGCTAGAGGCCCTCGTGAATTGCGCGAGGAAGGAGTTATGCCTCAAGAGGAAACGAGATGAAGAGTATCGATATTTATGGTTTCGGAAATGGAATTGTTGACATCCTGCTTGAGGTGAATGACGCAGAGTTTGAACAGCTTCAGACTGAAAAGGCAACAATGAGGCTTGTCTCAGAAGAGGAACAGAAGAATCTTCTCTCTCAATTCAGTGATCGGACACTTCATCTCGTAAGCGGCGGGTCCGTAGCAAACTCCGTTATCCTCGCCTCTCAGCTCGGGGCGAAATGTGCGTTTGCGACTTCCCTTGGAGACGACCGTTACGGACTTCACTACAAAGGAGAATTCGATAGCCTCGGAATTGATCTTGGTAATCCCCTTGCTGCCGGTGGTGTTACTGGGACGAGCGCTATCATTATCACACCAGACGCCGAGCGAACGATGAGAACGTGTCTTGGGATATCGGCCAAGTTTGATCGCTCTCACGTCGATAAAGACGTGATTCGCCATTCTCAGTGGATCTTTATCGAAGGATATCTCCTCTCGAATAGCGAGGAGACTTTCGATGCTCTTCTTTTTGGTGTTCAAGAGGCGAAAAATGCTCACACGCGAATTGCCCTGACTGTTTCTGAGAGTTGGATTGTGGACGGTTTTCGAGATCGGCTCGATCAGCTTGCTCCATCAGTAGACCTTATTTTTTGTAATGAAACTGAAGGAAGGAGCCTTGCGGGAGCGAACGCTTCCGATGCTCAGAGTGCCTTTACTATTTTGAAAGGCCTGTTTCCGAATGTCGTTGTCACCTGTGGCGAAAAAGGTGTGCTTGTTTCGTATGGTGGAGAGGTGACCGCTGTAAATGCTTTTCCGTGTGAG
>JAGRAO010000397.1 GCA_020434565.1 Bdellovibrionales bacterium
TGCTCCGGTATGAAGAATGGAGTCCCCTCAGAAAGTGATGCATTGTGTTCTCGCGCCAGACGTACCCACGCAACAAACGTAAGGAGGTCCTCTTCTACATCGATATCAGATAACAATGGCAGCAAGACGAGTGACAGGCTTGGAAAAAGATTTCGTACCGCTTGCACTTCATTTGGAGTGTCAAAACATCCAGCTAAATAGGGGAGAGTTTCCTGTCGAGGGACTCCCAAGAGGTAAAAACCACCGGCTGGAGATGGGCCAATCACTAGCGAGCCTTTCCGTACAGCAAGGGCGGCCTGATGAATGAGATCGCTCGAGAGCGAGGGGCAGTCGGTTCCAACCAGGAGAAACGGTTCATGAGATTCGTTTGATTGCTCTTGAAGAAAAATATCGAGGCGTTCGCCAAATGAGCTCCCCCTCTGGACAACATGCCGAATCGAAGGATGGTCGATAGATAATCCAAGGAGCCCAAGTTCAGAAATCGAGGGGAGATTATTCATCCACGCGCAGGTAATCGAGGAAATTTGGGGTGAGGCGAGAATTTGGGAAAACAGATCGCGGCAGAGAGCAAAATGGAGCTCGTCCACAACTGAATCAGTGAGAGAAGTCGCTGGTGCCCGAAGCCGTGTCTTTGCCAGTCCCGGGGTAAATGGTTTTGAAAAAACGAGTACCTTCACGCTGTGTTGGAGATACCGGAGGCACGATCGGAAATCAATATTTTTCAAAAACGCTCGTCTTCGAGGCTTCCCCCTCAAAATATTTGCTCACCTGGTACTCGTTCGGAGAATCTTCCTCTTGACTAGCAATGGAGTTCTCTTTAGGGTCGGGGGATTCTCATTCGCAGATACTATCCCGGCGGAAATCGGGGGTCGTCCGTGAACGGGGAGTGAATATCGGAATTTAACTATTCAAATGGTTCAAATTACTCTCTTTACACTCATTCTCATTCTTATTGCCCTTAGAAAGGGGGAGAAGGGAGTGGTGTAGGAAGAGCAAATTCCGAGTCCAAAGAAAAGCCTCCTTATCTCCCCCAAAAAGAGATAAGGAGGCTTTTTTTTTGATCGTTGTTTGGAGGTATGCGTGAAGACAGTGCAAGGAACTCGATCCGATGTTGTTGGATGTGAGCGGACGATGCAGGAGATTGCAGCCCTCAAGCTGCTTGTGGCTCCCTTTCAAGGAGGAAGGTCTGTTGCTTATTTTGAAAATATCGCCTCCGAAGATATTCCTCACGCAAGTGTGCTCGGAGGAGTTCGCTTTACTGAGGAACTCCGAGAGATAGTAGCGTCTCTCGGAATGCGTCAACTTCTCATATCTGGAGGGCACTGCGTTTTGAGTCCGACTTTTCAGCGTGAGGTCCACGGCTATGCAGATTATGCGAAACGGATGGGTCTTTCTGACCTCGGAGATCTCCAAAAGGTCGTTTGGGCAGATCCCACGAAGACCCGTGAAGTTATTTCAGCATTAAGGGAGAGCGGCGCGGCCATAGAGCCGTACATGCACCGAGAGCAGCTTCACCGCATTGCCTCCGAAAATGGTGTTGGTTTCTTCGGAAATAACGAACGAATTGCTCGAGATGTGGTGGAGAAATTTTCTTGTAAGGTACGATATCGCACATGGGTAAGTGATCGATTTGGAGAGACTGCGATTCCACTTCCACGATTCTCTCTTCTCGGAAACGAGACCGCGACAGAGCGACACCGAGACCACCTGCAACAGGTTCTCGATTTTGCGGATCGGTATGAGGAGAAGGGTAATGAACCGCTCCGCACAAAACTCTTTGCTCAAGTCGGTATTGCGGGTGGAGGAGTTGGAA
>JAGRAO010000398.1 GCA_020434565.1 Bdellovibrionales bacterium
TGGCCGGGAGTTCCTCCGAATATGAGGTCATACGCTTGAACGGTAAAGTGAAAGTTTGGACTCTCATGCACCATCTCAAGTCTTCTCGCGAGGGCTTCCCCGTTGTTGTCCTGTAAATAAGACGCAGCTTCAAGAGCGAGACTAATTGCGATTCGTGCCTCGTTTCGGCACATGCGAGAAGGTTGAGCGCTTTGCTGACTGCTGGCGGCCATACAAAATGCCAGAGCGGCGTAAAACTCTGAACGCATCCCGGCATTTTCGTAGATGAGGCTCATAGACCCGATTAGATTTCCCTTCCCTTCCTCAATAAAATGGTCGTGGAGCTGGACCAGTTGTCGAAAGGTCGTTGATTCGAGTGCGGTATGGAGTTCATCAACTGTGCAGCCTTTGTAGGAAAGAACGCGGGAAACAGACTCTGAAAGCTGATTGAGTTCTTGGGATGTTAAGAGCCTATCGGCATCCGATATCGGAGGTACGGAAGCAAGCATACCCGTTGGCCCTGAGGTGGGCTGAGTTTGAGTGGATGTGTTAGAAGACATGCTTTCAAGGAGCTGATCAAACGTAGCTTCATCAGCTCCCTGAGATGAGAGCATTGCTTCTCTTTCTTGTGCGGAGTGTGTCGCGAGGTCGGAGCCTTGAAGATCGTTTAATGGGGGGCTTTCGACGCTGTTCCTGCTCGAAAGATCTGAGGATTGCGGCAAGGCACACTGGGGCATAGCTCTCTCCTTTGAAGACGCCAAATTCCCACTTGCCTGATTGGGTTATCTCCCGAGCGGAAGGAAAGGTGATTTAAGAGCTTGAATTTTCTGGAAATTGCGTTTGCCTAAAGGGCCCCCTCTCGAGCTCCTCTCCTGAGCACATTTAGTACACCGGAGGCGCTCTCTTCAGCATAACTCAATACTAACAGGGTTTTCAGGAGTTTGCGGTGGTTTCCTTTCAGAATGCTCTTCGATCAACAGAGCAAGCAATAGATCAAGCAATCGATCAGGGAGAACAGCTCCTTAGCGCAGCAACTGGAGCTTCGGTTGATCTCGACCAGATACGAGATTTAAACCACGCGGCAGAAGATATTCTGGAGGCGCTTGGCACTAAACCAGGTCAAGGTCAGATTTCAATCGGCGAAGCACTTGGGAATGCGGTAGATAATCTGCAGTCGCTCTATCCGCCAGCGAGTGGAGTATTTGCTCGTTCCGTTGGAGACCTTGCACTAGCGGCCCACGGATTCATCCATAGTCAGCAGCCATCACTTTCAGTCGCGCAACATGTTGAAGGAATCGTGGAAGACTGTTTGCTCCTGCTTGGAAATGCAGACGACTATCTCAAAGCTGGCCCAGGACAGCGGGCTGTACTTGAGCAAGCAGGGAGAGTCGTGCTGCAAGATATGCAGTTTCATGTTCAAGATATTGCGATGCAACTCATATAGCGTATGGAACAGAACCGACAAGATTTAGGTGACAGTGAGATAACGAAACTAAGACGTGAGATCTCTCACTCGCTTATCTCTGTGCGAGAATATATCGCAGAGAAAGGGGCTTCTGGTGATCCGAGTACTCCCACAAATAAGGGCGTAAAGCGGTATAAGCTTCCGGCGGGAAGTTTTATCTCAGTCTCTGGGATAGTGGACATTCCGCGTGGCGATTGTGTTTTCCGTGGAGATGCCGTTGTGGTTGAGAGCGTTCCTGTTCGAGTGACAGCCCGGGGAGACCTGATCTTTGGCGCGAAACCTCGTCTTGCATTGACTGGAAATCTCAACTTTGACCAACCGCTCTATGAAGAGGATTCCGGC
>JAGRAO010000039.1 GCA_020434565.1 Bdellovibrionales bacterium
GTGGCAAGGACTCTCTGGCGGGCTCACTTCCCGCAGAGCTCTCGCTCACCTAAAGCCATACGCTCAAATGTAAAAACCGAGGGTAGCACACAACAGACCCAGCTCGAGAACAGGGGCTTTTTCCAAAAACCCTCTCGGGCTACGCTCTTGGTCGCTCTCGCCCTATCACGGCGAACACGACAAGCCTCTGCTCTATAAGTATTATGCGTACCGCTTGAGGTCGGTATCTTAATAATAACGAGTATTTCTTAGAGCTTAGCGCTTAACATAGATCGCCAGCTTCCGATCCGCCATCGGTTTCTTGATATTTTCGAGCGTAAACGCCAGGGCCTCTAACAATTGATTCGGAGTAAATGGCTTTTTTACGAAGGCGTCTGCCCCCGCCGTAGAGGCTTCATAAATGTCCTCATCTGTTGCCAGAGATGAAACCACTATCATCGGAACCCTTTTTCCCTCGAAACGGGGTTTAAGATTTCGGATCACCTCATAGCCACTTGAACCTTCGAGAACGAGGTCAATGATGAAGGCTTCGGGGACCCACCCCATTTTCTGGCCTCCGACTACCGCCGTAACCTTTCTCGCATCCTTGATTTCGCGGGGACGGTAGCCGCACCCTTCAAGGATCATTTTCATAATCATGCGATCTTCTTCGCTGTCCTCGATTAACACTACTTCGTTTCGAAATTTCTTTGTGCGTCGAAAGGTCTCTACGAGATCTTCAACTTCGTTTTCCGATTTGGTCTCATCGGAAGGAAAATTTGAATCCATCTATGTCCCCACCATCCAAAACGCCCGGAGCAACTAAACACAACAATCGAGAGTACATCCGGTATAGCCAGCGATTGCCCCGTTAACTCAGGAAGCCAATCAGAAAAGTCGGTTCGTCGGCAAAAATGCTTAAACAGGAAGAAGAGCTTTCGGAGAAAATAAGGGATTGCGCCTTAACTGGTGTAATTCACAAGGATTTTGTTTAGGCGAAAACATCTCGAAGAGCAGACAACGAAAGCGGGCCACTCTGAGCCGCCAGACCCTCGTCTCCGTCTTCACGGATGTTTTTTGCGAGATTTTTAGCTACTTTTTCAGCTTCTTTCGGGTCTCGAATCTTTTCTCTACTTTCAGAGGGTTGCGAACGAAATGAAGTAATTGCTGCGTCTGTTCGAGCAACTTGAAGTGACGAGGTAAGCGCAGAAGACCCAGAGGCGTGCGCGCCTGCTTCGGCTGTCGCCGAGTCTCCTTGTCTGATGACCGGTTGTGAGCCCGATCCTTTTATAAAGGTCACCGTCATGGCACTACTCTTAAAAACTTCGGGGCGGTTTCCTTTTGAGCTACTTAAGAGTGTAGTCGGAGGCCGAGAGAGCTTACTTGAGGAAAATTTTTCCGGGGGGCCTGGCGAACTAAGAAATTTTCTTAGGAGAGACGGTTTAGCGTGCGCCGTGGCCAAAGAGAACAGCGGGGATAGTTTTTAGGAGGAGAACAAAATCTCGGCCGAGAGACCAGTTATCAATATAGTCGAGATCCATCCGAACCCAGTCCTCAAAATCGGTAATGTCGTTTCTGCCACTCACCTGCCACGTGCACGTTATTCCCGGACGCATCGAGAGCCGTCGCCGGTCGCGCCTTTCGTAGAGACTCACTTCTCCGGGGACAGGAGGACGGGGGCCAACAAGGCTCATATCACCAACGAAAACATTCCAGAGCTGCGGGAGCTCATCGAGGCTAAACTTTCTTAAGAAAGAACCGAAGCTGGTGACTCGAGGATCATTTTTCATTTTAAAGACAGGCCCGGTCATCTCGTTTTGGTCCTGAAGATTCTCCAGTTGTTCCTCTGCATTTTGAACCATTGAGCGGAACTTATAGAGATTAAAAAGCCTTCCGTTTTGCCCCACTCGGCGTTGAACAAAGAGCACCGGCCCAGAAGAGCTTGCCTTTACTCCCAAAGCGATCAGAAGCAGCACGGGCGAGAGGAGCGCCAACAACAACGCCGAAAGGAAAAAATCGAAAATTCGCTTAAAAGATAATTCCCACCGATCTCCCGGGGGCGTTTCGAAATGGATCAGGGGCATCCCCCCAAAGTAGCTCATCTCGGATCGGATCATCCCGATACTAAAGAGATTTGCCGCAATAGTCGTTCGCACTCCCTGCTCTGAACAGGCGAGAACACACTCCTCAATCTGAGGCATGACTTCGATTACATCGGTGAAGATCACTTCATCGATTGCGTAGTCTCGGAGGGCCTGTTGCAGGGCATCAGGCCCGAGGAGAATTCTCCCGACGGTCCTTTTTCCGACCTCTTCAAGAGTCAATCGAAACTGTTTGAGAAGCTCTCCCCGTTCGGAGTTGTCCCGAAGATCCGCATAGCCTCGGATGCGAATTCCAAGCTCTGGGCGCCGTAATATTGCGGCAGTCAGGTCAACTGCCTGATCACCGACACCGGCAATAATAAGGTTTCTAAAGTTCCGCCCTCGCTTGCGCCAGAAACGGAGAAACTCGAGGACGACATACCTCTCGAGTGCTAAACTCAAAGCGACCAAGACACAAAACAGCGCAACGAAACTTCGGCTTAAGTCGAGCTTTAAAAGAAAGAGAAAGGAACCGAGAAGGAGAAAAACTCCAGCTGAAGATACGACAGCTAAACGAAAAAGCTGCCAACTACTCCTGAGGCGCATACTGCTGTACGCACCGAGAAGCTGAAGGAGCGCTCCATAAAAAAGCAGCCCGAGAAGCAACACAACGTAGTAGTCAGAGATGGGTGCAAGCGATTCCCCACCGAAAGGGAGCTTCCATCCGAAGTGCTCATTCCAGTAAAGAAGTGATGCTCGACCGTAGTACGCCGCAAAAAAGGAAATAATGACGATGAGGTAGTCACCGAGCCGCTCAACGCGAGATATCGTTCTCCAATTTTCCTTTAACATCGACAGCCCGCTAGGCCTTTTCCTAATGCGAAAGACACCTTATCAGACACTGCTCCATTAGTCAGTTACGCCGTCTTTTTCGGCCTGAGGCCTCTTGGGTCCTGCCCTCGTGGCCGAAACTGGCATTCGCGAGTCGCGACTAAAGAGCTGTGCCTCTGATAACCCCCTTTAATATCTTGCCTTTTCTTAATTTCTCCCCTTCTAAAATAGGCGGAGCGCAACCGAGAAAAACATCATCATAGTTCAAGAGAGTGGGTTTACGAGGCTGAAGAGGGACCAAGAGGTTTTAGAGAACATGCGGGCACCTGCATTTTTATCATCAGAGTCAGCGCCAGTTGCGATCTGTTTTGAAGATCGATCAATAACTATTCTCTTTGCGCGACTTCTTGATTCAATGGGAGTTCCAATCCGTCTCCTGAATGAGATCTCCGAACTCGAGGAACGAAACAAAGTCATCACAGAAAGACAGTTTTACGATCAACTCAGAGAAGGCAAACGAAAGGATTCTCTCGTTATTGGTCTGCCACAAGCTCTTTCCGGAGTGGAAGGAGTCGGTCTGTCTCAGCCTCTTACAGAAGAGAAGATAGAAGCCGCTCTTGCTCGCTTTCTCGAAGTTCCACTCCAATAGGTAATCATCTTTCAATTCTTTTCTCTTAACGCTTGAGTATAGTCTGTCCCGACTGGTCAAAGTGAGGCAGATTGCGCTATTTTGACGGAACCTCTTGAGAATTGAGTGCGTCATGTCGGTAACTAGAAAAAAATCTCCTTCAGAACCCGTGCTCGTCTATGACACCTTGCCGAAGCAAGTCGTTCCGATAGCGATAGATCCGCGGAGTTATCCAGAAAACCGACGCACGAATCTCCTTGTTCCGATCTATGGCCGAGCTACGGGCTCAGCGCTTCGTATACCGCTCGTCGTCGCCCGCGGGAAACACGACGGACCAGTCGTCGGGATTACTGCCGCGGTACACGGAAATGAATTGAATGGGATTAAGATCATTCACCGATTTCTCGAGTGGATAAATCTGGAAGAGCTCCGTGGCTCGCTGCTGTGCGCGCCGGTCGTAAACGTTCCGGGATTTGATATGGGAACGCGGTTTTTTACAGATGGGGTCGACCTCAACAACACCTTTCCGGGTCTTGAAGACGGGACACCCTCAGAACAATATGCCCGTTCTTTTTGTTCCACCTTTTTGCCAAAGATTGAGTACCTAATCGATATCCATACTGCGAGTGCTGGTCGCCTGAACTCACTTTACGTGCGAGTCGATCTCGACCATGAGGTGTCAAAGACTCTGGCGCTGTTGCTCGATCCCGAGATTATTCTGCACTCCCCTACCTCAAGCGGCACGCTTCGTTCAGTCGCCCTCAATCAAGGTGTTCCTGCCGTAACGCTTGAGGCCGGAAATCCGAGCGTTATTCAAGGGAGTATGGTGTACGCTGGAGAAATTGGGCTTCGAAACATTCTTGCACACCTCAACATGCTCGACTGTGACGTTCAGCATTCACGAAAACCGCTTGTGTGTGAGTCCTCAAAATGGCTCCGAACGACAGGTGGAGGGATTCTCGACACAGACATTAAACTTTTGGAGCACGTCGAAGAAAATCAAATAGTCGCAAAAACCTTCGATAGCTTTGGAAACCTCCTTCAGGAGTACACTGCCCCCTACGGAGGAGTAGTCATCGGACGCGCCGCATATCCGGTCTCGATTCCCGGAACCCGCTACTGCCACCTCGGAAAGCTCGCCACCGAGAGAGACATATGAGAGTCGTACTTCAGCGGGTCACGCACAGCGAGGTTTCAGTTGATGGAACGACCATAGGTGAAATCAAACAGGGCCTGAATCTCTTGGTCGGATTTGGAAAAGAAAATCCTGAACCGGATCTTAAAAAAATGGCAGAAAAGATCTGTCACTTAAGGATATTTCCTGACGACGAAGGACGCTTCCACCACTCCGTGCTCGACATAAACGGCTCGATTCTCGCCGTTCCACAGTTTACCCTGTACGGCCAAACGGATCGGGGAAGACGCCCCGATTTCTTCTCTGCGCTTGAACCTGAAAAGGCCTCCCTTCTTTTTGACCAATTCGTTGAAGAGCTGAAGAGCTATCCGCTCAACTCGGTCCAAACTGGGGAGTTTGGAGCGTATATGCAGGTCACCATTGGAAATGATGGCCCAGTAACTCTGGTACTCACGGACAGATAGACCTCTGGTAGTCCCGGATAAAGTCCCAAAGATATTCAGGATAGTTTCAGTCCTCACGGAAGGCGACCATTCGCCTCTCTGAGTCTGAGATATTTTTGACTAAGAATTTCACGACTCTTACCCTCTGGGGTCCGCTTTTTATCAGGAATTTTCAGCACTTTAAGAAGAGGACAGAAGTTCGAGTCGATGGGGTTACATCACGAAAAACACGCCTCTGGACATGCGCCAGAAGTGTCCGCACCAACTGGAGCTGACGCATCGCTCTTTCGTGCCCAAGAGCAACGATCAAACCTCCAGGAATTCGCAGTGGTCGCTGCGGGATGGGTCAACGATCAACGCACCAGATCACAAGGTGAAACGTTCACCTCTCAGTTCCGTTCATTCCTCTCGAACACTCACCGCTATATCTCTGAGGCTATTGATGCAGTTGGGACAAACCGACAACTTCTCGAAGACACCCTCGAAGAGATCGAGTGTGAAGTTCAAACGATTCAAGAATCGTTTGAACATGAATTCGGGAGAGATTCGACGGCTGCTGTTCTCGTTGAGACAGTGGAGGACTTTGTTTCTCACTTAAGGGAATTTGCGCCGAAACAACTTGCGCCAGAGAAAACAGCATCGAACGTCGAAGTTCCAGCTACGCCATTAAGAGAAACCGCACAGGTTCCAGCTCCTGCCCCTTCTCTTTCAGATTCAGTAAAATCTGCTCGAAAGGTCCTCGCGACTGAGCTGAATGCTCTATACGAAAGAGTTCGTTACGGAAGCGCTCTTCCAAACGATCCGAACTTGAAGTGCATCTTTGAAGCCCTCGACGCCGTAAACTCATCCTTCAATGAAACAAACCCTGATAGAGCGGCACTCGATTCCTTCCTCCAGCGCGCAGCTACCGATACTCGAAGAGCACACTTTGCGACTGCGTTTACGGGTCTTGTGAACGATGCAGTCGAAAAGCACGGCATACCTTTTGAACCAATTGCGTTACATACTCTCCCGACCGAATCTCCTGATGCCAAGTCGACTCAACAGGAAATACTCACTATCACTCCAGAAGGAGAGCAGACCCCCGCATCACCAAAGCCTCCCCGTACAAAACCGAAAAGAGCTCTTAAAACAAGCGCGCCAGAATCGAGTCCGGCTGTAGAGGCTGCGGAGATCTCCGCTCAAGATTTTCCATCGAATTTTTCCGGAGAGCCAAACGTTGAAGCCGCATCTCAACCGGAGCGCTCAATTTCTCTCCCTCTGGTTGCTGCTCCAGTGTGGGTCCCGACCGAACTCACTATCGGCGGATTAAGCCAAAGCGAACGGCATCTTCAACGAGAGGAGCTTGCACAGCAGACAAAACGGGACGCGGTGACTCCTTCTCTCCCAACTGAAACACCCGTAGAGCTCACGATAAGCGCTCTCGCCCGGCCAAAGAACGTAGAGATTTCTCCTCGCCCATCTGTCACACCGCTGAATGTGCGTGAGGCACCGTCTTCTGAAGATGACAGAGTCACAAACAGATCGACTGTGCCTCACGTTTCAGCACTTTCACCAGTTCAACTTGTCGCTGCCTCCGGAGCGCCGATTGCGGCTTCTGAGATTCAGCCGACACCTGCGCCGTACTTTGGAGAGCTCTCTCCCATATCACCTGAGTCGCGCTTGGATCTTCCGAGCGATCGATTCTTCAGTCCTGAGAGTGATATCGCCAAAGGCGGGCCAGTATCGTTAGAGGAAGTCGTAGCCGAGCCGGAACAGGCAGAAGAAGCTGCTGAGCGGCCTCTTCGAATAGTGCGACATACCCCAAAGTTTCGTTGGGCTGCACTTGCCGCAGTTATCGGGATAGTTGCTTTCACATCTCCGATAGGAAGAGACAAAAGCACGGTTTCTCCGATGGGCGGCCACTTAAGTGGCGATACCCCGAAACTTCCGGTTCTACCGGAGGACAACTCAGGTGATGTGCTCGTTGATAGTGGTTCAATAGGCCCCGCTCTTCCTGAAGAGATTTTACCAGAAAGAGAGCCTACTCCTGTCGCCGATGCGGTAGACCCGAGTCAGCCAGAAGAGCGTCTTATCGCTCAGAGCGACGTGGGCGTCACTGACAAAATTTCTGAGGACGAAAGTGCCGAAGCGCCGATCGCCCAGCTTGATATCAGCGAAAGAACAGCAGCGTTTCGAAGTGCATTTCAAACATTACAAGAGAAGATTGCGCCAGCGCGCATAGCGCTTGGAGAGCGGTTGCAGAGCTATCGTGAGAACTCCCGTGCATTTGGAGCGAGCCTAGCTGAGGGCGTGAGCGATTTCTCTCGGAGAACCTTGAGCGCGGCGCGCGACTGGCAATCGAGAGCTGCGGAAAGACTTACGCAAAACGACAGCCTATCGCCTGTCCCGGAGAGCGATCCAAGTGAGGAACCAGCACTCCTTGTCGACTCAGATGTGGCTTCGACCGGACAGACTCACTTCCAAGGTCCGCGAGTTACCGTGGCGGCTCCACGCCCTTCAATCCTTGCTCAGTTCTCTCTCGAAGACTCAATCCGGAACCTCTTCTCCAACGACACTACCTCGACCGCAGATACTACTGAATCTACTCTCTCTCGATTTTCAATTGAACAAGCTTTGGCAGGCATAACTCCTTCTCAGCCCGAAACTGCGGTGCCAGTAAGGTTGGCAAATTTTTCGATAGAGAATGCACTCACTCCAAATCCAGTCCTCTCTCAAAGTGACTATGCTTATTTTGACATCGATCATCTGCCAGGCACTGCCCAGATTCCCATTCGGAGATTTTCAGTTGTTGATGCACTCGACACTCTTCAGAACTCGGCGCGAAAACCAGTCAGCACTGGGACCCTCAATGAGGCCCTCGCTGCTATAGACACCACAAGTACCGCTGATTTTATCGCCGAGGGCGCCAACTCAGCTTCAACAAGATATCGACCCCGGGTAGTACGATTTGCCTTGAACGATCTTTCAGATGGTACGGGCGCGTTAAGTTCATCAGAGAGTGTTACAATTACGAGAGTTCCACTCCCTCAACAAGACCCGCTTACGACTGCTCTTGATAATGAACGTGAACGTTTGGTGCGATTGTATGAGGAAGAAGACTATGTTCTCGTCCGTCCATCAACTTTTACTTCTCGCCTCGATCAATCACTCAATGAGTATGAGCGAGTCCGACCCTCGCTGGCGCAGCTCTCGCTCGATGACGTTCTCAGCCAAACCGAAACTATAGCGACATCAGAATTTATTCGGCGAAGCGGAGAAACGCTGGAGACAGCGAAGCGCCAACACGAGAAGCGGTTGCTCCAGGAAGAGGAATCACTCGCGCTTGCTCAGCTTTCCGACCACAAAGGGGAGCCCCTGCCATTCGCGAACCGATCAAGCAAGTAAGTCCCACACCATTCCCCGTCCTCTGCGAAGTAGGCGTTCGAGACAGGTCAATCAACATTTCACTTGAAGAATCAGGAGAGGATCGAGACAGGAGAGATGCGCTGGTAGCATAGAGGCGCGAAAACCTTTGAAGAAAACGAAGCCAGCGCAAAAGAAAGGAGTCTAACGAAAGCCCCAGCCCGAACAACGAGGTCCGGGCTGGGGTTCGCTACCGAGTGCCCGCTTAGCACTCAGCAGCCCTGCGGTCAGTCACCACCGCCACCGGGACAGCCGGGGTTCATCGGAGGCTGCTGCTGAACATAGTACGGAGCAGCCACCGACACCGAAAAGATCCGACCCGTCCCCGAGCGCTCGAAGATCCAGTCGTCGCAGCAAGAGCTCGCAGCGAGCGAATGGACTCCGAAGTGAGCAGCCGGGTACATCGAGGTGTCGACTTCGGCAGCCCACATCGGAGGGGGCGGTGCCACGACGACACTCTCGTGGCAGGCCTTTGCCTCACCACGCCAGATGCAGGTCTTGCCGGGCTCGCACTCGAACGGGGCCTGACGAGCATCGTAGATGCGAGTCGTGACCGGAACCTCACGAGGATCGTTTCCCGCAGTGTTCCCGATGATCGCGACCTGCGGTGTACCCAGATCCACTGAGAGGGGCAAAGTCGCCTCGAGTCCGATCTCGTCGGGGAGATTGTCCCTCGAGTACTGGAAGTTCACCGGAACGCCATCGATGGTGGCCGAGGCAACCAGGAAGGCCTGATCGCTCGGCGCATCCCTGAGAGCCATGAGGGTCTCAGTCGGCACGGTGATCTTGAGCTCGTTCTCGGGAGTGACGATGCCCTTGACCGGTGGAAGCACACGAGCTTCCGCCACAGCAGAATTGGCCGGAACGGAGGTCACCTCCATTTCCGGGGCAGGAGTCGGCGGATCCGCCTCCTGGGCGAGAGCAGTCGATGCGCTCGCCGAGATCAAGAGTGATGCGATAAAGTGACGCACGGTTGTGTCTCCTTCATGCTGGGGCCCTCTCGTTTTCGAGACGGGCCAAACCTAGTGGCGAGCTTCAGGACAATCCAGAAGCTCGATTTCAAACCAGAAGCGCAGTTACCAGCGCATCTCTCCTGTCTACTCAGAAAAAATGTAAAGAGAACGTTCCAGGCACGGCCCACCGTGCGTCGGAAAGACGGGACCCCAAACGGTAACACCGAGCTGATCCTTACTCAAAAACTTTGCATATATCGGGCTTTTAGCGCTTCCATCATTTTTTTTGACTACCTCTAAGCGGCTGATACGCTGTGCTGTGGGGCTTTGGGCGGGATCTATCCCGTGGCATAGCATTGTGCTCCTCACGCAAGTTCTTTGTCGTGATCAACACTTGATCTTCAAATTCATATGGGAAAGAGATGACTTATAAAGGTTAGTCAGTTGGCTCCTTTTGTCGATCGTTTCGAGTGCCAGTACAGTATTTAGTTCTTGAATTCTGTGCTGGCCCTCGAAACTTAGCGCAGTGAAGCGCAAAAATCGTCGGGTGAATTTCCTCAGAAAACGTTAGGGCCCTGAGAAGTTCGCTCAAAGAAAGGAGAACCACCATGAGGTTCTTGTCGTATCGAATGATCGGCCTCGCCGGTCTCTGTGGCGCCATGCTCACGAGCGTGGGCTGCAGCTCCATCTACGATGTCTCCACCAATGGTGGTGACGTCAGGAAGCGGGACCTCGTCCCCTTCACCTCGGATGCCCAGCTCCAGGCGCAGGGGATCAATCCGGACGATCCGGTGTCCCCCCTCGTTTCGAGTTCGGCTGTGTATGTCCCGATCATCAACAAGGACGGCTCCCCTGGCGCGATCGCGCTCTCTCGACTCCAGACCGACACCATCCGCGAGACGGCTGGTCAGCTGGAGCTCTCGCAGGCCTACCTCAACACCATGAAGGGCGTCTTCACCGGTGTTGCGTCGGTGCGCGAGGGAACCGAGGCGATCCTGAACATCCAGGACATCGCGCACGACGATGGCAGGCGCTCTTCGGTCTCTGTGCGCTACCCCGACGGCGGTCCGGGTGGTGGCGGAGGAATGCCGATGGGCGGTGGTGGTGGCTTCACGACCCAGCAGGCTGGTCAGGTCACCGAGACTCTGTCCTCGCTCGCGTTCCAGCAGGCGGTGTGGAAGGAGAACTGGGAGGCGGCGCAGCTCGGTCTGCCCCCCGAACAGTGGCCCTACCCGCCGGCCGACTACATCGCGAATCCGTGATGATCGCGCACCTCTCTGCTCTGTTTGAGAGTGGCGCATGGAGCTCCGTGTGCCCCCGAGGGAAGCCTCTGGGGTGCACTTTTAGGTAAAGAAAAAGGTGTTTAAGTCATCTCTTTCTCTACCTTTTCTCGTCTACTCCCTCTCAGAGTCAGCTCTTCACATTTTTTTGAGTAAGAATTTCCAACCCCTTACCTTGTTTCTTTCTCCTTTTTCGCGGGAATCGTGCGCGAGTGCCCACGTTTTTAAAGCGCTGAGAAGGAGCTGCTCATTTTATCTCCTTCATATGGGAAGTCGGAATCGCCACACGGTTTTTGTGTTCTCTCGAGTTCTCGGTCGGAACGAGATGTGGATCCTTGACGGCACTTCTTCGGAAAGTGTTTTCAGGGATCCGCATCTCTTACACCCGCACCCATGACCACTTCGTGGTTATACGAAACAATAAGGAGAACGCATGTTTTCATCCAACACGTTTACCCGTCTGATTCTTTTCCTCGTCGTGCCCGCAGCACTGTCGGCCACCGGCTGTCAGAGCGCTCAGCGGACGACCCAGTCCCAGCCCGAGCGGCTCGTGTACACCCCGGAAGATCCCGCGGTGCGCGCCTCGATCGCGGAGCGTGATCGCAATGCCTACGCCGCACCGATCCTCTCCGTGATGCAGCAGCTTCAGGTGTGGGCGGTCGCGCTCTCGGATGACCCGAGGGCCAGCGCTGATCCTGATCTCGACGAGTCACCGTACCAGGACTGGATGGCGGAGGGTCGCATCGTCGCCCTTTTCGCCGAGTACCTGAACGATGTCCTTCAGGGGCTCGGTCGCGGAGAGATCCTCTCCGACAACGAGTTTCAGGCTCTGAGCGCTCTCGCCCAGAACCTGCCCCGCACGAACGACATGAGAATCGTCCCGCGCTACGGCCAGAACCATCGCGAAGCGCTGCTCGCTCTCCAAGGGCGAGTGCCGACTCCCGGTGTTCGCGCCGATGCGTTGCAGATGAGGACTCCGCAGAGCTACTCGCTCGACGAAGCTTCGAACGCGCTCTCTGCGCTTTCGATCGTCTACTCGATGAGAGCACAACGGAACTCTTCGAGCGTCGCCCCCGCCTACTGGCGGAGCCTCGCGATGGACTTTGATCTCATGGGCAAGTTCGTGCGCGGCCAAGCTCTCCAGATGGCGACTCGCCAACCCGGAGAGCCCCAGTGGTCGAGCGTGAGAACTGCCCACGGGCTTCGAATCGGGTTCCTCAGTCGGTATCTCCTCTCGAGGAACTACGAGTTCGCAGACTACGACGCCATGAGTTCGCTCGTCGCATCGTGGTCTCCCGATCAGCACCGGCTCATGCGCGGTTCGGGCGTCAACGATGTCAACGCTGCTTCGCTCTACATGGCGTGGCTCTTCGACATCAAGCCCGACTCCGAAAAGGCTCCTCCCCAGGAGATCATCTTCGGAGCCATGCCGAGCTGGATGCTGGCGCGTGAGGTACTCCCGAACGCTCTCAACGGAAGTGACATTCCGGACCTCACGGCTTGCGCGGCTCGTCTGCGTGAGCTGATGACAAAGCAGGTCTCTGCTGCCAACTGATGCGGATCTAAGGCACGAGCCTCTGCAAGTCTGAGTGTGTCTTCCTCAGGCGGGATGTGGGAGTTTTTGTTAAAGGGAAATGGCGATTCCCGACTCCCCTCCTTCTGTTTCTCTCAGCTCACCATTTTCGACACTATCTCAACGTATTCAAGAAGCTATCTCTGTTATCAATCCCCGAAGATTCTCCCACCATAACTGTTTCAAGGGTTTTCTTTCCGGGGGTACAATCATGATTGAGAAAGCGATACAGGCTCGGCCATCAGCCGAAGCCTCTCCTGACGTTCAGCAAGACACATTCTCACCTGAGTCGAGTTTCGCTTCGAGAGCTGAAGATTCACTCATTGGCTCTATCGCTTCTGAATTCTTAAACCAGGCCCAAGCTGCTGGGGAACTTGTCTCCCAACTTTCTCAACCGCTTGCACCTCAGTTTGAAGGACTCAGAGATCAGTTTGAAACAATCGCTGAGTTTGTCGACGCACGACGCACCTTTGATCTTTCAACTGGAAGAGTCACGACAGCCGAAGGAGCAGGACTTCTCTCTCAGGTGATTCAAGAGTACGGGATGGAACTCAGAGAGAAACGGGAGAAAAACGGAATCTATCGATCTGACCAGAGTGGCGAATACATGAAAGTCGGATACCCCTCCGTTGTCGTCGATACCGCTTCTGCGCTCGAGCAGATCAGAAACACTTTCGGAGTAACTGTTCCCGAAATTCGCGGAGTCTTTCTCGATTCAACTCTTCCATCACGCGAATCGGGAGCAGTCGTTATGTCTGGAGTTGAAAGCGGATTTGATGGAAGAACACTGAAAATCCTCTCTCAGGAACTCTACGAACTCGTCAAAGAGCAATACATCCACCCGATTCAGGACTACTTAAAGCAGAGCGGCTATTTTGAAGAGCTCTCAGACCAAAATTGGGGACTCAACGGCACACAGGTGCTCGAGCGATTCAGTCAAGGAATCGCTCCCGCGGCTG
This sequence comes from Bdellovibrionales bacterium, assembly GCA_020434565.1. Classification (GTDB taxonomy): domain Bacteria; phylum Bdellovibrionota_C; class UBA2361; order UBA2361; family RFPC01; genus JAGRAO01. Next base: position 13,268 of record JAGRAO010000039.1, read on the forward strand.
AAGATATCGTCATTTGGGATCCGGTTTACTAGCTGAACGGAAGGCCGAGCTATCTCGTTTTCTTGCCTTTATTCTTGTTTTTGTTTCCGTTCTGGTTGGCTGCCTTTCGACATTCGCCACGCTCATCACGAAGACTCCGAGAGAATCCATTTGCTGACTCGATATCGGTGAGTCCGAGCGCCTGGAGCGTTTCGATAAAATTCTTCACTCTCCCAGGGCTGAGCGCCTTGCGAAGGCACTCGCCGGCCGAGAGATCGTCATCTTGCTCCTGCTCTTCAGAGTCAATGGAACAGGGACAGACAGCTGCCAAGGCTTCTACAATATCAGCTTCCAACAACTGAGGAGATTCCTCTTCACTCTGTGCTTGAAGCACTCCAGTAATTCCAAAACAAAGAAAGAGGAGAAGGGCCGGAAGGAGTTGTCTCATGTCGCGTTGCCTCAATCGGGAAAAGGGTTTCAATTGGTGATAGTTTGGATAGGTCGGAGGCCGAAAACCTACGAGATGCCTTCGAGCAAACACCCACTGTTATGCTACCATAAAGTGGGTGTTTTACCCATTTCGAGAAGAAATTCCAGAATTTTCGTAAGTGGCAAAGATTCCGAAGGAAAGGTGGGCGTTTACTCCCCTCGAAACGCAGTTTCGATCGCGGCAATATCAATCTTTTTCATCGTCATCATAGCCTCAAATGCACGCTTGGCCGCCGCACGGTCCGGACTCGTGTAAGCCCTGGTAAGAGCAGTTGGTGTAATCTGCCAAGAGATTCCCCATTTGTCCTTGCACCACCCACACTCGCTTTCTTGCCCCCCGTTTCCCACAAGAGCGTTCCAGTAGCGATCAGTTTCCTCTTGGTTTTCAGTGGCAACCTGAAATGAGAAAGCCTCGTTGTGCGTGAACGCAGGTCCTCCGTTTAGCCCGAGACAAGGGACACCGAGCACGGTAAAATGAACCGTTAGCACATTCCCTTCCTCACCTGAAGGATAGTCTCCCGGCGCACAATGCACCGCTTCAACTTTCGAGTTTGGAAAGGTTTCCGCATAAAAACGAGCGGCTTCTTCGGCCTCATTTACGTACCAAAGGCAGATCGTATTTTTTGCGATATTTGTCATGACCTCTCCCTTTTGAATGTAAATTGCGCCAGACTTCACGATTCCAATAAGTGAATCGAACTAACGGAAAGTCAAAGGGCGAACGATACCACAAGCTGCCATGAGCGCCAGACTTCGGCTCAATATCCCACGATAGCGACAGCAAGGACTTAAAGATTTTTTCTCTTCCCCTCTCATTTTTCCCTCTTCATACTTGCCACGCTATGCATGACTCCCCTCTTTCGATTCTGATCGCAGGTGCCGGTCCAACCGGGCTCTCTGCTGCAATTGAGCTCACCCGTCTTGGTGTGCCGGTTCGAATTTTAGAAAAGGAAACTTCTCGTTCAGGACTGTCTCGAGCGCTTGGGATCAACGCCCGAAGCCTTGAACTGCTTGAGGAAAGTGGTGTGACAGAGCGGCTTTTGGAGAGAGCTCGAAAAGTGTACGGGATTAGCTTTCGACAAGGGAAGGAGCTCTTGTGGCGAGTAGAGTTCTCTCGCGTAAATCATCAGTACCGATTTATCCTCGTCTATCCCCAGCACTCAACTGAAGAGACGCTCGAAGAAAGGCTCAACCAACTCGGTATCTCTGTTGAGCGTGGGGTAGCGCTTGAGACTTTTAAGGATGAGGGAGAATTTGTATCAGTTCAGCTGTCAAATGGAGAAACAGGTAACTACCGATACCTTTTTGGAGCAGACGGCTCCCACAGCACCGTTCGGCATCAGCTCGAACTCAACTTTTCTGGACACCGCGAAACTCACCCTTGGAGTCTCGCTGATGTAAAACTTGCTTGGAATTTAGATGAGCCGGACGCGAATGTGATCTTTTTGCCTTCGGGGATGGTCTTCATAATGCGTATCTCAGGAGATGTGTACCGAATAGCGGCTGATAGACCCGAAGTCTTAGAACAGCTCCCCAAAGAGGTTTCGGTCGGTGAGATCCTCTGGCAGACCGACTTCTTTGTGAGCCACCGGCTCGTTGAGAGATACTCTGTCGGAAGAATTTTTTTAGGGGGCGACGCCGCTCACCTTCACTCTCCGCTCGGCGGTCGCGGCATGAACCTCGGAATAGAAGACGCAATCCGCTTTGCAAGACGATGCAACGAAGGCACCCTGCCAGAATATGCCGCCGAGAGACTCGCAGCTGGAAAACGCACCGTCAAGCTGGTTAGCCGGATTACCTCTATAGCTACCGCCAAGAATCCGGTCTTGAGAGCGCTCAGAACCCATTTCCTCCCACACCTTTTTCGGCTGCCGCTAATCAACAGCAGAATAGCCACCGCCATGAGCGGCCTCTAAAGGCGTGACAGTTACGACTTTTCCTATTTTTCACCAGAAAACCCTGCCGAACGCCTTTCGGGATGCCTCTTGCTTTCTTAGTAAATCACATAGTGCTATTTTATAGCATATTATTCTTTGCGGAACTGCACTGCTCATTCTTTTGCAGGCACCGAGTTGCCAGGGGGTTTCTATGTTTCAAGAAAGCGATCAATTTGTGCGGCGGCTTTTACATCCGGGGGATTATCCCAGAACTCCACAGGAAGGGATGGTCTTGCTCGATGGTTTTGTGCGAATCGACCCGAATCGCATTACCCAAGACAACTTTTTCGAGATACTCGGGACTCTCGAGAAAGGTTGGGCCCACGCGGTGTGCCACCCTTCAGTTTTAGCGGGTCAACTCCTCAGGGGAACTTCCCAAAAACTCTCAGAACTCATCACTGCCACTCCCCATTTTTCTGGACCAGAAGTGTTTCAGTCGATCACTCGAATGATCCTCTGCTCACGTACAGAATTGGGCACTCAGCACCTCTTTCAACCACTCGCAGCTACCTGCTTTCAAGCTCACTTTATGAAGGAACGCGAGAACCTCTCAGCCCTCCTGTCTTTTTTTGTTGATCTCCGATCCGAATATACACATTTCCATGTCTCCTGCTATGCAGAGGATTTCGCTGAGCGGGCTCACGATGAGTGGCTTAAAATGGCTCTCGCGCGCGATCCGTCCGAGACAACGCGATTCATAGAGAGCTATCTCCACGCCTGTGACGGAAGCAATCCGCCTCTCTCGATAACAGACGGACTCCCCCCACAATTGCGGAGCACCCCAGAAGCTCGAGATGCGCTCGAGCGTAAATTTCGTTCGGCTGCGAGAGAAAACTCTCGTCCGTTTGCAAGAGGATCATACTCAAACGCATCAAAACTTTTTGAGCTGGCAAAAGTTGGTCCACTTCTCTTCGATGATGAGCCCCTTCGAACACTCGCTCTCTGGAAAACTCCAATTGAAACCGTGGCCGATCTTGTCCCCGAGTTCTTCTCTCAGGATCATTTCTATACGATCATTAATCGACTCGCCTTTCCCAAAAAATCATTGAGGAATTGGGAGTCCAATTTGGAGACAGCGAAGACATTGATCGCAAAAGTTCCTACCCTCCTTTGTGAAGAGACGGTCCAACTTCTCTGTCAGAGAGCTCTAAGGATAATGACGAAATGGGATTCTTCTCTCTATCGCACTACCATTCCAGAACTTTGCCAGGCAGCGATAGCAAGGCCAGAACTCCTCACAGAGGATCTAAGGAAATTGATACATTCAAAACTCGAGAAACCAAACGAGCTCTCCTTTCTCTTCTGGGGCTCAGAGTTCGTTGCAGCACTCCTGGAGACCTATCCAGCACTGATCACGCAGGAGATGAGAAACACAGCAAAGGGATTCGCCGAGAAACGGTATAAAGTGGCGGAGGTCGTGCTCAGAAACCACGATGATCCTTATGGAGAACTCTCTGTTCCCGGAATTCCGTCTTCCTGACCGTAAATGTATCAGAGGGCATAATAGATTTATTCTCGCCGACGAAAACAAAGGAGACACCTCCGTCTATCGGCACACTTTTTTGTAGAGAGAGAGCACAGCCCAGATCGCCAAGAACAAGACAACCATGACTCCGGCGAGAATGCACCCTTCAACAAACGTCGCTACCAATGCCTGAGAGGGCAAGGAGAGCTGAGAAATTTCTGCCATGGGGCGATAACCAATGGCGTCTGGAAAGCCCAACATTGAAGTAAACGAATTTGCTAGGATACCAGCCCAGAAATCCGGAAGCATTATGGCACTAAAAGGAGGGGGCAATGCCATGCTCGGTAGCGCGACCATCGCGTGAATGAGACGTATCTGTTTCGTGAGTCGAAAAGCACGCGAGGCGTTTACAGATTTATCGATAAGGACAACTGGCCTGGTGAGATGAACAAGCCAGGCAAAGATAAGAAAAGCTATAATTCCTATAATCATTCCAAGGATCTGACTCCAGCTGTTCCATCCGAACATCACCGCAAAGACAAAGCTTGGAGTCGCTGAAACTACGGTGTGAATCGCGCAATGCTTAAATACGTGTGATGGACAAAGACAGGGGGCCGTGTGCATCGAGACCTCAAGATTAAAGATTTATGGGACAGTTCCAACTGTTCCATAACTCCATTGATATCAGGGAGGAGTCGACTCTAGGCGCTCTTCCCAAACTACGCTCGCCTATGCGTGCAGCTAAGCGTGTAACTACAATCAAAGCCGTCTTCATCACAGTCGACGGGGTCGGTTCGACAATCAATGGTACTGCCGAAAGTAACACATTCTTCCGCAAGGGGAACGTTGAGCGAGCTGGAAACCTCACGAAGATCATAAGTTGGCAGGTCGCCGTTTGGATGCACGTGAATAGCTGCGCATACGATACTTGAAATGCAACCCGAATCAATCGAAGTCCAATCATAACTCTCCCTCGAGCTCAAGGACTTCGTGGTGAGCTCTGTAAGACCACCTTCCGACCTTACGTGGCAGCGTACCGTTGCGAGATCGTGGTAGAGCACCCTACAACGGCTCTCGGGGAAATTATTCACACACTCTCTCGGGGTTAGATAATGCGGATTCGAACCTGAGGCAGGATGCTCGCTCGGGGGAAGGGAGAGCTCTGAGGTGAAGAGGCTATTCGGCTTCACTCGCAATGTTATCCCATCGTTTGAATGAGAACTCCCTCCACAACCCGAAAGTGCCAGGATTGTTGAGAGGAAGAGGACTGAGGCAAACCGTAAATCGTGTCGTCGCATCGCTCTACTCCTTAGTTATTTCTGTGAATACACTTCACTTTGTATGTGCAATCCACACCATCTTGGTCGCACCCGCTTCTTTCAGATTCACAGTAAATCTCACTCGTTGAGTTTACGCACCAAGCCCCAGGAGCAAGTTCAACCTCTTGGACTCCAGCTAACTCATCGGTATCAAGCCAACCCCGCGAGTAGCCGCATTTAATTTTGTTGAGACAGCCGATATTGTCGACCGAATGCAGGTTTGAAGCGTGGTCGGAGCCACTTTCCGCATCAATTTGAAGCTCAAGCGCGTGCTGCAAATCAGTCCCATCGAGACCCGCGAACACATCACAATGAAAACTTGCAAGGTGCCAGCTAACAATCGTACAAAAGCCGTCAGTAGCGAGAATTGGGTCGTTGCAAGATTCAATCCGCGTCACTCCAGGAGTGGACTTAAACCCATCGACTTCGTCAGCGCATACTACCTCATTTGATACCTCATAGGCGTTCCGCTTAACGACCAGCTTTACCTTTGCATTCGCAGCAAAAAGATCCTGCGGAATAACAAATAGAACGGCAACGGCAACTACCAGATTCGAGATTCTAAACATCACCACTCCTCTTCGTGAGCCTGAGCATCAGCACGACGTTCTCCCGACTTTCTTGAGTTTGATGTTTTTTTCGTCGCAGAGAAAGCATCAAAGTGAGGAGGTGGCTGATTCCCTTTCAACAAGGGGAAAATGAGGGGAATATCTTCATCTCCATGGGGACATTGCATCTATGGAACAGTTGGAACTGTCCCCTTCTCCATGAAAAAGCAGGTCCGCAGCTAGCACCCCTCAAACCAAACCGTTAAGAACAAGAAGATATCAGGCACGTCGATATCGCCTGAGCCATCGAAATCAGCACTCATGCTTTGAGCAAACCAAGCAGAGAGAAAGGCGAAGAGGTCATCGACATTGACAATTCCATCGCCATTGAAGTCTGCGTGACACTGCATCTGATCTTGAAGCCGAATTTTGATTACTGCTTCGTCGTTTGGGTTGGGAGAGGTGATTCCCGCTGAGATTACCACCTCTCCTGAGTCATTAAGTGCCTCGCTGCTTCCAAGCTTCAATGAAGAAAGAATGATCGAGCCCTGGTCTGAAGAGATGCTGCCGCCTTGGACCGCGAAAATTCGAGCCGGCGTCGTGAGCGAGGCGGTGAATAGCGCGGTCTTCCCAAGCTCAGCAGCGTCGGTCTTATCTACTACCGCAGAGAAGATGATTTCCCCTACAGCATTGACCTGCAGATCGGTGCCGGCAGGCGAGAGCGTTTTGATGCGATACTCCCCGAGCACGTCGCCCTCGCGGCAGATGAGGCGCAGGTTCTGAGGCTCATCGGGAGACCAAAGAAAGACTGCTACGTCATTTGCACTTGTTAC
>JAGRAO010000003.1 GCA_020434565.1 Bdellovibrionales bacterium
AGGCTGGACAGATTACCTTGAAGCTTCTGGAGTCTGCTGTCGCGAATGCAAAGCATACGACTTCAGTTGATGTGGATGATCTTTGGGTTACGGGTGGTTTCGTAAACATGGGAAAGACCATGCGGCGATTCCTTCCAAGAGCTCAAGGGAGAGCGACCCCGCTTCGTAAGCGTGCCTCTCACATCACGGTAGAGCTTGGGCTTCGGTAGTACGAATCCCGTTTTCGAGAAGGTTTTTATGGCTTTTGAGGTGTGAATAAACCCCTCATAGGCCTGAATTGATTGGGGTATATGCTTGCTGTAGTATTGTCACCCCCGGTTTGCACAGCAAACCGACCCCTGAGGGGTAGGGTGTCACCCGGCCTCGCTAACGCGAGTCCACCCCTGAGGGGTTAGGTTGTCACCCCCGGTTTGCACAGCAAACCGACCCCTGAGGGGTAGGGTGGGGCGGAGAGAGTTCAGTAGGGAGAAGGGATTCTCCAGGAGAGTTTGAGTTTTTAGAAAACGTAAGTTGAACGAAGGATAATTGAATGGGTCAGAAGGTACATCCGTACGGACTTCGAGTTGGAATCATCGAGACATGGCGTTCGAGATGGTTTGGAACGAAGGGAGCAATTGCTCGTTACATCGGTGAAGATCGAGAGATCCGTCGGTACGTAAAATCTAAATTGCAAAACGCTGGAATCTCTAAAGTAGAGATCGAGCGTGCTGCTGCGAAGGTGAAGATCAATATCTACTCAGCTAAGCCGGGACTCGTCATTGGTAAGAAGGGAAAAGATATTGAAGAACTTCGGGCGAAGCTTCGGAATCTCGTTCGCCGAGAGATCAGCCTGAACATCATCGAAGCTCGAAAGGCTGACATGGATGCCCAGTTGGTCGCTGAAAATATCGCGTTTCAGCTCTCCCGTCGGGTCAATTTTCGACGTGCTATGAAGGATGCCGTTTCTCGAGCTGTTCGAGTAGGTGCTGAGGGTATCAAAGTAACTGTTTCTGGTCGTTTGAACGGGGCAGATATTGCACGAAGTGAGCAGTACAAAGAGGGAAGGATTCCTCTTCATACTCTCAGAGCTGAAATTGATTACGGATTTGCTGAAGCAATGACAACGTACGGCCTTATTGGGGTAAAAACCTGGGTATTTAAGGGAGAAAAATTCGATCCGGATGAGCAGGTACCGGTCGAAGCGATGCAGCTCTAGAGAGAGGCGAGAGAGGGAAAACAGCCCGACGTCACCCGTTCGAGAGAGCATGGATTTGGAAGGATAGCGAGAGATGCAACAGCCAAAGAAGTTTAAATACCGCAAGCAGATGAAACAGTCTCGGAAGCTGAGAGGCACTGAGACCCGTGGATGCGAAGTGTCTTTTGGTGACTTCGGACTTCAAGCGATGGAATCCGGATGGATCACGGCGCGCCAAATTGAAGCGAGTCGGGTTGCTTTGACGCGGCATGCGAAGCGGGGCGGGAAAGTCTGGATCAGAATGTTTCCAGACAAGCCGATCACCACAAAGCCAGCCGAAACTCGGATGGGTAAAGGAAAGGGCGCTCCAGATCATTGGGTGGCAACGATTCGAGCCGGTCGCGTGATGTTTGAAATCACGGGTGTAGAGAAGCCGTTGGCGAAGCGAGCTCTTGAGCTTGCAGCTGCCAAGCTGCCAATTAAGTGCCAGGTGATCGAGCGATCGAAGACGATCTTGTAAGAGAAGTTTTGTAAGAGAAGAGTGATGAAAAAGAAAGACAACCTCAAAGAACTCCGAGACCTCTCTCTTGAGCAGCTTAAGGCAAAAGTGAAAGAGCTCAATGAAGAGGGCATGAAGCTTCGGTTCCGAAAGTCTTCTGGGCAGCTTGATCAGACCCACAGGTTTGGTGAGGCGAAAACTCAGTTGGCCCAGGCGAAAACGGTGCTCGCCGAAAAGCTTGCAAGTGCAGCGGGATAAATTTCTAGGCGTTGAGCGAAGGAAAACAGCAATGACAGAGAATACAGAAAATAAGAGTGCATCGAGGGGTCTTCCGAAGAGGCTCGAAGGAGTCGTGGTCAGTACAAAAATGAATAAGACCATCGTTGTGTCGATCTCTCGTCAGGTAAAGCACCGTACGTATAAAAAATTCGTTCGCGAAACAAAGCGATACCACGCTCACGACGAGCGGATGGAAGCGAAAGAGGGCGATACCGTCCAAATCGTGGAAACCCGTCCGATGAGTAAGCTCAAGCGGTGGAGAATGCAGAAAATTATTACTCGAGCTGTTTAAGAAAAACTATTTGGAAAGAGAGTAAAGAGAGCTGTTAGGAAAACTGGCAGCACTTCTTGAAGAGAACAAACGTTTCAAAGAGGTCTCAACCATGATTCAGATGAAGTCCCTGGTAAATATCGCGGACAACTCCGGTGCGAGAAAGGCAGTTTGCGTGAAAGTGCTTGGTGGGTCTAAGCGCCGATATGCCGGAATCGGCGATGTTATTGTCGTTGCAGTTCGTGAGGCTCTTCCGAATTCGAAAATTGCAAAAGGCTCCGTGCATAAAGCGGTGATCGTTCGTACTGCAAAAGAGGTTCGCCGTGAAGATGGTTCCTATATTCGGTTTGATGATAACAGCGCGGTTTTGATTAACAGCCAAAAAGAGCCAGTTGGAACTCGGATCTTTGGTCCAGTGGCCCGGGAGTTGCGTGGTCAGAAGTTTATGAAGATCGTGTCTTTGGCGCCGGAGGTGCTTTAGGACAGGCGTGAGTTTCGATACTCGGAACAGAACTCGAGGAAGGGAGTGAGATAGAGAGAAATGGCACAAGCAAAGCAAAATGCTTCAAAGCAGGTAGCCCGGCGACAGGCGTCACGTGGTCTGAAAAAGGGTGATCCGGTCATGGTTATAGCCGGTGGTCACAAGGTGAAGCGCCCGAACAAGGGAAAGGTCGGGAAGATCATGAGTTTTGTTGGCAAAGAGCGTGACCGGGTGATTGTTGAAGGGATCAACATGATCACGAAGCACCAACGCGCAACTGCTCCTGGTAAGCCAGCGGGGAAGCTGCAGAAAGAGGGTTCAATCCATATTTCGAACGTCATGTATTACGTTGAGAAAATTAAGAGCCCTGTTCGGCTACGGCATCAATTTCTCGAAGATGGAAAGAAGGTTCGAGGCTACATCCACCCTGAGAACGGGGAGTTCGTGCAGTTGGAGAGCTAGTTTTCGGAGTTTGTCTAAGAACGAGCTGCTGAGAGAGAAAGAAAGAGAGTTTTGATATGAAAAGAGTAAAAGAGCGATACGAAGAGAGCGTTATCCCGGCTTTGAAGAAACAGTTTAGCTATTCTTCACCGATGCAAGTTCCTCGACTTGAGAAAATCGTTTTGAACTGTGGAGTTGGAGAAACAACCGCAAACAGTAAGGCGATGGAGTTTGCGACTTACGCTCTCACACAGATCAGCGGTCAGAAGCCCCTCGTTACTCGGGCGAAAAAATCAATTGCGACCTTTAAACTCCGTGAGGGACTCGCTATCGGGGCAAAGGTAACGCTTCGGGGAAAGAGAATGTATGACTTTCTCGATCGGCTCATTACTGTCGCGCTTCCCCGGGTAAGAGACTTTCGTGGAACACCGCGTAAGGGGTTCGATGGACGTGGAAACTATACGCTCGGAATCAAAGAGCAGATCGTTTTTCCGGAAGTGAACCTCGACAAGCTCGATAAAGTTCGTGGAATGGACGTGACGTTTGTTACGACAGCTCGAACTGATGATGAAGGGAGAGCATTGCTTGAAGGTATGGGTCTACCGTTCCGTAAGTAAGAGAAGCACTCGAGAGATTTCAGGAATAAGGAGAATCAGTGGCAAAGAAGTCAATGTTAGAAAAACAGCGAAGGACTCCAAAGTTTGGAGTTCGTGGGTATACCCGATGTCAGTGTTGTGGTCGCCCTCGGTCGGTGTATCGGAAATTCATGCTGTGTCGCATCTGTTTTCGTGAGCAGGCGCACCGGGGTCTCATTCCTGGTGTCGTGAAAGCGAGTTGGTAGCAATAGGAAGAAAGAGAGAGGAAGAGTACACATGGTTACGGATCCGATAGCAGATCTCTTAACAAGAATCCGAAATGCTCAGCGAATTGGGCAGCGAAACACAATCGTTTCAAAGTCAAATACCGCGGAACGAGTTCTGAATGTCTTGAAGGAGGAAGGGTTTATCACCGGGTTTTCCTCTGAAAAAACTGAGGGAAATTCGTTTGAGCACTATTCGGTTGAACTCAAGTATTACCCGAATGGGGACCCGTTGATTGTTGAGGCCAAGCGAATGAGCAAGCCAGGCCGTCGCCACTACTCAAAGCACGGGGATCTTCCACAAGTTCACCGTGGCCTAGGAGTTTGCTTGGTGTCGACCTCGGCTGGAGTTATGTCTGATCGACAGGCTCGGAAACAAGGTGTTGGGGGAGAGATCCTGGCTTTCATCAGTAGCTAGCCGGACAGAGGAGAACGTCATGTCACGTATTGGAAAATTACCAGTTGAAATGCCGAATGGGGTCAAAGCCTCAGTATCTGGTCAGATTGTTAAGGTAGAAGGGCCAAAGGGGAAGCTCGAGTATACCGTTCATGAGATGCTTGGAGTGTCGGTCGATGGCTCAACCGTGGTCGTCACCCCGAAAGATAAGAGTAAGCAGACTCGTGCGAACTGGGGCACAACCCGTTCCGTAATTGAAAACATGGTTCTTGGCGTAACTGATAAGTGGAAGAAGAGACTTGAGCTCGTTGGAGTCGGATTCACAGCCGCTCTTGCTGGAAACAAGTTGACGCTCGCCACAGGGTATTCGCACAAAACTGAAGTTATTATCCCCCAAGGGATCGAAGCGAAGGTTGGGAAGCAGGAGATCGAACTCGAATCGTGTGACCGTCAACTCCTTGGAAAGGTTGCTGCTGGTATCCGCGACGTATGTCCTCCGGAGCCGTATCTTGGAAAAGGTATTCGGTTCGCCGGTGAGAATGTTCGAAGAAAAGCCGGTAAGGCTGGAGCGAAGTAGATCAGCTCTTAAGATACAAGATGATTTAAAGGTGATGCTATGAGTAAGAAAGATAGTCAGATGACAGCCCGTCAAAGAAGGCGGTATCGAATTCGAAAGCGGATCTCGGGTAGCGCGGAGCGACCTCGTTTGAGCGTTTATCGAAGTGATAAGTTTACGTATGCGCAACTGATCCAGGATGACTCTGAGAAAACAGTTTTCTCTTGTTCAACAAAGGATAAGGCCGTCTTGGATCTTATTGGGTCTGTAGAGAAAGAAGGGCTTGCTTCGACTGCTACCAGTTCGAAGAGCACCCTCGCTGCGAAAGCGTTGGGGTTAAAAGTTGCAGAGCTCTGTAAAGAAAAATCTATCAAGAAGGTTGTCTTTGATCGTGGTGGTTACCTCTATCACGGGCGAATTCAGGCTGTCGCAGAAGGTGCGAGAGAAGGGGGACTTGAGCTGTAAGAGGCTCCGAAACGAGATTTTGGTTGCGGCCTTCACCACGAGACGAGGTCGAGTTTGAAAGAGAGCGATTGATATGAAATTGAAAGACAGAATGCATGAACGGCGGGTAGCGGCAGAGGACTGCGGTGAGCTGACCGACAAGACAGTTTTCATCAACCGTGTAGCGAAGGTGGTGAAAGGGGGTCGTCGGTTTAGTTTTAGTGCTCTTGTTGTTACAGGTGACGGGCAAGGGCATGTTGGATTCGGACTTGGAAAGGCAAACGAAGTGCCCGAAGCTATTCGTAAGGCGTCTGAAGCCGCAAGAAAGAGTCTTGTTCGAGTGCCGATGCGTGGCGCAACGGTGCCGCATGACATCCTCGGAAAGTTCGGACCTGCGACAGTTGTTATTAAGCCAGCCCCTCCGGGAACTGGGGTAATCGCCGGATCGGTAGTTCGTGCTGTAGTTGAATCTGCTGGAATCCAAGATATTCGAACAAAGTGTATCGGATCAAATCGTGCACAGAACGTCATTCAAGCGACGATGGCAGGTCTTCTTGGAATAAGGGAGCCTGAATTGGTTGCTGAGCTTCGAGGATTGAGCCTGGAAGAGATTGGATACGCTCCCTACTAAGAGGTAATGGGTTGCACCGAAGACAGAGAGAGCGCAAAGCAAAGAGGGGAATATGGAATCAGATCAACAGCTGCCAGAAAAAATAGAAGTTCGGCAAATTAGAGGGACGGTCTGTCGGACTCAAAAAGTACGACGGACTCTCGCTGCGTTGGGTTTGGGAAGGATCGGAAAGTCGAAGGTTCTCCCTGCTAACCCAGCAGTGGTTGGAATGATTCGTTCGGTACGTCACCTTGTCGAAGTTAAACCTGCTAAGGAATAAGGCAGGAGGGGATAGGTTGGTGACGCGCAAGTAGCCGCGTTGTTCGGAAAGAGGAGATCACGATGGAAGAGAAAGATATGCAAGAAATGGAACAGGGGGGTCTGACCCTTGAGTCACTCGCTCCACTTCCTGGTTCTCGAAAAACGGGGAAGCGTTTGGGACGGGGTGAGAGCTCAGGTCTCGGGAAGACTTCAGGAAAGGGAAACAAAGGACAACTCGCTCGGTCTGGTGGAAAGGTGCCGGCTTGGTTTGAGGGCGGACAGATGCCTTTGTACCGACGAATTCGTAAGGTTGGATTTCGATCAAGAAAGATTCGCGACGGTATTAACCAATATCAGATAGTAAATGTTGCTGAACTTGAAAAATTCGAGTCAGGAACAGTTGTTGATGAGGTGACCCTTGCAAGCATTGGTCTTGGACCGCGCGCTCATAAGCTCGCTGGTACAAAAATTCTTGGAAATGGCGAACTCACTAAAAAACTTACGGTGAAGGTACAGGCTATCTCCCAAGCTGCTCAAGCAAAAATTGAGAAGGCGGGAGGAACTGTGGAGATAGTTTCGCTGTCGAAATCAGCAGTAGCTGCTGAATAGTCCGCTTTCGAATAAGCCCATTCTGTTTGCGAAATGCGGCATCTGAGGGTTCCTTTCCTAGGCAAGAGGGAAGTACTCGTTTCAAAGAGGTAAAATCTTCTCTTGAGAGCCAATTGAGCTGCAGAGAAGCCTGCTTTGTGGCATTCCTGCCGAGGCTTGCTATAGTTTGTGAAGATCTGGAGGGAGCGATTTGAGCGACTCTCTGGGTGCAGAGTCTTTGGATCTGTGATATCCCAGTTTCTCGTCATGTGAACTTGGTAGGCTAGGTTTTGAATGATGCTCGCTATTGTGATTTGCAAAGAGATATCTCAATCTTTTAACTCATCAGAATAGAAGAAGCTCGCTGAAATGAGAATGTCTTCGACGGGACACGAATTTCGATTAACACGAAGAGGTGTTTGTACCAGACTGCCTTTCGCAAGAAGCGGAAGGAGGCTGGTGCGAAATCACTTCTGAAGAAAAATTCTAACAAAAGAGAGAGCAGATGATTGGTGGTCTTGGAGATATCGGCAAAGTTCCAGAACTTCGAAAGAGGATCTTTTTTACGATCCTTATGCTCGCTGTTTATCGGATGGGAGTTTACGTCTCGACCCCGGGTATTAACGTAGAAGCGCTTCGGAATCTCTTTGGACAGGCAGACGGAACTCTGTTTGGCCTCATTAACATGTTTTCGGGAGGTTCATTTGAGCGATTCTCGATCTTTACGCTCGGAATCATGCCCTACATCAGTGTGTCGATTATTGTTCAGGTTCTGACTCCCGCCATTCCGGCTTTGGAAGCATTGAAGAAAGAAGGGGAAGCGGGCAGGCGGATCCTCACTCGGTATACGAGACAGGGGACAATTATTCTTGCTTTGTTCCAGAGCTTCTTCATTTCGATGGGGCTTGAAGGGCAAGGCCTCGTCCTTCAGCCGGGTTGGGCGTTTCGAATTTCTACGATGATTACCCTAACTGCCGGGACAGCGTTCATTATGTGGCTCGGCGAACAGATTACTGAAAAGGGAATTGGGAACGGTATCAGTATTATTATCTTCGCCGGGATCGTGGCGAGAATGCCCCAGGTCTTTATCTCAACTATCGCGTTGGCTCAAACCGGTGAGATTAGTCCTATAGTTATTCTCATGCTGCTCGTCTTTTGCGTGGCGACGGTGGCCGCGATTGTTTTTGTGGAACGGGCGCATAGGAAGATTCCGGTACAGTATCCCCGACGTATGGTGGGAAATAATCTCGCACAAGCTCAGACCCAACATATGCCATTAAAGGTAAATATGGCTGGAGTTATCCCTCCGATCTTCGCGTCAGCTTTTATGGTAGTTCCTGCTACCGTTGGATCGTTTTCGAATAATCCCACCCTTCAGGAATTCCTCTCGTACCTCACGCCTGGAACCTGGAGTTACACCGTTATCTTCGTGGGATTGATTATTCTTTTCACCTATTTCTATGTACCGATCATTTTTAATCCAGAAGAGGTAGCAGAAAATCTCAAAAAGAATGGCGGCTTTATTCCAACCGTTCGCCCTGGAAAGCCCACGGCGGATTATCTTTTTGAGGTGTTGAATCGTCTAACAATGTGGGGTGCGCTCTACATCGCGTTGGTCTGTATCGTCCCACAACTTTTCTATCTCGAAATGGGAGCGCAGAGTTTTAGCTACGTCTTTGGCGGAACAGCGATTTTGATTGCTGTTGCTGTTACGCTCGACACTGCTTCTCAAATCGAGTCGCACATTGTCTCTCGAAATTACGAAGCATTTATGAGTCGAACCTCCAAGAAACGGGGAGGGGTCGGTTCCATGAGCTACAGCAGGACACGTCTTTTGCGTCGATAGGAGATTGGCTCTTGAGGAAGGGAGATGAGTTTTTGACTGGGTGTACGTGAGGGAGAGAACGAAATGAAACGTATAGTACTTCTCGGCCCCCCGGGCGCGGGCAAAGGAACTCAAGCAGTGCTTATTTGTCAGCGCTTTGCAGTTCCTCATATTTCTACCGGTGATATTTTTCGCGCAGCCGTAAAAAGCCAGACTGAGCTCGGAAAGCAAGCTCAGGGATTTATGGACAAGGGGGAGCTGGTGCCTGACTCACTTGTCATCGCGCTTGTAAAGGAACGGTTGAGCCAGCAGGATTGTCGAGAGAAGGGGTTCCTCCTCGATGGCTTTCCTCGCACTCTTGAGCAGTCGCAGGCTCTTACTGTTCTCCTGGATGAGATCGGCTCACCCTTGACGCATGTGCTCGATTTAGAGGTCTCCGAAGCTATTCTTCTTGAAAGAATTCAAAATCGTGGGAACCAGGGGTCTGGCCGAGCTGATGACAGTGCAGATGTCGCAGCCCACCGACTTCAGGTTTATCGGGATCAGACAGCGCCTGTGACTGGGTACTACGAGCAGAACATCGGGGTAACAAAGATCGATGGTCTGGGATCGGTTGAAGAGGTCACACAGCGAATTCTGGATGCACTCTTGTAAAATCTCTCTTCGGGAATCTCTTGAAATATCAGTCTTTTCAGGTTGTTAGTTAAGATGCTTGGAGGATAGCTCTGCTCTTGCTGGAACTAGGGCTTGTAAGTTCTCGAAAATTGGGCAGTTGAGTTGAGATCGAGAATAAATAGGTGTACAATCCCTCACCTTGTGGATTTCTCTTGAAATCTCTTGTTATTACAGTTGGTTAAGCCTGTCAGCCCCTTTTGTTGTCTCAGCGAAAGTCGTGGATTTCTGTCGGCAATGCGTCTCCCAACATGGGCCGTCTCTCAAGGTCGGGCCAAGGTTCGTGTGGCGGAGTTGCTGGGAGTGTCCAGCGAGGTAGCGCTTGGGGGGTGTCCGTGAATTTTAGCGGAACTGGGCGTGTGGCTTTGGTGTCTATAAGTTTTTTCGGAAGAGTGTCGTGAAAGTTCGAGCGTCAGTAAAACCGATTTGCGCGTATTGCAGAGTGATTCGTCGGAAGGGAAAGGTCTTTGTGATCTGTAAGCGAACACCGAAACACAAGCAGCGACAGGGATAGGTCCGTAGGAAGAGTAGAGGTGTCACGTTCTTCACGAGGGATCGTACGACGGGAGAGAGTCTCGTCGGTGTCATGAGTGAAAGAGTGATAGCCAACGAATTTGAGTGCTGAAGAAAAGGAGCGAAACGAATGCCTCGTATTGCTGGAGTTGATTTACCGCGAAACAAGAGAGTTATTCGCGGATTGACATACATTTACGGTATAGGACCTACAAAGTCTCGTCAGATTCTTGATGAAGCTGGCGTGGATCATAGCGTTCGAACAGATGATCTTACGGCTGACCAGGTGGCGAAGATTCGGGGGATTATCGAATCGCGCGAACAAGTCGAAGGGGATCTTCGACGTGAAGTACAGATGGCGATTAAGCGCCTGATGGACCTTGGGAGTTATCGTGGATTGCGACACAGAAAGGGTCTCCCTGCACGAGGGCAGCGTACGAAGACGAACGCCCGAACTCGAAAGGGACCACGAAGAATGGCCATCGCCGGTAAGAAGAAGGCTACGAAGAAGTAAGTCAGATCGGAAACGGATAGATAACGTAAGTTTTTCTTTCGAAGGGGAATTTTCTTGGCACAAGCAAAAGCGACTACAAAGAAGAAAAAAGTTAAGAAAGCGATCCCGGTGGGCATCGCGCATATTCATGCAACTTTTAACAACACGATCGTCACGATCACCGATCCAAGTGGGGGTGTCGTTTCTTGGTCGAGTTCAGGTTGTAATGGATTCAAAGGCTCCAGGAAGTCTACGCCGTTTGCGGCTCAAGTCGCTGGAGAAAAGGCCGCTTACAAAGCCAAGGATGCCGGAATGCGTACCGTGAGTGTACTCGTAAAGGGTCCTGGAGCTGGTCGGGAGTCGGCCCTTCGTGCGTTAGCTTCAAGTGGACTCAATATTTCGGTGATCAAAGACATCACACCAATTCCGCATAACGGATGTCGGCCGCGAAAGAGTCGACGGGTGTAAGACGGAACAAGTTTAGGAACAAGGAATATTTTCAATGGCAAAATACACTGGTCCAGTTTGTCGGTTGTGTCGACGAGAAGGAGAAAAGCTCTTTCTCAAGGGTGAACGATGCTTCACAAGCAAGTGCGCTGTAGAGAGAAGAGAGGGCGGACCCGGACAGCACGGAAAGCGTCGTCAGAGTTTCTCTGACTTTAAAACCCAGCTTCGCGCGAAGCAGAAGGTAAAGCAATCTTATGGCATGACAGAGCGACAATTTCGGGATTGCTTTGATAGAGCGGTGAGGACAAAAGCAGTGACTGGTACTGAACTCCTCCTCAATCTTGAGCGCCGCCTTGATAATATCGTTTATCGTCTTGGATTTGGCTCTTCCCGTGCCCACGCGCGACAGGTCGTTTCGCACGGACATGTTCGAGTGAACGGAAAACGTGTAAATATCGCCTCTTTTAATGTGACGGTTGGTGACGTTATCGAGGTAACCGAAGCAGCGAAGAAAGATATCTCGATTCAGGCCGCCCTGAAGTCTGCCGAAGCTCGGTCGATCCCTGAGTGGTTAACGCTTGAGCGAGATCAGCTTCGTGGAACGGTAACTGCTCTTCCAACACGTGAGCAGATGCCGCAATCGTATCAAGAGCAGCTGATCGTGGAATTGTATTCTAAGTAGTGTGCTCGAGAGAGGAGTATTCTTCGTAAGAGAGTTGTTGAGTTTTTCGAAATTGTGACCTTTGTCCCTTGGAATTCGGTGAATTATGAAAAAGATCAATTTAAGAGACCTCATTAAGCCTAAGCGTATCGAACTAGAGGCGAACACCCTCGATGATCGATACGGAAAGTTTGTTGCCGAGCCGCTTGAGCGTGGATTTGGTCTTACAATCGGAAACAGTCTCCGACGCATCCTTTTGTCATCGCTTCAGGGGGCAGCGATCACCTCTTTGCGAGTCGACGATGTGATGCATGAGTTCTCAACAATTCCGGGGGTCATGGAAGACGTTACTCAGATAGTCCTTAATCTCAAAAACGTGGTTCCCCGATTAGAAGATAAGGATGAAGCGCACCTCCGTATTGAAGCGCAAGGTCCTTGTGATGTCACTGCAGGAATGTTTACAGGTGATCCTGCAGTTGCGATTCTGAATCCGGAACACCATATTGCTACCTTGGGTGAGAATTCAAAGCTCTCTCTCGAAGTTACCATTCGAGTGGGGCGAGGGTATGTCTCAGCGGAGAAAAACAAAGTTGAAGGTGCTCCGATGGGTACCGTCTTTATTGACTCGATCTTCTCCCCAGTTCGTCGTGTGAACCACGTTGTTACGAACGCTCGGGTCGGTCAACGAACTGACTACGACAAATTGACGATGGAGATCTGGACAGATGGCAGCATCGATGCTCGCTCAGCAGTAGCGCAGGCCGCACATATCCTTGTTGATCAGCTCGGACTGTTTGTTGGAGAAGGATTCGTGGTTGAAGAAGAGGAGCCGAAACAGGAAGCTCCGAAGCGACAGCTGAACGAAAATCTCTTCCGAAGAATTGAAGAAATTGAACTCAGCGTTCGTAGCGCAAACTGCCTTGAGAACGCTGATATTAAATACATCGGAGAGTTGGTTCAGAAGACTGAAGCCGAAATGCTCCGAACGAAGAACTTTGGTCGAAAGTCATTGAATGAGATCAAAGAGATTCTCTCAGAGATGGGTCTTGCTCTCGGAATGAAGCTCGAAGATTTCCCAGCTCGGGAAGAACTCGAGAAGATGCACCGCGAAGTTGTGGAACAGTAAAGAGGACAAGACGTTCACAATCTGAAGAATGAGCGTAGGGTGGAGTAGTACGCGATGAGACATAACAAGGCGTTTAGAAAATTTAGTCGAACCCCTGCCCATCGAAAGGCGATGTTCAGGAATCTTGCGACTTCTCTCTTTGAGCACGGTAAGATTGAAACGACAGTGGCGAAGGCAAAAGACCTTCGTAGAGTCGTAGAAAAGCTCATTACCGTTGCCGGTGAAGATACTCTTCACCGTCGCCGTCAAGCGTACGGTTACATCACGAGTAAGCCAGTCGTTCATAAGCTGTTTGCAGAGATTGGCCCGCAATTCAAGACTCGTCCGGGAGGATACACACGAGTGGTCCGAACGCGACGGCGGGCCGGAGATGCCGCAGAAATGGCAGTGATCGAGTTGGTTCAGGAAGAGTACAAACCAGCAAAGAAGAAAGGGCGTCGAGGCAGCGGGAAAGCTTCAGGAACAAAGAAGGAAGCAGCAGCCAAACACGACGCAGCTCCTTCTGCCAGCACAGAAGCTGTAGCCGCCGAAGAGGCTGCGTCCGGAAACGAAGCTCAGTAGGGCACTTCAAATCGAGCGGCTCCCTTTTTGTTCTCGTAGTGGGTTTCTCATCAAGATAACGATGGGCACTCGTTGCTCATTGACGGAGGAAAAAGAATGGGAATGTTCGCCGGTAAGAAAATCTTAGTTCTCGGTATTGCTAACAAAAAGAGTATAGCTTGGGCTGTCGCAGAATCCCTAAAGCGAGAAGGAGCCGAGCTTTGTTTTACCTACATGAACGACGCGATCGAAAAGCGGGTGCGGCCCCTTGCCGAGGAACTTGGGGTGTCGCTTGTCCTACCGTGTGATGTCCAGGATGACAAGCAGCTCGACGAGATGTTCGGAGAGATTGAGAGTCGGTGGGGCTCACTTGACGGGGTGGTTCATTCTGTGGCGTTCGCCGAAAAAGACGATCTCTCAAAGCGTTTCTGTGAGACCTCCCGAACTGGCTTCCAGCTTGCGTTGGATGTGTCGGCGTACTCTCTGATAGCTGTGGCAGGGCGTGCTCGTTCCCTCATGAAGGATGGCGGTGCTATCGTAACGATGACCTATCTTGGAGCAGTAAGGGCGGTACAGAACTACAATGTGATGGGCGTGGCGAAAGCGGCTCTCGAATCAAGTGTTCGTTACTTGGCGAGCGACCTTGGTAAAGAGAATATCCGTGTGAATGCAATATCTGCTGGGCCGATTAAAACCCTCGCTGCCTCGGGTATCCCGAAATTTAGAGAGCTTCTTACAACTTTTGCTGAGCGAGCTCCGTTGGGCCGAAACACTGAACCCGAGGATGTTGCGAAAGCGACGTTGTTTCTCCTCGGACCTCTAGGATCTGGAGTCACAGGTGAAGTCACGTATGTGGATTGTGGCTTCAACATCCTCGGCTTGTAGACCAAGATATCTCACCCCTTCGAGAGGGAGTTCATCGAGATGGTTTCCAGGAAAGATTTTCACAAGGTAGTAGATCTCGCGAGAGAGCTTGTCTCCCGCGAGGCTTCTCACGGTGAGAGCTTTATAAGCGCTCTTGAAGCGTATTCTCGTGCGATGGGATCTCTCGGTGATCTCTCTGAGATACCGGATCTCGGTCGGGAAGATCTCGAAACTCTCGAGGACCTCAATCAGAAAATTCTGTCCTTGGCTCAGCAGGAAAAGGTTGCAACTTCAGATGACTTAAAAAAGCTTGCCCAGAAGGGTAAAGGTATCAGAAAGTATATTGACCGGTTCCCTTCGCGAATGAGCATTCGGCGGACAAAGAAGGGATAAGTGAGGACTAAGCAATTCAGGGACCGAGTTAAGAGAGCGGTCGAATAGTCTGTCTGAGTTTGGAGTCGTATCTCCGAGATGGAGCAGAGGATGAGTATGAGGACTTTTCAAATTTTGTTGTTGTTCGTTGTCCTCAGCTTGGAAGGGTGTGGGTATACCTTCCGAGGAGGTGAAAGTGTACTGCCGCCTGACGTAAAGCGAGTGTATATTCCCCGAACAGAAAACATTACATCTGAGCAGGGCTTGGAGCTCGTGCTCACCGAAGCGCTCCGAGATGAATTCGAACGGTATGGTGTTCTTACCGTGGTTGAGGGCAATGAGCAGGCTGATGCAGTTTTACGTTCAAAGATCACGAGTGTTAAACGAGAAACCCGAACTGTAACTTCTAATACAGACACAGCACTTCAGTTGACTACTGTGATGCGAGTTGCTGCTGAGCTAAAGCGAAAAAACGGCACGTCGCTTTGGAGAAACAAGGCTGTCGTTGTATCCAAGGCATTTGGAACTGACCAGAGTGCCGTC
Organism: Bdellovibrionales bacterium; assembly: GCA_020434565.1. GTDB lineage: Bacteria > Bdellovibrionota_C > UBA2361 > UBA2361 > RFPC01 > JAGRAO01. Next base: position 14,917 of record JAGRAO010000003.1, read on the forward strand.
GTGACGACATCTGCGGAGTTTGCTGGCGGAAGCATCGGCTCCAGTACGCTCTCTTCACTCGATAACCGTGAGCTTTCGCGGGGCCAGGAGCAGCAGGCCTTTGAAGATCTCTCTGAGCAAGTTGCCCGCAGAATCTATTCCGAAGCAGTCCTTCCCGAATTCTAGAGAAGCTCTGAAGAAGTCCCCATCTTCTGCGGAGAAAGAAACTTGTAACTTTTCGATCGAATTGGGTTCCGGAACAGTCTGCCGAAACGCGCATTCTCCTTCGTCCAAGAGGTCTGTTGGAGCGTATCTCTTTGAAATCTCCTGCTTTTGCCGAGGAAAGAATTGCAAGGTTCCAAGAGCAACCCCCTACGCTTATTTTAGTAGTAATACTTTGTATGATAATAGTAAACATAGCGTAGGTCATCTGGAGAAATTGACGTGCCGAAACAAGCAGAGGGGGCTTTGTCTCTTCCCCCTGAGAAGGTAGATCTGTCGCCGTGGGTGGAGCTCGATGCTCCAAAAGAGATCTCGGGTGGTCGACTATTACGAGCGCTCGGCTCCGGGGCATTTGGCAAGTTTGGACTGCAGCTTCTCGGAATAATGGTTGGAACCGACTGCTCAGTGGATGGACTTGGCTTTGAAATTCGCCCTCCCGACGGAACCGACTTGGCGCAAGAGCAAGAAGTCCTTCGTTGTCTTGAGAGCGCCGATCAAAAGTCTCTGTCGTGGGAGAAACGGTGCCAAATGGCCGCAGTTGTCTCTTACTTAAGACGGAATCCCCCTGAGCGTGAGGCAAAGAATCCCGTAGCGGCTGCTCAATATCTGCGCCAACAGGCCCACGTTGGCGATGTAGTTTTTTTTAGCCAAGGGGGTAGCGGAAGTGACGCATACTCAGAGCTTTTTGGAAATATCGCTCGTCATGCATTTGCTGAGCGCGAAGGTGACCTTCGTTTTCCTTTTACCCATCTCGGAATAGTCGTGGGAGATAATGAGATTCTCCACATTACTCCTCGAGGACTGAAGCTCCGCTCATTTGAGAGACTCGTTGTTGAAAACACCCGTTACGATGCAATTGCCTTCGGGAGATTGAATCTCTCAGAAGAGCACCGTGGCTTGCTCGCGAAAGAGGCTCAGGCTTTTGCCGAGGGGCGAACTTTCAACAAAGGTTGGATGATACGTGATTACGAACTCTTTCCGTGGGGTCAACCCCGCGTGAGCGGATTGAAAGACTCGAGCGCTGATGACGGAAAGATGGTGTGCATCGACATCGTTACTGAGCCATCAAAAGTCCTACGAGAAGCTGAGGTTCCTCTCAGCGAGGAACTCGCCTTTGCCATGTCTCCTCTCGAGGTTTTCTCAGCCCCTGATATCTCGATAGTTGAAGCGGTAGAAATTGCAAGAGACTACGACCTTTGGTAGCGGATTAGCTCTCGCACGAGCTATTTGGGGCTGTGATGAATATCTTGCGAGCAAAACTTGGGGCCACAGCAAGTCGAGCTGTAGAAAAACCCCAACGCGATGAGCAAGACGCTTGAGCGGCTTTCGATCGCGTAAAACATGACGCTATGCGGCGAGTCGGCCCTTGGCAGTGTCCAGTCGGAGCACTGCATTTCTCACCGAATGCGCGGTCGCTCGCGGCAGAGCAGCCGAGAGAGCCACCAGGAATCGCTGACGCCGATCTCTGTCTTTGCCGATCTCGCTCTTTACGATCGAGACTGCCTCGTTGACCTGCGCCTCCCAGCCCTCTTGTGTCGTCACTCGGAGACACTCACTTCTGAACTCGTTCGAGCACTGGTCGACACTCCTCTTCTTGAGGAGCGCCGCATGGAGTGTTCGAGCGACCTGAGAGCCGATCGAGACCGTACGGTGGAGATCTGAGAGGATCAGATCGGCCTGTAGATTCGCCTCCTTGCTTTCAGTCTCCCTAAGGAGAGCTAGGAGTGCGAGTTGGGCTTGAATTCGCCGGCCCTCGTTCTCGAGGAGTTCGCGAAGCTGACTCCCCTGGACCGAGGTTCCGAGAATCTCGACCGAGCACACCTCGATGCCCTCTCCAAGCTCCTCAACGATTCGCTGGATCAGACACGCGATCTTGTTCACTCTATTTTCGGTAGACTTCCGCTTCATAAAAACTCCCTTTGCTAAGAATGCTCACACTCACGAGGAAACGCTCCAAGAGCCACGCGCTTCGAGCGTTTCCTCTGAAATTGCGAGACATTGCAAAGAGAAAACCTTCTTTAAGACTGCTGTGGCAGAGCCAAGAATGTACTCTTCGCTCTGACACACCCTGTGTCACACCTTTCGTGAAATATGGTCGTCTCGGAGTATATCGGTCTGGACGGAGAAGACGGACTGGTGAATGTGAGGATTGAGTGAGAATTCCGTGAGGAACGTCCCTCAACGGAGCAGGACCTGCAAATGATATCAGATCCCAGGCTTAGGCAATCGATTCTTATACCCGGTGCGAGAGGACCTTTGGTGTGGCGTCTTGATTCTGTCCGAAGAAAATCGGCCGAACGAGTCCAAAGAGGCGCCTTCTCCAAAACGGATAGGTCAGGAATGTACCTGCGCCAAACACTAAGGGATAACTCCCCAGAAGATAGAACGTCAGCGCCCACACGAACTCTTTAGAAACGAGGAGCGCATTTGACTCGGAGCTTTTTAGGGGCTCGAGAGATGCGAGGCGCGCCGTACACTGTGTGTAGCGGAATCCGATAAAAACAGCGAGAGCGGCTGACCAATCTTGAGCGTGACCACCAGAGCTGTAAGCGATAGTTGAGAGAATGATCGCAACAGCAATGCTATCTATTTTGTCTGCAAAAACCTCATCCACAACCAATTCCTCCCTTCCTGTCTGGAAAGTTATTGAGTGAGGTTGTGAAGAAGTTTCTTATGGAATTCCTTGGAGAGAGCTCAAACGAGAGGCCACAACATGGTCCCGATTGTTAGGGAGTTAGCCAGCTCTGCCTCCTCAAAACCGGCTTGGGCCTCCTACGATATTTTCGTAGTCAGAACAATCCGGTGTACACTCTCGCGGTGCTCGGTTAGGAGGTCCTTGCTTTTCAGGATCAGATAAAGAGTCGTATGCCGAACCAACAACAGCTGTATCATATCCCAGAGCATGAGCTTGTTTACCGATTGGGCGAACTTCTTGACGGAGGTTGGCGAACGCAGATCAATCAAGAGGTAAAAGTTTCGGGTGAGCTCTCATTTGTCGGGCCAAAACGTATTGTGACAGCTCCAAGTTTTCTTGCGGGCTCAGTGCTCACAGGAGCGTCCTTGATCACTCAGCTCCCGTTGCCTGTAGAGTTTACGGTAGAAGCAAATTGCTACGCCCTTCGAGATGCATTCGCAGATAAAGTGCTTGAAGTGATCAGCGAGTCTCCCCTTTTTGAAGGTGAAAGTATTCTTGAAGGGATGCTTCGTCGCAGGCGAGCTGATGGCGCGCTTTTTATACGAGATCCGATTCAAACTGCTCCGACCGAAAAAGGCTGTTTCATGCCGCGCGGTGCTCAGCTCGTGACTTCCGAAGGGTTTTTCTTTTCAAATGAGCACTCTCTTGTGGAGGAGATGCTCGGATATCCTGTGCGAGATATCGCTCACTCTGTTGAATTGCAGTCAACGATTCTTGCCATTCTTGAACATGAGTTGCTTCAACAGCTCCCACCGCCGAATGTGTGTGAAGGATTTGAGAAGATGTCGGGGCCGATCCAGGCTTTTCGCGATTGGGTCGTAAAAAGGGTTTATGGCGAGGAAACCAAACCTCCTTTCGTATCAGTCTCGAAGCTCCTTAGCTATTTTAACCCCGAGGCAAAGGGTGTGGTGCTTGAGGGAGTAGATGTGCTTGTTGTAAAGGGCCTCGCTGAATGGGTTTACGCTGACGAAGATCCCGTCGTGGGCCCGAGTCTGGTGGGAATGAGGCTCTTTGAAGGGACTTAACTTGATATTGTTCACATCTTCGCAACCAATCTGATCCCTTATCGATTGGAGCTGTTTCATTTTCTTCGTCCTTGTCCTATTCCTCCTCCTGCTCGATATTGGGCATGCATAAAGAGTCAGGAGAGAATCGGTACCTCCCCCCCCAGAGAGACGTATCTCATAAGGTGAGTATCATACTCTCGGCGGTTTAAAGGAGTCCCTTGTTCAACCCACACTGACTCAAGGCCATTTCGCCAAATTGACTCAGAAAGTTTTCGTTGTGAGAGTTCTCTCGTAGGAAGGAGGAAAAGAATGTTTAAGGTGATTGCTTTCGGTGGATTCTTTGTTTTTATCGCTCTCGGCATCTTTTTCATATATCCAAAGCTCTCGTTGGCCGAGTTCGCAACAACTGATGTTGTCAAAAAAGCAGTTGATAGTGGGGCGCTCGTTATTGATGTTCGAACGCCTCAAGAGTTTGAGTCCGGACATGCAAAGGAAGCGATTAACGTGCCGTACGACGAAATCGTCGATAATCCGAGAATGTTGCAAGAATCCAAGGACAGAGCGATTATCGTATACTGTCGCAGTGGACGACGTTCCTCAATCGCGAAAAGCACTCTCGAATCCCTCGGTTTCCGCAATATTTTAAATGCCGGCGGGGTGTCCGAAATGGAAAAGGCATCTTGTTTTGGCTGTTGAGGAGATTTTTTCGCGGCGCTTTCCTTGGCGTAGATTTGAGCTTGATTTGGGAGGAGTAGGACGAAGACAAGAAGCAGGAAACGCGCGCTATGTGAGTTTGAGGCATTTTGTGGTTCTAACCCTTTGATGAGACTTGGGCTTTTTTGAGGAAGCTCGCTCCAGGGCAGAGGGGCAGAATTTTGTGAATAAGATCTACGAAACGGATACACTGCAGGACAGTTCAACGACCGAAAAGGAGTATCACAATGCGTCTTCTGAACATCGCCTTTTTGCTTATTATTTCATTCCCTTTTTGTGTTTGTGCCGAAACTTCTGGGTCAGGGCAGGCTCCTAAGCAGATGGTGAAGCGTTCGTTTTCTGGTGGCAGTGGAACAGTGCACCGAATTGATACGCCAAGAAATGCTATCGAAAGGGAAGAAAGAGAGGCGATGAAGGCTCAGCCAGCACTTGAAGCACTCACCCAAAAGAATGACAAATCATCAGAGACTCAAAAAGGGGTGCCAGTATCTTTTTCAGGGGGCTCAGCTTCAAGGTTGCAGCACCTGCCTCGGAATGCTGACCGACAGTAGGTCCCCCAAGTATTGCCTTCGGTGTCCGCTGTTCTCCTCGAGGAGAGCGGGCATCACCGTATACTTGAAACATTGACTCAACATTCTATACGCCTTTCTCGCTGCGCTTTTTAGGTCCTTTCCCTTCTTTTTGCTCTATCCTACTCATTCCCCTCGAGTTTTGTGAGGGGAGCGCCGATTAGCTCCAATCATATGGGGGAGATAGCCTTCCGGCTTTCTCCGGATTCTACGAATGGGGGAAATGATCGTGAAAGCGAAACTGATCTTAGCACTTCTTTTGAGTCTTTTTGTTTCACTAGGTTCAACAGCTGCCGAAGAGAAGTCTTGGAGCGTTGATACGAGCGTAGGGTTTTTCTCAGACTACATGTTCCGGGGGTTCAATCTGTATGACGGACTCTCGATTCAGCCTACCATCGGAGCTTCTTATTCTTTCGGGGACGATCTTGGTTCTCTCGGTGGAACGTGGTGGGCACACCTTCCTGGAGAAGGAGATGAGAACGGAAATAGCGACGATTCCGAATTCGACTACACGCTTTCATATGACAATTCATTCGGCCCGTTTGGCGTTTCTACTGGTTTTATCTGGTACACCTATCCAGACAGTAGCGTGAACGCCACAACTGAATACTATGTATCAGTGGCATACGATTCAGTCTTAAATCCTACTGTGAGCGTTTATAAAGATTTTGATGAATTTGATAGTGAGTACTATGAACTGGCATTCAGTGAAACGCTTGAGTGGTCGGCACTCGGCGATGGATTCAATGTCACTCCATTTGTTGTTTTTGCATTCGCTTCGTCTGCTGAAAAAGTTTATGCCGATGATGGATTTGTTCACTCTACGTTTGGCGTCTCGTTTGATGCGTCGCTCGGAGATGTAACGTTAAGCCCAACCGTAAACGTGACTCAGGCTGCTGATGACGCGACTGAGGATGAAGTTTGGACCGGTGTAACGTTTGGGTATTCGTTTTAGGGGGTGAGTGTAAGGGAGGGTACTGATTTGAGTGGATAGCCCTTAAATCGGTACCAGACTGAGAGCACCCACTCAAGTTTTTTCGTAGAAGATTCGATAGCTCAGATGGCTGGTTGTGGTCTGAGTTTCCTGCGGCAGGTGTTTAATATTACTAGGTTTACTATGAGAAAGGTTCATCTTTCACTTCGATTAAAGCTTATCCTCTCATTCCTCGTTGTGGGATTGCTTCCGTTTGGAATGATGGCGGTTCAAAGCTACATGACGACACAGCATGTTCTTGAGACGGGCTACGAAGAAGATCTCGTTGCATTTCGCGAGATGAAGGGAGAGGAGATAGAGGACTATTTTAAAACCATTCGAAGTGAAGTTGAAACGTTTTCGAGTTCGCCTTCCACTGTTGATGCTCTCAAGGGATTCGCTCGAACCTTTCCACTCTATGCTGACCAGGTACCAGAGTCCCTTTCAAATTCGTCTCAGAATGCGTTGAAGGATTATTACGAGAATCAGTTCGGAGCCGAATATGAGCGACAAACTGGTGGGAGTCCCTCTTCGAAACTCAATACGATTTACAGTAGCCTAAGTTCGGCAACACACGCTCTCCAATGGGCGTTTATCGCCGCGAATCCAAACCCGCTCGGATCAAAGCACGAGATGATGGCACCCCAGGACTACTCCGAGTATTCCGCGCTGCATGCCGAGTACCATCCGGCGATTAAAAAGTATCTCGAAAAATTCGGGTACTACGACATTTTCCTTGTTGATCGAGAATCAGGAACGATCGTGTACACGGTCTTTAAAGAGCTCGACTTTGGAACCTCTCTTAAGACGGGCCCCTATGCCGATACAAAGTTCGGACAACTCTTTCGAGAGGTCAATGAATCAACCGATCCAGACTTTGTAAAGTTAGTCGATTTCGAACCGTACTTTCCATCGTATGAGAGTGCTGCTGGATTTGTAGCTTCTCCGGTCTACGATCACGGTAGGCCCATTGGCGTAGCAATGTTTCAATTGCCGGTGGATAGGATCAATTCGGTTATGACGAGCAACGGCCACTGGAGAGAGGTTGGTCTCGGTGATTCCGGAGAGTCGTATATTGTCGGAAGTGACAGACTGCTGAGAAACAATTCTCGATTTCTCGTTGAGGACAAAGATGGATACCTCAAGGCCCTGAGTGAAGCAGGAGTAGAGAATGAGAAAATCGAACTTATAAAAGCGAAAGGATCCAGTATCCTGCTACAGCCGGCTCAAGGTGAAGCAGTAGAGGCTGCTCTCTCCGGCAAGACGGGATTCGCTCAGATAAAAGATTATCGCGGAGTCGAGGTCTTGAGTGCGTACCGTCCTCTGAAAATCAAAGATGTCCAGTGGGGAGTCTTCGCCGAGATCGATAAGGAAGAGGCGTATGCTCCGCTTTATGCCCTCGTGCAACAGGTCCTCATTTGGTGCGTGATAGGCGCAGCTCTTATCGTTGGGACAGCCTATTTCATCGCGCGAAGTGTTTCCAAATCAATAGTTTCAGTTATTGATGTTCTTACTGGATCGACTCAGCAGCTTGACGGCGCTTCAAAGCAGGTTGCTTCGAGCTCTCAATCGCTTGCGCAGGGTGCCACTGAGCAGGCAGCATCGCTCCAGGAAACCGCTGCTTCGCTTGAAGAGATCTCTTCGATGGCCTCTCAGAACGCTGATAATGCAAGACAAGCTGATGCTATCAGTGGAATGCTCAAGGAGGACGCACAGCGCGGAGTCTCAACCGTGTCGCAGATGAGTGAAGCGATGTCTGCTATTCAGAGCGCGGCAGACGAGACTTCAGAGATTGTAAAGACGATTGATGAAATAGCATTCCAGACAAATCTCCTGGCGCTGAATGCAGCGGTAGAAGCTGCAAGAGCTGGAGAAGCTGGGAAGGGGTTCGCAGTAGTCGCCGAAGAGGTCCGGAAGCTCGCGCAACGAAGTTCCACTGCAGCGAAAGATACGGCAGAAAAAATAAAACGCTCAAATGAGCTCGCCCGTAGTGGAGTCAAAGCAACCGAAGAAGTCGGTGCTTCGCTTGAGACTATCTTTGACAATTCCAACAAGACTTCAAACCTCGTGAGTGAAATTGCCGCCGCGAGCAAGGAGCAATCAACAGGGCTTGGGCAGATTAATACCGCTATTAGTCAGCTTGACCAGGTAACTCAGACGAATGCTTCAGTAGCTGAAGAGGCTGCAGCGGCTGGTGAAGAGCTCTTTGCTCAGACGAAATCCGTTGCGCAGGGCGTTCAGGATCTCATGAGAGTAGTTTACGGGAACGGAGGTTCCACTGCTCTTTCAAGCAAGCACTCCCCTGAAATGCGGTCAAAAGCTGTGCAGTCTAAGCCGAGTAAAACGACCGTTCGAGAAGTTGACCTCTCGGAGGAAAGTGAAGAGTTTAACAACCCTGCCTCGCGTAAGGAGAACCTAACTCCCGATCAGATCATTCCTCTTGATAATGATGACTTTCTTGGATTTTAGGAGGATCTCTTTATGGCAAATTCAGGTGAAAAGACAGGATTGTACTCGACCGGGGGCAAGTTCCTCTCATTTCTTCTTTCTCAGGAGCAGTACGGTCTTGAAATTCTCAAGGTTGTCGAAATCTTTGGGATGATGAAGATTACTGCCGTTCCTCGGGCTCCAAAATATCTCAAAGGCGTGATCAATCTCCGTGGAAAAATTATCCCTGTGATGGATCTCCGGCTGAGATTTTCTCTGGAAGAGCGACCGTATGATAACAAAACCTGTATTATCGTTGTTACAGGTGAAAGAGCCGAGCAGGAACTTACCGTTGGGTTGATTGTGGACACGGTCTTAGAAGTAAAGGACTTTCCTGCAGAGATGATATCCCCGAGCCCGGATTATGGCGCGGGACTCGATACCGATTTCATCATTGGCATGGGACGAGATGGCGACGAACAAGTCACCATACTTCTTGATCTCGAGAAAATCCTTCCGGCGGAACACATCGATATTCCAGTTACTTCTGAGAGCTCGGCAGCGCAGTAGGTCAGTGTCCGAAAGACTAAGGTTGTCAACGTAGACGAGAGAGCGCCAGATGAAGAAAGTAAAAGTTTTAGTCATAGACGACGAAAAGACGAGTCGAACCCTGCTCCGTCGAGCTGTCGAACAGGTGGGTGCCGTTGCTATCGAATGTTCAGATGGGGAGCGGGCTCTGCATCTTTTAGAGGACAACCAGGACATCTCGCTGGTGATTACAGACTATTTGATGCCGCGCGTTACGGCTAAAGAACTCATTTCGATTGTGCGGAAGGAAAAAAGTGAGAAGGAACTCCCAATAATTGTGGTTTCCGGAGTCGTTCACGTCGCTGAGATACAAGACGTCCTCAAGCAAGGGGTGCGATACTTCGTTCCAAAGCCGATAGATGTATCAATGCTCCATGAGTATATCGTGAGATGCTTCGAGATATCGGATGAAGCAGCACGCGGTTTAGAAGCTGGGGAGGTACAATGAGCGCAGGGCAACTCTTAGAAGTGCTTGATGATTGCGCGATACTCGTCGTTATGATGTCGGCCGGTGATCCAACGAGCCTTGAACTCGTCGCTGACAATCTCACCGAGCTTCGGAAACAAGATGCCTGGAGTGACTATCCGAATATGGCTACTTCCCTCTCACAGGTGCTCGAGATTAACAGGAGTGCCGAGCCTGCGGTCTTTATTCAGGCTGTGGCCGATTTTATATCTCATGCCCAGTCTGCTCTCAGTGGAAAGGGGGATATTGCAGTGAAGAGCGATTCTCCCTCGAACTGGGCTGGAGATCTCGCCGCTACGGCTGATGCTGAATTAATTGTGGAGTTTATAGAAAAACACACCTCTCTTCTCGATGACTTTGAAGCTCGAATTCTCCAAGAGGTGGATGCGAGTGAGGAAGGGAGCGAAGATGAGCTGCAAGGGTTTCTCAAGTCCTATCTTCACAATGTCAAGGGCGATGCAGGATCTGTCGGTCTCCTTGGCGTAGAGAAAGTTACCCACTGGTGCGAGGATCAGCTTCTTGATCACGGACCGAAAGCACTCACCGAGCTTCTCCTGGCTTACAAGGAGTGGGTTCTCTCGTTATGTAAAGCGTACTCGGAGGGGAGCGCTCCAAGTGAATTTGCTCTCGATTTTATTGAGTGCTGGAAAGGAGTTGTTGGTAATGAAAAAGAAAGACCAACGGACACCGAGCACGAAAGGGGAGAGACTCACCCGAAAGAAGGGCAGCCGGTGGAGGTACCGAAGCCATTTCAGTCTGAAGAGTACTCGATCTCTGGTGATACGGATATTCTCTCTGAGTTTCTGATAGAAGCAGAGGACCATCTGAGCCAAGTTGAAAGCATGCTTCTTGATGCTGGCAGGGCTTATTCTCTGGAAGACCTCGATGCGATCTTCCGAGCTGTTCATTCAATTAAAGGTGGATCAGCCTATTTCTCATTGAGAGAAATTACTGAGACTTCGCACATTACTGAGAGCTTTATGGATAAAGCTCGTGATGGAAAAATTATTTTTAATACAGTCCTTCAGGAGATAGTCCTGGAGTATGTCGGGCTTCAACGCGAATTGCTCCAGAACGCTCGAGAAGCTATGACAAACGGAACTGCACTCAGGACCTGTGAACAGGTTTTTCGTTACAAACAACGAATTGAAGACTATCTCCTCTCGGTAGCGTTAGTTTCTGAGTTTGAGAGTGGTGCGGAAGTGAAGGACGTGCCTGAAATGCCTCAGACCACGGATGCTGCTGAGGCCATTGAGATCAAGGAAGCAAGAAGAGTTCCGGAATTGGACCCCATTGCCGTTCGAGAAGAGAAACATGTACAACCTGTTACGAAGCAATCCGAAACAGAAGCTGTTCATCAGGCAGAGAGAGAGCAAGACAAAAAAGTCCCAGAAAAAGTCAAAGTCAAAAATTACGTGAAAATTGAGACGGAGCGACTTGATCATCTGATTGAGTACATTGGCGAGATGGTGATTTCATCATCGATGCTCATACGAAATTGTCGAGACCTCCTCGGAGAGAACGAAGCCGTACTGTCGAACTCAAACCAACTCGAACGAATCTCGCGTGAAATTCAAGACCTTGGAATGTCTATGCGGCTTATTCCGATTAAAGGATTGTTCCAAAAGATGTCCCGGGTGGTTTGGGATACAGCAAAAAAGCTCAAAAAGGATGTCCGCTTTGAAATGGAAGGTGAAGACACCGAACTCGATCGGTCCGTTATCGATAAGCTCGCAGATCCTTTAATGCATATGGTTCGAAATGCGGTTGATCATGGGGTCGAAAGTATTCAGGAGCGACAGGCCGCTGGAAAACCGAAGCAAGGCGTCGTCAAGCTCTCTGCGTACCACTCTGGAGGGAGCATCTATATTGAAATTACCGATGATGGAAAAGGATTGAACCGAGAAAAACTCCTCGCGAAAGCGATTGAGAAAGGACTCGTGAGTAGTGGAGATAAGCTTAGCGACGAGGAAGTCTATATGTTGATCTTTGCAGCTGGATTCTCAACTGCTGAAAAGGTTACAGACGTTTCGGGACGCGGCGTAGGAATGGATGTTGTTCGTCGAAATATAGAGTCTATGAGAGGAAGGGTAAGTATAGCGTCTACACTTGGCGGGGGATCTATTTTTACAATCGAATTGCCGTTAACCCTTGCGATTGTCGAAGGAATTGAAACTCGAATCGGTTCTCAGAGCTTCATCATTCCAAGTTTGTCAGTCGTTGAATTTTTGCGACCAACTCCGGATATGTTGATGCATGCCCTTGATAAGGCCGAGACGCTCAAGTTTCGGGGTCAGTTTCTTCCGCTCTATCGAGTTGCCGAAACCTATGGACTTCACCCTCGAGCAACGGATCCCTGTGACCGTATAGTTATGATCGTTGAAGTGGCTGGCCGCCTCGCGGCTCTCCTTGTTGATGATGTTCTCGGGAAGATCTCAGCCGTCATCAAAGGGCTCGGGGATCTCTACAAAGAGGTTGAGGGTGTCTCCGGCTGCGCAATTCTCCCCGACGGAGCAATAGGTCTGATTCTTGATGTGGGAACTTTTGTCAGCTTGGCAAAGCGTTATGAGACGCAAGCAATCCCAGACAGTCGTTTATTAGGACCAACTTTGGGAGAGTGTTAGTGGAGCACGAGGTATTCGAAAAATTTCGAACCCTCATCCACGGCGAGAGCGGTATTTCGTTGAAGGATGAGAAGAAGGTGCTGCTTGAGAATCGCATTCGAAGGCGCATGAATGAGCTCCGACTTCGAGATCCGAGGGACTATCTTGAGCTTATTGAGCTTGACATAGATGGCTCTGAGATAGTTCACCTCTTAGACGCAGTTTCTACGAATCACACGTTCTTCTTTCGGGAGGGATCGCATTTCACCCAACTCGCTCAGATTTTGAAATCACGAGTAGCATCCGGCCAGAAAGAGATACGCATTTGGTGTGCTGCATCGTCGACTGGTGAGGAGCCGTACACGATTCTTATGACGGCAGCCGAAGCAGTAGATCTCAACACGTGCGAGGTAAAGCTGCTTGCGAGCGATATATCGATGACAGTTTTGCAGACGGCAAGCTCAGGATGCTACTCCGAAGAGGGGCTTTCAGGGGTGTCGCTTGAGCTTCGGAAGAAATATTTCAGTCAGATAGGTCCCTATGATTACCAGATTCGGCGTGACCTTCGAGAGAAGGTGCTCTTTAAAAGGCTCAACTTGAGTACGTTCCCTTATCCATTGAAAGGGTCATTCGACATTATTTTTTGCCGAAACGTCATGATCTATTTCGAACGGGAACTACGCCACAAGATAGTGCAAGAATTTCATCGTCTGCTCGTTCCGGGGGGATGTCTCTTTGTAGGGCACTCTGAGGCTTCGGCTGGACAGGTAAAGGGGTTTCGACGAACTGAAAACGCCATGTTTCTCAAAGAAGGCTGTGGGAAATGAGTTTGGGAATTGCTCAGAAAAAAAAGACCCACGTTGGTATCGCACAGTTTGCTGCGAGTAGCGATCCCTCAGAGATGCTTATAGCAGCGAATCTCGGGTCGTGTCTTGGGGTGGCTGTTTTTGATCGAAAGGCCGGTGTCGGAGGAATGGTTCACTGTCTCCTCCCATTGTCGAAATCGGATCCGGAAAAGGCAAAAGAAAACCCCTGTATGTACGTTGATACCGGAGTGGCCCATCTCTTGAATCAGTTGTTAAATCTCGGAGCAAGCAAAGAGAGACTCGAAGTCTGTGTTGCCGGTGGAGCAAATATCGCTGATACGACGAATGTCTTTGAAATTGGGAAGAAGAATTTCACGATTCTGAGAAAAATTTTGTGGAAAAATAACCTTCTTATTGCTGCGCAGGATGTCGGAGAGAGTGTTTCAAGGACGATTACGCTCGATATGGAGACGGGCGAAATCAAACTGCGACGCGAAGGGAAGGAATCTTTACTGTTTGATGGAGGATCTCATGTCCTTTAACTTCTTATTGGTGGACGACTCGAGCATCGTTCGAAAGTCTCTCAAGAAAACACTGGCACTCACGGATCTCGATATTGCAGCGGTGGTTGAAGCTTCGAATGGGGAAGAGGCTCTCAAGGCTCTCCGAGAAAACTGGATTGATCTCGTTTTCTTAGATATCAATATGCCCGTTATGAATGGCGTGCAGTTTATGCAAGCCCTTTCGCAGAGCGAGGATCTGTCAGATACAAAGGTGCTCATTGTTTCAACCGAAGGGAGCTCCGAGAGAATTGAGGAACTCCAAATGCTTGGAGCGCTGGGCTATTTGCGAAAACCTTTTACACCCGAAGAGGTTGTGGAGAAAGTTGCCGATCTCTTGAAGGGAGGTTCCAATGGATGACACCCAACAGAAAGATTTTGAACAGGTCAACACGACTATTCTTGAAGATTGGGGGCTCATGATGATAGAGCCAGCTGAATTGGGCTCTGAGTCCTTCAATCCCTATGAAGCGGTTTATGTGAGTTCAATTCAATTTTCTGGACCGAATAGGGGGGTGTATCGGGTTTGCTGTCAAGCCGACTTTATGAATGCTCTTGCGCAAAATCTGCTCGGTGAGCTTGATGATGTTTCCTTTTCAGATCAAGAGGATGCTCTGAAAGAGATGGCAAACGTCGTCTGTGGGAACTTGCTTACTGCGCTTTATGGGAGTGATAAAACATTTGACCTCTCTCAGCCTTTGGTCGAGGAGAGAAAGGTTTCAGATCTTGAGCAGATGATTGGAGAGGGAAGGGCGGTATTCTTAGCAGATGATTGTCCTGTACTTGTGAGTTTGGAAGCTGATCAGGGATGAGTATAAAGGTTCTTATTGTTGATGATTCGGCCATTGTACGGCAGACGCTGGAGCGTGAACTGTCTGCCGATCCGGAATTTGAAGTGCTCGGAACTGCACCAGATCCGTATATTGCGAGAGACAAAATTGTACGCTTAAAGCCCGATGTCATTACTTTAGATATTGAGATGCCTCGGATGGATGGCCTGAGTTTTTTGAAAAAGCTCATGCAGCACTATCCGATACCTGTGGTTGTCGTTTCATCTCTCGCAAAGCAGGGATCAGAGGTTGCGCTCGAAGCGATTCGGAGTGGTGCAGTCGAAGTTTTAGCAAAGCCAGGTCCGGCATATGCAGTGGGAGATATGGGAATTGAGCTTCGAGAGAAGCTCAAAGCAGCAGCTTCGGTCAATATGGCAGTATTCAAGCAGAAAATCGATATACCGAAGAATACGCCTCCGAAGTCGGCCCCGCGTGCGCTTATTCAAACGACTGATAAAGTTTTCGTTGTTGGGGCTTCTACCGGCGGTACCCAAGCACTAGAGGTCTTCTTGACCCAGCTTCCTGCAAATGCGCCGGGAACGGTGATCGTTCAACACATGCCCGCCGGATTTACTCGTTCCTTTGCCGACCGGCTTAACTCTCTCTGTCAGATGGAAGTAAAGGAGGCCGAAGATGGAGATTCAATTGTTCCTGGAAAGGTTCTCATAGCGCCGGGAAATCAACACATGATGGTGCAACGCTCTGGGGCTCGCTATTTCGTTACAGTAAAGGATGGACCACTTGTTGGGAGACATCGACCGTCGGTTGACGTGCTCTTTAAGAGTGCTGCAACTTTTCTCGGAAAGAACGCGATCGGGATTTTGCTCACCGGTATGGGAAAGGATGGCGCGCAGGGAATGCTCGCTATGAAGCAAGCCGGTTCTCAAAACATCGTCCAAGATGAGCAGAGCTGCGTGGTGTATGGCATGCCAAAGGCAGCGTTTGAACTCGAAGCGGCGCACTTTCAGCTCCCGCTTCAAGAGATAAGTATTCGGGCTCTAAAATTGGCGGTCGAATAATCTGTCCCGCCTTCGAGTTCATTAGATTCTGAGCCACTCTGTTTGGTCTGAAACCACCTCAAATCAGTGTAAGTTCAAAGGGTTAAGCTCCTACATTTATTTCCTTAAGGATGGTGGGTTTGTTACCCTGTTTGTGCGTGTAAGTTCTTTGAACCATTAACTTTTTGAGTAGAAACACTGACCGCTTCTACTGTTGAGGGAGGAGGCTTCCTTCAGCAGTAGAAGCAGCGTGATCCAAAAAAGGTTTTCTGGCTGAAGACATCTTTCTTCGCCAACTCTCCTTTCTCCTAAGCGCACCCCCACATGGCGGGCGTTTCGGAGAAAGGAGAGCAACATGTTGAAATTCTCGTATTGGCTCCTTGCGTGCCTCTGTACGCTTGTCGCAGCCGCGCACGCGCAGGCGGTGCAACCGGAGGAAGCTCGGACCTATGTATGGGCGATGAACCCGGTCGCTCCGTACGTGATCGAGCAGAACTTAGAAAAGTCTGAACTACAGTCGAGTGTGGGAGAAGCTGAAACGAACCTGAGAGGGTTTGATGTTCTGCTTCTGAAGCTCATCGACGAGAGGATGCCGGAACGCTTCGAATTCCGGATCCTCAGACCTGAGGAACTCCACCTGAAGGCGGAGGGACTCAGCGACAGTGGCTACGACGCGCTTGGAGGTGCAATTACCCGAAGCGCAGAACGGCTGAAGAATCCGAACATCCTCTTCAGCGACAGCTATCACCGTTCCGAAGTTCGGCTTGCGACCCGGTGGGATGAAGGGCGCGAAGCAGGCCACGGCCTGATAGCATTTTTCTCTTCGGGCTTGGAGCCCTTTCGAAAGTCGCTCCACTGGTCTCACCTTCTTTTCATGGTGTTCCTGATCTTTCTCGGAGGACTGACGGTGAAGATCGTCACTTCAAAGAAAGTAAAGGCATGGCAGGCTGGTGTGATGTTGTTTTTCGTATTTGCGATAAACAATACCTATCTCACAGCGATGCTCGTCACTGCTCTTCGAGTCCAGGCGACACCGTACGTGGTTGGGCTCGATCGCCTCGAAGACCTCGCCACCGCCGGCAAGCCGGTGGCTGTAAAGGCGACATCCCCGAGCGTCGAAGAAGTCGAGTACTGGCAGGCAGAGGCGATTCCTTTCGCTTCGGTGAACCAGATGTGCCAAGTGGCGTCTGATCCCGACAACGACTACGACATCGAGCTTGTCGCGCACGACTGGGAGATCCTCAACTGGGAGATCAACCGGAACTTTCCTGGTCGGTTCAAGTTCATCTTGGACGGATTTGGTGAGCAATTCTATGCGTTCATGTTCCGGCCCGACATCGATCCGGACTTTGTGAGGCGGTTCAACATCGCTCTCGCCGAAGTCCTCGAAGACAAGAATGCTCAGGCGAGGCTGCGCCTCTACCTGCCTCACGAGGGTGAGGAGTAGTCCCCACTTCCGGTCCCGTGATGACAGATACGAGAGGAGGATTCAATTTAGGGTTTGAGGTGGATCACGGCTGCCTCTCCCATTTTTTGTGAAGAGCTATGCGCGATCTGACGCACGAAAACACACCGGCTCAGCCAGTCTCATCGGGACGACCCCCCGAAGAAACTGTGCGTCCAAAAATTGACTCGGATTTGAGAGATTTCAATCTTGAAGCCGGAAAGCTTCTCGGTGTTCTTATCCAGAGTAAATTTGAGCAAGAAGTCCGGAGTTGGCTCGGAAAGCGGGTAGCATTTGCGTGCGCAGACCCCGGTCTGGACGAGCACTGCCTCTCCCAGATAGCTGAACTTGATGCAAACTTTCTCCGAGAGATGTCGGGATATATTCCCGAACTTTCAAAGAGGGGATTGAGCGAGCTTCAGCGTTTTGCCTATTCAGTGGCCTCCGATGTTGTCGGAGAAGAAGTGAGTGCCGTGCGCGAAAGGCATCTCGCTGTTTGGAAAGAGGCTGGAAAGGAGATCTCTCGAATTTGGGAAGAGATTGGAGAGTGTCGTGGTCGTTCCCCAAATGGGAAACGAGAGACCGAACTTCGTGACGAATGGAAAACTCTCAAAGCGCGTCTGAAAATTGAAATTCAACAACTCGTCAATCTCTATGGAGAGGAAGAGGTCAAGCCTAAAGAACTGAAGCTTGCGGTGCATACTATCCAGAATGAGGCCGAGGATATAGGAGAAGAGCGTTACCTTGAAGCAGATAGGAGAGCATCGGAGCTCAAATCATCCATTTCGAGATTCTCGATTAACACGGATAAGATGTTTGAAGTGCTTTCGGATCTGTCACCGGGAGAAGCAGATCTCCTCTCCCGAGTCTATAAAGAGAAATACGGGCGCTCGTTCGAAGATGTTCGGGAAGAGGCATACAGCAAAGTTTTTCGTCAGCTAACAACGTTTCTTCGATTCAATGTGATTAAAGACGTTTTCGCAGATCAATTCGGTATCGGGGCAGGGTTGGTTGAACAGTTTACAAAACGGAGCAAACTCGGAGCGGTTGTTAAAGCGGTTTGGCCCGGAACGTGGATCCGCAAAGCCCGCGACGGATATCATTTCCTTCGAGAGAACGAATACTCCTTGAAAGAAGTTCCACGGTTTTGTCGGGAAACCCTTGAGCTTTTTCGAGACAAAGTAAAGCTGTACGAGGAAGCCCGACTCAAGCGATTACTTAAGGGTGACCGCCTCGAGGCGGACACGGATTCTATCTTTCTCGCTCTGTGGGATCGACCTTTAAACCCTCTTCTTCGACGTGATGTTGATGATATCGTGGCCTCAACTCTTCTTAAACACTCGCGAGAAGAGCGAGCTCAGATTGAAGCTGATTTTAATAGTCGCTACCGTCATAAATTCGAAAAATCAGTTCCAGCAATTATCCGCGATCAGCTCGGTTCAGAAGCAGCAGAGGAACTCCTGGCGGAGATTCGAAAGACCGCTCTTGATTCATTGAGTCTCAAAACTGCCAAGAAAATTACCGTAGCAATTCGAGAACTTTTGATCTCTCGAAAGCTCGAGATAGAGACAAAGATTCGAGGTCTCGTAGAGGACGAGGAGATAGCAGACTATCTTGTTGCAAAAATTCAGGAAAAGAAACCGAAAAAGGTTCCGATAGCAGCAACGAAAAATTTTCGTGAAGTAGTCCGGGACACGCTTCCCGGCGTGGCATCGGAGTACCTCTTGGCGCGATTGGATGGCGACCGCCCTCGAGCAGTGGCTCTCCTTCTCGAAGTCGGCTCCAAAAAGCGATTCTTTTGGTCGAAACGGTGTAACGGGGAATTTTACGCAGCGCTAAGAGAACTCTCTGAACTTTCGCCTGATGAGAGACAGCAGGTCCTTCGAATTGGCGGCTCGTGGAAATCAATCATGGAGAGTGGATCTCCGATCGGGAATTGGTTGCGAGAGGCACTCTCGAACGACCCCGGCAGTGAATACCGTCGAGAAGCAGCGAGGCTTCGATGTGCCGTGAAAAAGCTCTCGGGTGAGTATCCGGAGTCGGTACTTTTTTCACGGGAACGGGAGGAGAACCTAGCCATCCTTAAAACGTATGAGGAGATCTTTGGAAAGAGCTTTCTCTCTGAGTATGGGAAGTTGATGGGAAGAGACGGTAAACGAGGACTTCAGAACTACATCGATAATGGTCGCCTCTCGCGTTCGGAGCAGGTGAGAGACTGTTTGCTCAAGTTTAATCCCGACTACAAGGGGCTCGTATCACTTCTCGCCGGTTACACTTATGAAGAGCAACAGGAGCTCACCAAGGAATATGCTAGAAATTTCAGACAAATCTCCCACCCGTCAAAATGGGTTGGGAGCCTTTTTTCAGAGCTTCGAGAGGCTCGAGAGAGGGGGCAGGGGATCCGCGAGGTTTTACGAAAACCCCGCGAGGTGATCTTTGAGCCAAGAAGCCTTGAAGAGGATGTCGCTCGCCAGTTGAGTGGATATCGGCTGCTTCGAGTTCAGCGGCTCTTGAGAGGCGAACCGAAGACATTACAGGATGTCTACGAGGATTTTCTTGCTCGATACTCCGAAGATCACAGCGGTGCAGAGTTTCGCTACTCGCCAGGAGAAAGCGAGGGAATCGCCTCGAGAATGCGGAATCTCATGCGTTTCGGTCGAAAAGAGCCACGTAAGCTTGGTCGTAAGGACGAGGATTGTCGCCTTGTCGGAGAGTTTTATCACGAAGTGATCCTGCCAAAGCTTGAATCCCGTCAGAAAATTCCTGAGAGAGAAAGTCGACAGTTCCGTCACCTTGTTGCTATCGCATACCAAAGTCTTGATGCCTATCAAGAGGGCAAGCAGAAGCTAGCTTCTACAATCGCAAACTTTGGTGAATTGGCAGTTTTTCCGACGGCAGCAACAGCGGTAAAGTTTTTTGGATTACCCACCTTGGGAGTGATGGGGTCAGTGACCTGTATCGTGATGGCTTACAGAATGTTCGTGAAAGATCACATTCTCGGTGAGGGGTACGAGCGGCGGGCAAAGTTTGTCGATGCTTTTATCTCATCAGCAAGTGGAGTCTCTCTTGGAGGAATGCGCTACGGGATGTATACCGCCCAAGGCCTTACCGCTGTTTTTCGTGGTCCCCTCTTTCGTCGAGTGCTTTCGACGGCCCTTAAAGTCGGAATCAAAACTGGGATGAAAACTATCGGGAATACAGTTGTCTCGAAACGCCTCCTTGGTGATCGTGAGTCTGGACAGGTTCGACTCCATACGGAGAGGGATCGTATCGAGTTTCTCGCAAATAAGGGGCGACAGATTGAACATAAACGAGAAGAGCAGGTGCGATCGGCTTATCTTAACCATGCCCACGAAGGCATAGAAGACTTCTTCCGAAAGCTTTCGTTCCTCTGTGGAGAAGACCGACTATCAGATGCGTAAAACAATGAGATTAGGTTTCGGAGCCAGTTTCCAAAGTCGCCTCGGCCGGAACCACGAGACTGAGAGCCGAGGCTCTGCTATATCCATAACGTTTTGCGGCAACATAGGCCGGGTTGCCATCAGTCGAAGGAACGAATTCGAGATCAATCGAGTCGAAGCCTCGATTGTCGGGGACCAGAAACCCACATGCCAAGGGATTTTGGTGCTCAATCTGAAGAGAGAGGACCCCATTCTTTTTAGAAAACTGGGCTCGATTTTCTGAATCAGGATGGAGGAGAAAGCTATCAGAAAACTCTCCTTCGCCACTTACTTGGTATCTTCCCCAGATTCCATTTGTCGGGAGATGGCGAGTCTGGAGCCACACGTCTTCTCCGTTCGTGACGATCTCAAAGAGAAAGCCAAATTTTTTCGGCTCTTTGGGTTCAAAAACTTCTATAATGTGCGCACTAGGGATCTCGGCGTGGGGTCCAGAATGGGCAAAGAGTATATCGGTTCTCTCGGTGATGGCAGGGACTGAAACCTCGTCAAGAGAATCCCCCTTCGCGTGGGCTCCCCCTTGAGCTGCTGGTGTATTATTCAGGGTCATGGATCGAGTCTCCTTCGTCCTTAGGGTACCAGCTCTTTTGGCGCTAATAAAAAAAAGGAATCACCTGGAAAAGTTTTTTAAGGATCTGATTTCCTTTATCATTCCTTTACCTTTCGTTCGATTTTGAGCGGTCCGAAAAGAAGTTGTTTTCGTATGCAGCCACATCACAGCCCAGACATGACACCGCACCCACAGGAGTTGCGGACTCCGCGGGCAGGCGTACCTGAAGATGTCCCGAACCCTCAAGCGGGATTTGAATCGTTAGCCATTCCTGCAGCGAAATTACCTGTACTGACTGATGAGTTGCTAAAAGATGAGGGTCTTGAGTTCGCAAATCAAGTGCAGGCTGCTTACGCAGATTGGGGAAGCCTCTCGTCTACAGAGCGCGCCAGTCGACTCCAACAAGTTCAATCGCTTATTTCCGAGCGGTTTATGAAATTGAGCGAGGCGCTCTCCGGCTTTCTTAAGGATCACCCACCCCTCTCTGCGAAAGATATTTCAAATCTGGGAGATGATGAATTCAAAGAAGTGCTCAGTCGCGAGTTTCGTGTTGTTGAAAATAGGGTGAATTCTGCTGTTCAACAGCTTGGAGTTTTGCTTACAGCGTTAGAGCAGGGGCCCATTGCCAAGGGGAAACGGGAGTTTAACTCTGTTACGGGATTTCTTGATGACAAACCAAAGTTGAATGGCTCGTTGGCGCTCAGTGCGAGCACCATTGGAATAGGGTTGGGGATTTGGGGTGCCCTATCGACTCACCATGCGTTTGTTCACTGGATGGCGGGGCACGGTGAAGGGGTGCTCCACAAGCTTTGGTATTTGACGAGTGAGATTATTGGTGGCTTCACCCTCTCAACCGGAGTGATGGTTGCAGCTTTTGCTGGCGCAGCTTCATACGGGATGGCGAAAACGCTCCTAGGAGAGGCTCGACGATTCTTTAACTCTTCAGCTCATGATGCTTTTATCGAAAAACAAAAAGCGGCCTCATCTCTCCATGAAAATCTGACCTCGACGCGAGAGCAGCTCGTGCAGAATGTCGTACCTCTTATGGAGATGCTCCCGACTTTTTACACACGTAACAACATTCTGCGAGCCGAAGCTTCAGAGAGAATCTTTCGTATTCGGGATCGTCTGCTCGAAGAGGGATTATCCGAGAACCCCGTATTGCTCCACGAACGGGAAGAAATTCGCGAGATGACCGACCTCACAAAACTCCTCGGTGTAAGTGAGTTTGCGGATATCTCAACTCTTGTTGAAACGCGAGACCGTCTCGCCCGACTCCAAGGAGAGGATATCCGTTCAATCGCCCTTCGTGAGCATAGTCCTGATGAACAAGTTCCATCTCGTGGTCGCGTATTGCGATTGTTGAACAAAATGCGTCGATCCTTGCAAGTTACGAGTCGCTCTGCTGCGAGCCTCTTTGGTAGTGGCGAAGATATCGGGATGGGTACCGCTCTCGCCCAGGCTTCTGAGCTTCATCAGTCATTCGACAATCTTGAGCATCTTCCTAAGGGCATCGAGATCGGCCTGAACGGTGTCGCGCAGATCACTTCTGCTTTGGTCACAGGCGTTGTCCCGAGCGACAAGATCGAAAAGCTCCCTGAGGGGATGAAACAGATGGTATCAGGCCTCGGGAGTGAAGTTTCTTCGCTCCTCGAAGTGGCGATTCGCTCCGGCAAAGAACCGGAAACGCTTCTGCTTGATGCACTCAAATCTGGAATTTCTCTCGTCAACTTTGGGCCGGATAAGAAAGAGGGCGCTGGCTTTGGGGAGCTTGTTCGCTACCTCATGATGCCAGAAGTATGGCGGACGAGTAAGTGGCGTTGGCTGGGCAAATTTATCCCCCTCTCATTGGTGGCAGTTTTTAAAAAACCAGTAATCCTCGCAGAGATTGATAGAATCTCTGGAAATATTGACTCGATTCGCTTTAAGCAGATCAAAGCAGATATCCAGCAGTCTGAATCTCGGCTGAGCCGAATTGTCTATGGCCTCAAAGAAGTCGGAAAAGTCCTCGGTCAAGCTACGATCGGAGCCGTGGGAAAGCTCGGCGTTGAGCTTCCTCTTCGCAAGCTCGCGCATCTTCAGCGACAGAACGATTTTTTTCAAAGAGGAGTATTTCCTGATTTCTCATCACTCGTGAAAGACTGGTTTGAGCTTCGGCTTCGTCAAGGGAAAGGAACGGAACAGGAACTCGTCCATAAGCTTGAGCAATATGGATACGAAAGCCTCGCGACTTGTCCACTGAGTGATCTGAAAAAGATCATTCTCCTTGCGGCTGTTGAGTTTCGTGAAGGGGTGGGACTCGTCTCAGGCCGGGAGTTGCGAAAGCTCCTCAAGTATAAGGATGCACGAGAAAAGCGTGATTGGCTGCTTCGTCAGATCGACAATGTAGAGCACGTAAAGAGTTTGACGAAATTAGACAGAAGGCTTCCTGGACTGAAGGCTACTATAGAGGCAAAAGTTGCGAGAACTGATCTCGGAGAGAACCTCGATAAACTCACTCCTCAGGAGATTCGCGCAAAGGAGAGAGAAGTTCGAAATGCACGGCTAGAGAAATTCATCACCGAGTTCAACTCTTCGCTTGGTGCCGCTGTCCGGGCCACTCCAACGGTCGTCGCTGGATTCCAAGATGGAGCGGTTGTCGTTCGAAACTCCGATGGTACCCTCGAGAAGCTCGCAGGGATTGAATTACAAGAGCGCATACTTGGTTCTTTTAAAGCTCTTCGGGCAAAAGGGAAAAGTCGTTCGGTGCCTTTGGCTGTGTTGCCAGGAGCCGATCAAGCTCGAGCGAATGTACTCGAGGCTTTTCTTATGACCGTTGAACCGCAACAGTTGGAGGCGTTCTTAGAGATCCACCGCAACACCTCGGCCGGAGCGAGCAACCTTGAAAAGGAGGTGCGCTTTCTCATGAAGAACCATTTTACGTTGCCAATTCTTCTCGGCTCAGAAGCGGCTCCTCAGGGAGGGTTTCCAGGACTCTATCGACTTGGACTTATTGGGGATTCTGTTCCGCCAGAGCGAATTATTCAGCAGGTAAGACGGAGACTTGTCCGGGAAAACCCGTAATTTCCCCTCGAAAGCGCCTTTTCCGAGCGACGATTTAGTCTGCTCTTTATCCTAACTGTGGAAGGAAAGGATCGGTTGGTTTCGATTCCAAGCCTTTCAAAGGTTTTTGCTGAATCTCGGTATCAACCGAGAAGAGGCGATATAGGTCTTTTGTCGTAGGAGTGAGTCGTGCGTCAGTCTCCATCTCTTCATCTTCATCCAGTTGAATCAAGCCGGGGTCATTCTTCAAGGAAAATTTCCTCTGAAGTTCATGCTCTTCGTGAGTTCACTCAACGCTCGTGTTCGATCTCTGAAGTAGCGAGTAAGTGGGTGACGGAGTCTCGAAGCGTATCTGTACTTCTTGAGGAGGACGAGAAGAGCGTTGTGTTGTTGTTTCTCGACGGTGACGACCTTGAAATCATAGGCCGAATGGAAATAGGGCTTCTGAAACTTAAGCCGAATTACCGTACCGATCCGCTGCGAACAGATTGGTCTGAGGTGGATGAAGAGGGAAACCTCGTGCTTGAAGATTCTTGGTTCAATGAGCGAAATCTCGGTTTGGGTGGCCGTTACCGAGAAGACTTTGACACCTGGATGGTTCCCCTCAGCTCAGGAGATCGCCTTCTTGCTTCGTATCTCCTCTCCGGAAACGGCACCGGTCGACTATTTAAGGGAATCTTTGGCTATACGTGCCTGCAAGTTCTGTATTTCGATGAACCAAAAGAGTGCGGATGGATGGAGGAGTTCTTCTTTGCGCCCTCTCTTTCCCGTGCGACTTTGAGCGAACCAACGACTTAGAACAGAGAGCGCCACAACTCGGGGTGTTTTGAGATGGCTTCTAGCCACTTCCTCGCTCTCGTGGGACCATCGGGTCAAGAATGTTTTGCGGACGAGCCCTCCTGCGTCGTCCGAATAATCCGAATTGGTGGATATCTTCCTTGAGGGCCGCCAGAGCTGAGAGCTACTGCCAAACGTATGACTGTGAATTATCTCTTGGAGTGGTTTGTCGGAGGGGGACTTGTTCTCGCGCTTCTTCAGATGCGAGGAAAGCCTGCCCACTTTGCTCGTCCCTGGATTCAGCTCTTGGGCGGAACGCTTGCTCTATTCGTTGCTGTTATTTTCCTGTTCCCCAATCTCGGCGGTTACATCATGTTCGTATGGTGGGCATCGATCTTCATTCTGCCGAGGTTTTTATTCCAGAAATACCTTGTTTCGCTGCAGAAAGGAGATGTCTCCGGATCACGTCAGCTCGCTTCTTTTCTTGCTCCTCTTCAACCAGGATATCGGTGGAAGGAAGTTCGGGACCTTCTTGCAATCGTGAGTGAGAAACAGCCGGGATGGGAGGAAAGACTCCTCACGAGTTCCTTTTCCGATGCCGTTGTTCGGCAAACGGTTATTACTGAGTTCGCTTCTTCGGGGAAATGGTACGCCCTTGCTCAGTATCTTCGTGGGAGCTTTGAGCAGTATCCTGATAGTTGGCCATTTTATTTGCGAGCTCTTGGCGAGCAGGGGCAAATTGAACAGATGCTCCGAGCGCTGGTTCAGATAGAAGCTCGGCTGGGAGACAAGCCGAGAGACAAAAATATCTTCTTTTGTTTTCTTATGGTTTTTGCCTTTACAGGTCAACGTGAGCCAGTGAACTGGCTGCTCGACGGTCCCTTGCGACGCATTCCTGATTCATCCAGAGGGTTTTGGCGCGGAACCGCTGAACAAACGGCTGGAGATTCGTTTGCAGCAAATTCGTTTTTCGTGCCTCTTCAGCAAAGTAGCCACCGATCGATTTCGCGTGCGGTACAGGAGCGGAGAATGGATCCGCTCCCAGTATTTGCATCGAAAGTTACCACTCAGGAACAGCAGCTCCTTCTCCGGACGTTCGAGCTCTTTCAAAGCGCGGTCGATGAAGTTCGCGGCGCTCAAAAGAGCCGGCCAACGATGACATATCTCCTCACTGGGCTCACAGTGGTAGCATACGGAGTTCAATTGTGGCTCTCTGAAACTGTAAGTCCGCAGTACCCGCTCCAGCTTGCTGCTCTCGCTCCTGAATTGGTCCTCCACTTTGACCAGTGGTGGAGGCTAGTGGGATGCCTCTTTCTTCACGGGAGTTTTACGCATCTCTTCATGAACTGTTTGGGACTCCTGATTCTTGGGAACTACGTTGAGAAAACATTCAGAGGTCTGCTTTTTCTCTTGATCTACTTTGGGTGCGGAATCGGATCTTCGCTGATCGTTGTATTCCTCTTCTCGGCGGGGTTGATTTCGACAGAGGTGCTGATGGGAGGTTTTGGTGTCGTACTTGGGCTTGTTGGGGTGAATGCCGCAATACTGGCGGAGCAGTACATTCATCATCGAAAAGCTGAAACCGGTCAGGAGCTCAGAGCGATCGGATTTATTGTTGTTCTCCAGGTCTTGTTTGACCTCTCGACAGAACAGGTCAGCTTTTCAGCGCACATCGGAGGGATCTTTTCAGGTGCTGTGATCGGTTGCGTTCTTCTCGGCGGTCGCGGCTTATGGGTAAACCGGAGAGCATCTGGTTCATAAGAGATGGCCCTCGCCAAGAAGGCGGATCTTTAAGGGCCACAAAGATGTAAAAATTCCTTAAGGGGAGGGGAGCCTACGCAGCAGGTGTAGACGGAGAGCCCTGCACGAGTTTCGTGAGTCGAGAAACCTTTCGATCGGCGTTCTTTTGATGGTAGAGCCCTCGGCGAGCTGCTTTTTGAATCGACTGTTCCGCCTCTTGGAGGCCCTCTTTTGCCTTATCCAACTTTCCTTCAGCAACTAACGCCCGCACCTTCTTGATCGCGGTTCTTACACTGCTTCGGACGGTTCTGTTTTTGGCCCGCAGTTTGTTGTTTTGACGGATGCGCTTTTTTGCTGACTTGTGATTTGCCATTTCTCTCTGTCCAATTATCGTTTCGTCTCGGTCGCGAAATTCACGTCCGAGGGAACCTGTCACTTTGATTTCCCAAAGACGGGTCCCAGCTTCGAATACTTTTTAGCTAACCGGTAAAAATATCTGTCTCAATTTCGCTACAGGAGCCCTGTTCCGGTTTCCTTGTAACTGGAGGTTCTCTCAGAGGAGAATTCCCGAAGGTGCGACGCTTGAGAGCGCAAAAAATTATCAGGTATTCAGGGCAGATGCAAACAGCGTCCCCTATTTTTCACCCTTGCCGCTGAGCACTTTTGGAAACATTTTGTCATCCCACGCCTGCGTCGCTCCAGCCTGCCCCTGGTAGTGCCCACGCCCCTGTTCTCCGTAAGCGATATCTGGAGCGGACTCCATGCTGAGAAAAACGAGCTGAGCCACTCTCATTCCCGCTGTGAGCCTTCGAGGGTAGGGCCCGAGGTTTTGAAGCTCAAGTGTGATCTGTCCCTGAAAGTTACAATCGATCCAGCCACTTAAGCTATGGTTCAACCAGAGCCGACCGAGGGAGCTCTTAAGCTTGAGATCACACACAACGTCTCGGGGGAGTTTCACAAATTCGGCTGTTGTGGCGAGGATTACCTCGCCTGGGAACAGCGTAAAGTGCTCAGATCGAGTCTCTTCAGGATCTCTAGTCGGACAAATCCAATGATCACCAAGTGTTACATCATAACTTGCTGGATTCACGTGCTCGCGGTTGAACGGTTCAATCCCGCCACTTTGGCCGAATTTGGTAATCCAGTGGTCTGGCTTAATCATCAGTTTCTCTCCAATTGCAGCGAGCACCTCGGCCCGAACACCCTCGTCCCAAGCACCTCGTTTGTGTCTCGGAGGCCGGGCTACCGGGTCTTCTTTTGTATCGTGAATAGAGAGGGGAATCCACTGTGTTCTCCTGGAGGCGGAGCGAAGACAGCTACAGCCTCTGATGTTCATCGACGGTCGCACGAAAGAGGAGCGTTGATGCAGTGCGCCAGTCAGTGTGATAAGGAATCACACGTACCCGAAAACTATACTGAATCTTCAAGATGACGAACGGAAAAGGCAGCGGCGACTATCATGTTTTCGAAAAGGTACTCCTTGTAGAGGACGACCCTGGGCACTCCGTGATTATCCGGAGGTCATTGAGGGGAATCTGTCGGCAAGTTCAGCAAGCTTCAACAGTTTCGGAGGCCATATCGTTGCTTGAGACTTCCCCTCCCGATCTTTTGATAACAGACCTCTCACTTCCGGACACTGACGGTATCTCGCATCTCGTTTCCTTCAATGAAATTTCACCGGACGTTCCGGTCGTGGTTCTCACTGCCTCAACGCGAACCGAGGATGCTGTTGAGGCGATGAAACGGGGAGCGAAGGATTTTCTCTTAAAGGAATTCAACAGTTCCTTTCCCGAAGCTTTGCACCTCTCGCTTACCCGCGTTTTTGCAACCGTCGAACTTGAGCGGGAGAGGAAGAAGCTCCAAGTCGCTGTCGAGAACAGTGAGGACGGTTTAGCGCTCGTGAGGCCGGATGGCGAGATCCGCTATTCGAATACGGCTTTTCGAACCTTTGCTGGAATGTGCGGAGCAGATTCAGAATCACTCTTCTCGCTTTTTTCTGACAAGGTGCGAGAAAGCGAGCGGTTGAGAGAAACCGTACGAGAGCGACTCCTGGAAGCTCGCGCGGGGAGTGTGTGGACTGCGGAATTGTCACTCACCGAGGAATCTGAGCGGGCATTCGATATGAGCCTGTCCGGTCTCTCGGATGGACAATCTTCGGACGATCGTGAATCAGTTGTTTGGTTGCGGGATCGGAGTGAGCAAAAACGAAGAGAAAAATTTCAGCGAGAAATCCTGTCTACAACCACCCACGACCTCAAAGGACCAATGGGGGCTATCATTACGGGGAGTGAGTTACTCCTTGATTCCCTTCCAAAGAAAGAGCGACCACATGAGATTACCCTTCGTATCAATTCTGCTGCGCACGGAGTCGTGAATCTGATTGATGAGTTTTTGAGTGCGCGAAGGATAGAAGCGGGCAATTTTATCCTCAAACCAGCGCCTCACCCGATAGAGGTGTTGATTGACGAACCTCAGTCGAGTTTCTCTACTATTGCGCAAGCGCGTTCGATTGACCTTACCTTTACTGTTGAAGAGGGGTTGATCGTTAATGTTGATAAGCTTGGGTTTACCAGAGTGCTCGGAAATTTGTTGAGCAATGCGGTAAAGTTCACTCCCCAGCACGGCAAGGTCTCCGTGGAGATTAAGCGGGCCGATAGCGATGGGGTCGTCGTTCGGGTCTCCGATACCGGATCGGGTATGGAGCCAGCCGAGGTTTCTCGAGTATTTGAGAGGTTTTCGAGGTTATCAAAGCACAACGAAGTTAAGGGAACTGGTCTCGGCCTCTTCGTGGTCAAAAGCATAGCCAGTGCTCACGGAGCTTCGATCGAGGTCTTCAGTAAAAAGGATGAAGGAACCACGTTTGAGATTACATTTCCGGGCCATCCTCCGGTCGATGAGCGGGGAGAATTAATCTGCCTCGATTTTACTGGGTGATGACACATTTGGAGGGTTTCTTCGGGGTGAAATTCCACGCTTCGAAGGAACTCCCGGACTTGTCTTGTTCTAGCAGTTTTGCGATCTTACATGGTGCTCTTGAGAAAAAGGTGAAAACTATGCGTTTGCTTCAACTTCTTGTGTTTCTTTCGATACTTTTGATCTCTTTCTGTGGTTGTGAGCCGAGAGGAGAGACCGAGACCCTTCAGACCGTATTTTCACTGGCGAAAAATCGTTTTGTTGAAGCGAGAGCAAAAGCTTCAATTCCTGCTGGGAGTACTTCAGAAGTTGAGGCTCGATTGAAGCAGGTAGAGGATGGACTCGCTCTTATCGTGGCTCCGGGTGAGAAATTTCAACCGAAAGAGTTTGAAGCGTTGCTTGACCAGCTCTCGTGGTTGGTTGACCGTTCGGGATATACGACACGACCGGCGTTTGGTGAAATTATGAGCCAGTACCGGGAGTTGAGTTTTTCAGCCCACCCCTCTGCAAGTACTGCGCGAATTAAGCTCTTGGCCGCGCGAACCTACACGCTCTTGTCCCAGGAGCTTGAGACAACTGCTTTTCGTGTACCGCGGGTTTCGTAGCGAAACGATTGAGCCTCGCTGAGACGGTTTTAGGTTTTGAGTTTGTTGCTCAGTCGTTTGATATTCAGTCCACGGGCTGCGTGAGACAGGAGCGTAATATCCTCGCAGCTCTCTTGGGAAAGTTCTACAACGCCCCCTACGGCTATGTGCACGACCAGCTGACACAGTCCTGACTTGTACTGTTGAAGTTCAGCTGGGAAGGTCAGGATCTCAGTTGCTTCAGAATAGCTCAACTCAACCGGAAGCGGATGAAAGTCTCGAAATGACTCCAACAAGCCCAATTCTGCAGAGTCTTGTACGCGGGGATGCGGAATTCTCACCCGGAGATTGAGACCACGGGGAGTTCTCCCGTCAAACCCGAGCCATTCGCCTTCGCGAAATGATTTGAGAACCTCGGGCTCGCCGAGCTTCGGGTCAATGGTGAGCCACTGGATAAGAGATTCTTGAGGAGAATTCGTGTGGAACAATTTGTAGAGGTTTGATCCCTTTTCGAGCCAGGTGACTTTTTTTTCGTACTTTACTGACTTTGCGTCGAGCTGATTGAGATATTTAGATTTCAGAATTTGCTCGAGCGGGTCGGCAGCATTCACAAATACAGGTCCAACGAAGAAGCCTCCGAGCGCTGCCACGAACAAAAGGACTCTCATGTTTTGTATACGTAATCTCACAAGAAGATTATGGGAACGTAGCCCGAATGGGTGCTCTTAGAAGTCATTTCGAAAATACATCCTGCTGCTTCTCGCGACGGAGTATTCTAGGCTATTTGGGGACAAATGGCGGGCCTTCTCTACTGCGATACGGTGTTCGGGCTTCCCTCTCGGCGGGCTGGCTTTGTTTTTAAACGCTTTCTGAGACGACCGAGTCGAGTTGCGGGGCCTTTACTTCTCTCAATACAGAATCGCTCCAATGCCTCAAAGAGCCCGTCTTGGCCACCCTTGGCAAAGGTCTGAGCGAGCTCTGCCGAAACTCGAAATCCACGCATAGCTCGGGGAATTTCACGCTTTGCCGTATCAAACTGCTTTGCTTGGCGCATGATTGTAGCCGCCTTATCAAGGCTTGCCATCATGATGGCCACGAGGGCTTCATTTCTATCTTTCGCCTGTTTTACAGAATCAGCGATCGGTTCACCTTTAGTCGCTGCGACCACTGCCGCATCAACCGTGTCAACTGTAAACGGTTTACACAGGTATCCACGCGCACCAAGGACGAGCAAGTCGAAAACATCATCAACGTTCGGCTCAAAGGAAGCCGGTATCAGTACCACGTTTGGATCGTACTCAACGACTTTCGATACGAACTCAGTGGTAGGCATATTTGTCTTTTTGGCGTCGAAGATAATGTGAGTGATCCGACGTTCTTGCATTTTTTCAAGAGCTGCAGAGTGAGTTGGACAATCAGTGATTCCTCCGAATCCAAGTTGTTTGAGAGCTGTTCGGATGTTTTGGCGTTCGTTTCGATCTGGTTCAACGGTGAGGATCACGGCGTTCGCCCGCTCCTTTGGTGTCAGAGACATTTCTTCCTGTTCAAACATACGTTCCCCACCGGACGAAGGAGCTTCTAGCTCCCCTATTTCATGGACTTTTCTACTTCTCTTGAAAGATATCGGCACCTTCGATGAATTGCTTGATCTCCAATAGTAACTTTTTTGAGCTTCCTCTCTTTGAAGTTCTCTTAGTTATCGTAAGGGATATCACTGAGTTGGCCTGAATTGGGCAGAGTCTTGCGGTATAGTCGGGCTTAGGCATGAGCTACGCAGCCGGGAGAGCCTCTCCGAGGAGCGTTTGAACCAACTGCCGCTCTCGCGCGGTGAGGCTCGGATGAAGTGCTTTCAAGGAAACCCCCGAGTCCTCTCCAAAATGCACCAGGCGTTCCAGGAGCTGGAGTGATGCCTGTTCTTCAAACCCTACTTCCCCGAGCATCTTAACGGCCACCATGTCGGCTTGCATCTCTCTCTGAATAAACTCAGAGAGAGTGATATTCATATCATTTGGCCCTCTTAGATGGTGTCCCAGCACTCCGTGAGCCAACTCGTGGGCCAAGAGAAAGGCGAATTCCGATCGAGAGTGAACGAGGTGAAGAATACCCGAGGAAAAAGTGAGGGTTCCGTTTTGCGATATATAAGCGTGCGGCAATGCGTTTGAAACAAAGCGAAGCCTCGGTACAAACCCTAGGTAAGCGTTCACATCGTCTCCAGCGAGTCGGTGGAGCACTCGTCTCCCGAGGGTCTCCCAGTCGTGGACTGATGACTCAGCAAGGGTCTGACTAAGTGAATTGCTAAATACAAGACTTGGAACAGACTCTGATACCGGGACAGCCGCGATAGGGATCGGAAGTCCTGCTAAAATTTGTTGAGGAAATCGTGCAATCTCAAGGGGACTAGCCGGAGGGCGAGCGGAGTTGACAGGGTTTTCAGCCAGAAGGGATTGAACTGAAACCACGAAAAAAACGAACAAACCGACCGAGAGTACTCCTCTCGGGAGACTCAATGAAAAAACCTTCATACTCTTTTGAAGTTTGAGCAGTTAAATATGATTCTAACATTTTTCTCGGAACCTTTACAAAACGGAGCTACATTACGTAACGTTTTAAAGTTTCACGCAAAAGAGTACGAACATCTGCTACGAACATTCATTCGGTATCAGTGAGAATTTCTCGTTAGAAGGGGTGCCAAAACCGGTGAGCAATAGAGAGCGTAACGAGCTTCGAGCCGAGATGAAGAAGATTCTTGGGAATCTCGATGAACGGTGGCTTCGGGCCGCGAGTGGAGATCTCTGTCGAAACCTCAGTGAGGTCATTAAGATTAGAGTGGATCGGCCTTTAGAGAGTATCCTCGCTTGGACCTCTTTTTTCCCGGGAGAGGTTGACCTAGCCCAATTCATCTCGGAGCAGATTGACGAACGAGAGGTCTATCTTCCTCGCTCACTCCCTTCTTTGGAGATGACTTTTCTTTCTATTGGGAAAAATTGGGTTCAGGACATGTCGGCTGGCGAGTTTGGAATTCTAGAGCCCGCCGATAGCTCGGGAACTCCGTACGATGCTCTTTCTGAAGCGTCGAAAACAGTGGTGATCGTGCCGGGTTTGGCTTTTGACCGCTCAGGAAATCGCCTTGGTCGGGGAAAAGGGTATTACGATCGGTTTCTCGGAAGTGAGTTGATGCGCTCGGCGCTACGAATTGGGGTTGGCTGGGAGCTTCAATTTGTTCCAACTATCGATACCAAACCACATGATATTCCAGTGCACTGGTTTGTGAGCGAAGAGGGGGTGTATGAGTTTAAGTTGGCAGACGAGAGTCTTTGATCATGAGTGAGAGACAGAAGGGACTGAGGATACTGTGTCTTGGCGATATCGTGGCTCGTCCCGGGCGAGGCGCGCTTGTGAATCTCTTACCGGTTGTTCGAAAGGAGCACGAAATAGACTTCGTCGTTGCTAACGGAGAAAACGCCTCGGGAGGGACCGGATTGGATCCTCGAGCTGCTCGAGAGATTTTAAAAGCCGGAGTCGACGTCATTACTCTTGGAGATCACACATGGCGACACCGGGAGTTACGCCCCTTCCTGTCGAAGAACTGCCACTCAGTGATCCGTCCGGCGAATTATCCAGGTGGTGCGCCTGGTCGCGGGGCTACGGTGGTTCGACTCCCTCATGGTGGCTCCATAGGGGTTATGAACCTAATAGGGCGAGTCTTTATGAACATTCCGCTCGATTGCCCTTTCCAAAAGGCAGATGAGCTCTTATCGCATGAATTGAAAGATGCTGATGTCATAATCTGTGATTTTCATGCTGAGGCAACTTCAGAAAAGATCGCGATGGGTCGCTATCTCGACGGTCGAGTAGGACTGTGTTTTGGGACCCATACCCATGTGCAAACTGCAGACGAGCAAGTGCTGGCAAAGGGGACCGCGTATATCACAGACGTTGGAATGTGTGGTTCAAACGCTGGCGTTATCGGCCTCGATGGAGAGACTGCCGTTGATCGTTTTGTGAGCGGGTTGCCGTCATCCTACAAGCCCGCCAAGGGAAGCAGTCGCCTTAACGGAATCTTGATGGACTATGATCTCAGCGAGAAAAACGTGCTCCGCCTCGAAAGGCTCAATATCGCTGATGTGGAGCATTCTTAAACTCGGTCGATGCAGATGCTCCACGTTACTGGGCTGGTTGTTCCGTTACCTGCTCGTCGCATCCGTCTTCGGCGTTGATAGCCCGAGACACCCTATCGGCGAGAGTATCAATATCGAACGGCTTGTTGATAATTGGAACTCCTAATGTTTGTACCTCTTCAACAAGGCCAAAACCGGTCATAACGAGAGTCCGTGGATGATTCTCTTTCTCGCCGAGTTTGCGAACGAATTCGAGTCCACCCATTTGAGGCATCATCATATCGCACAACACGAGATCAAAACCTGAGTGGTCACACTTCGAGAGAGCCTCGACTCCGTTCTCGCAGTTGTCGACCTGGTAGCCAAGAGTTTCTAACATTCGGGAAACGAGTTCACGAATGCCAGGCTCGTCTTCGACAACAAGAATTCGCTTCCCAAGAGGTGCTCGGTTC
Source organism: Bdellovibrionales bacterium (assembly GCA_020434565.1). Taxonomy (GTDB): domain Bacteria; phylum Bdellovibrionota_C; class UBA2361; order UBA2361; family RFPC01; genus JAGRAO01. Next base: position 49,432 of record JAGRAO010000003.1, read on the forward strand.
TTCTTCGAGGGAGACTGAGTCGGCTGCTCTGACCTCGTCTGAGATGCGGTACTTACCAGAGGGAGATAGATCGAAATGGTCGTTCCTTTTTCAGGAAAGCTTTCGACGGTGAGAAAGCCATCATGGGCCCGAACGATCGCGAACACTATTGAAAGGCCAAGGCCTGAGTGCCCTTCGTTGGCTTTGGTAGTGAAGAGCGGATCGAAAGCTCGAGCAACGTGCTCGCTCCCCATACCGTACCCGTAGTCCTTGACCCGCAGCCGAACATACTTTCCAGGTCTCGCCCCAGGATAGAGAGAAGCAACCTCGCTCTCCATCTCTTCGGTATCAAGTTCGATCTCTATCTTTCCCTGTCCTTGCCGATATGCCTCCTTGGAGTTGGAAATGAGATCGGTAAGAGCCTGAGTGAGAAGGTTTTGATCGCAGACTACCCCGAGAGGTGAATCTGCAGCCTCGAATGAGAGTTCAAATCGCTCTCCAACGAGTTTACGCAGGAAATCGAGTCGCTCTTCAACAACCTTTCGAAGATCGAAGGTCTTCATCATACTTGGCTTGCCCTCCGAGAACTCAAGAAGCTTCCAAACGAGTTCGCCTGCTCTGTTGGCTGAACGGAGAATCTCGGCCAGGGCTGAGCGGAGATTTGCATCATCCTTTGACCGGAGGGCGAAACTCGCGTGTCCGATAATGCTCGTGAGAGAGTTATTAAAGGCGTGAGCGATCCCACTTGTGACGCTCCCAAGAGATTTGAGCTTCTGTGCCTGAAGCAGGTGGCTCTCAACCGTTCTTCGATCGGTAATGTCTTTCAGCGTTAAGACAATCCCATAACTTTGAGCGGACGGCTCTTCGGTATTGCTCGCCTGAGATTGGAATCTTTCGACTGAAACAGAGAAGAATCGGAGTGAATCAGGGAGCTGATTTACTTTGAACTCTGTGACGTAAGCTCCTCGTTGTGGCACGTGATCGAGCGCTTCAAGAAGGTGACGCCGGACGTCCGAGTTCATGTGGATATGTTGCAACATCTTTCCGGCGAGGTGCTCGTCGTGAACCTGAGCCACGTCGCGAAACTGCTCATTCACAAAGATCACAGTGCCCTCGGGTTGCAGTGCACAAACTCCCTCCGGAGTTGCCTCGCCCGGTGGATGCGTCCCTTCATTTTCGTGGTTTTCCTCATTTTCTACACGGGGCAGAGTGAGGTAGCTTCCGCGAAACTCGCTTGAGTTTCTCTGTTTGCTTACCGAAGTGTTGGGGGTCCATTCGGTTGTCCCTCTCTCAAGGGATAGGCTTGGAGTTGAACTGAGACCACCGCGAACCCGGATGAGACCGGGTACGGTACGAGACAGCCACCATGCACAGAGAGCCGAAACGGCGGTAGAGATAAAAGTGAGCAGAGTCAAGAAGTCGAGCGTGTCTCCATAAGTCAGCTGGGCAGCTTTGGCTGAGAACACTTTGTGAGGAACAGTCAGCGCAAGCAAAGTAACCCCTGACGTGAGGACTGTCACTACATTCACGAGCACTTCGCTCACTTGAGACTGTCGTGCTGAATTGTGGATAGAAGTCCAAACGGATGGAGCAACGAGAACCAGATCTGCGACGCCCACGAGAAAGACATCAGCGAGAGCGCTCAAGAGCAGGTATTCAATATTTGAGTTGTGGCTGAGAGAGAAGATCAACTCAAGCGGAAGAAGCAGAAAGATCCACGAAGCGGTAGCAACTGCCACGGCTGGGACGCGGGGGTAGCGACGTTTACAGTATCCAAGAACGATACAGAAGGTCAGCATTCGCACTGAGAAACCGATGTCGTGTCTCGCGATAGCTTCAGGAAGAAGCGCAACGGCGTAGGAGAGCAAAGCACCTGGCGCACCGAACGCGAGTGAACAGAAAAATACCACCGGCTTTGAAACGTATAGCTCTAAATTCTCAAACCACACGAGGCTGAGACCAGAGAGCAAAAGCGCCAAGAGGCCAAGTGCAAACGAATAGGAGAAAACTCTTCGATTGAAAACCATGCACAACCTTAAACTATCGAACGAGGTGCCACGCCAACGGCAAACGTGAGAGTAGGGGAACGCTACTCTCGCTTCCTCGATACAAATGAACCGTGACAAATAACAAACCGCCTAGCCCTTACTTAGCGACGAGTGATTCAGTACCCCCGGAGATCGCCCTTTGCGCCGCTGTAACAGATATAGATGCTCATTTACTAAGGGAGACTCGGAAAGGGGTCCGAAGAGTGGTAAATTTTGAGACAGTGTTTAGTAAGCGGGGGTTCGTGGAGGGCTTAAGCGTTTGAAGATGAAGGCATTTTCAGGTTACGGCGCGCGCATTCTTTACTTTTGGAGAGCCTCTCGGGAAGAGCGGGAACTCCTATGGAGATTGCACCCCTCTATTCACTGAGCCATCTCTGTGATCACAGTGCCGAAAAAAGAGACAGTGTTCCGTTAGAATAACTCGCAAACTCTTCTCGACCCTGCTCGTCTAACACAAATGGTATGGTTCGTGACTCTTTTGGTATGCTATACCCCTTAGTACTTTGAGCAGTTTACCTACTGAAGTTCCGTCTCTGAGTCTGTGCTAATCGTGAGTTGGGTCTTTAGTTTGTAGTCGGCTTGGGATGCTTTTGTACGAGGTTCGCTCTTAACCAGACGCCGAACCCCGGGGCTCAGCCGTTTCGTTAGCGAATGGGTTTCGTTATTTTTGAAATGAGGATGTCTTGCATGGGTATCGTTCGTAATTTTGCACTGAGTGTGTCGCTCGTTCTGTGTCTGGGCTCACTGTCTTTGGTTCAAGCGCAGGATAAGCTCCCTGATGATAATGGATTGGCCACGTATCACACGGCGCCAAACTATCGTGAGAGTGAATCGCATCCGCTTCGGATTGTTGGATACGCTCTTCATCCAATCGGTTGGCTTGCTCGAGAAGTAATCTTCCGTCCTTTTAGCTATTTCGCCTCTTCGAGTGAAACGCGAAGGAGTGTTTTTGGATATCGCGATCCATTCGACTACCGCCGTCCTGAGTGTTTCTCCTCTGATGATTCTGCTCCTGACTGTCGGTCGGTTACTCCGTTCAACTACGATGCGGGCTTGGCAAACGATGTGGTTGAAGAAGTGGCTGTCCCAGAAACTGAAATCGTACGACAGGTTTACTTTCCGGATGTGAATTTTGATTTCGACAAAGGAAATCTGAACGATCTCGGAAAGGGGCGAGCGTATCAGATAGCTCAGCTCCTCCAGCAGGAGCCTGGCGTGAAGATCGTTCTTGAAGGACATGCTGATTTTATCGGGTCAGAGCAATACAATGAGAAGCTCGGTATGACTCGAGCAGAAACGGTTCGAGCTGAACTCGTTGAGCTCGGCGTGTCAGCTGACCGTCTCTCTACGGTAACTTTTGGAAAGTCTCGGCCAGCCCTTGAGCAGAAAACTGACTGGGCAAGAGCAGTTAATCGTCGAGTAGAAGTTCATCTTGGCGAAGAATCAAACCTCACCGAGTAGGAGAGGATTTTGCTTCTCAGAAAAAACCCCGGCTGTGTCCGGGGTTTTTTTGTGCGTCGTTTCGGAACAAAAGGGGTAGCGAAACTACTGTTGAGTGCGATTTTGGTTGTTCACTTCGTACGTCCCACCCTTGGCTAACCCTTCCTCCTTTGGTGGTGGAAGGAGTCCGATCCACTCAAGAGCATTTCGAAGCGGGGAGGTCCTTCGTTGCTGCTGCACA
>JAGRAO010000399.1 GCA_020434565.1 Bdellovibrionales bacterium
TCACGTCGTCGTTGACGGAAGGACGACTTTAGGTGACGAAAATAGAATCTTTCCTTTTGCGGCAGTTGGTACAGCTCCTCAAGATCTCAAATATGAAGGGGAGCCGAGCACTCTCTCCATAGGCGATAAGAATATTATACGTGAGTACGTGACGCTGCAGCCGGGGACGAAAGGTGGTGGAATGAAAACCACCATCGGGAGTATGAATCTCTTTATGGCATGCAGTCATATTGGTCACGACAGCTCTATCGGTAATGGCAATGTCTTCGCCAATAGTTGTGCTATCTCCGGGCATGTTGATGTTGGATCATTTGTCATCGTTGGTGGACTCGCAGGAGTTCATCAGTTTGTTCGACTTGGAGATCATTGCTTTCTTGGTGCTGGTGCCATGGTGGCTCAGGATATTCCTCCTTTTGTTTTTGCCGAAGGGAACCGAGCTCAGATTGCGGGGATTAATAAAATAGGGCTTAAAAGGCGTGGCTTTTCCCCGGCTGAAATTCGAGTACTCTTTCGCGTATTCCAAGAGACGTTTTATGGCGAGGGTGCATTTCGCGAACGTGTTCTTCGTTTGTACGAAGAGTATCGAGAGAATGAATATGCTGCTCAATTTTTCAAGTTCATTTCTGAAAGTCGTCGAGGGATCGCATCTGGAAGAAAAGTGGGCTCGGATACTGTAGACAACGATTCCGATCAAGCTTCGTAGTGTAAGGGGGTGGGTTTGAGGCAGCTCCTTTTTTTCTTAGCGCTCTGGACGGCGGGTTACTCACTTCAGCGGCTGATTCTCTCCCCGTCACTCCATCCTCCACCGAATCTGGAGACTTTAGAACAAGCGCTGTCTTTTTCTGTGGAGCAGACTCATGCGAGTACCGGAGAACTGGTTCGCATCAGTAGGGATCTTTACCGTTTGTCAACGACGAACGTATCAGCACAAGAGCAAATTGAGCTTCTCTGTAAGAGCCTTGCCGTTCTTGGAAAGATAGTTGAAGCAGATCCACTTTCTTCCGCTCACCTCATAGGCTGGGCGGCTCAGCGGGCGCTCCTTGGCTCCATTCGGTGTTCGTATCCCCTTACCGATGGAGATGTCTCAGCGGTTGTCCGATTCGCTCTTGATCATGATCCACGAAAGGCTGAAAGATATCTGACAGCCGCTCGAGTATTCCGACTTCTGGGTGAAGATTCGAAGAGTCAGGAGTACCTCAGAGATTATTTTTCAGAGCTTGGTCGGCGGACGCCCGCGCAAAAGGAGCTTCCGTTCCTCCTCGTTGAGATAAGTTCTCCTGAACTCTTTTTAAAAGTTGTTCCTCCATCTCTCTTCACTGTGGTTTGGTGGACCAAGATACTTGAAGAACGAAGCCGCAGTTTTCCTGAGTGGGGAGAGGCGCTCGATAAGTACCAACGAGATGTGGTTCAACTTGAGATTGAGAAGGTGGATCGCCCTCAAACTGAGAAGGATCTTCTTCGTGAGCGAGTTCTCGATTCCCTTTCACTTCTTGTTACGGACGACCGGATTCGACGGACGATAGATCAGATCCTGTCATACGAAATGGATCGGGCGAGTTTGCATGAACAGGCTGAGTACTTTGCGCTCCGTTCGCGACTTTCGAGAAGAGAGGTTGCTGTCGCCTTCGAGCCTGGAGATCTCACGCCGCATAGAGCGCCGCTCGCCCGTTGGACGACCGAGAAGAGTGTTACTTTTAACCGGTATTTCACGACCATCGGTTTTTTCTCGACTGAGGAGATAGCTCCGGTCCTTATAGAGCTGTCCTCACTTCGTAACG
>JAGRAO010000400.1 GCA_020434565.1 Bdellovibrionales bacterium
AGACAAAATTGACCTTAAACCGAAACAGCTCGAGGAATCGCTGGAAAGGCAAAACTTCGATGAAGACTTTCGGCAAAGTTGGATAGCAGGTCTTCTCTTCTTTCGCCCCACTTTCAAATCTCTTTCAACATTCAAAGCGGCTGGTCGTCCTAGAGAATATTGACATCCCGCCTGGATCACTTAGTCTCTGGGGCTGCCGAGTAAAGGTGGTAGCAATCAGATGACAGATCTCAAAAATATCGAGTCCGTTAGCCGGTACTTTCAAGAGATTGGGCTGAAATCTGTTAGCTCAAGCGGATTTAATCTCCAGTGGAAGGGTACAATCAAGGGACGTGAGGTCTCGGTCCTTTTCTCCAAGCGCACCAAGGCGAAATACCACGGCGAGCACGTACGAACCCGGGAGTATGCCGGCCACCAGGTCGTCTTTGAAACTCCACTCAAGATTGCAACTCGCTTTTCGGTCACCAAGAAGGAGGACAACTCAAAATTCGCGCTAAAGCTTCGGAGCTTTGTCGGACTGGAGCCTTTTCGAATCGAAGCTGAGATGTGTCGGGAACTAACTGCTTATTCTTGTGATCCAGAGTGGGCCAAAGAATTCACTGCTAGCGAAGATGTACAAAGAGCCCTCAGCAGTGAATTTCTCTCTTTTTCCAACACTGACAACGTCGTATTTGGATTGTTTCCGTCGATAAAAACACCGGGGCTTGCCACCTTTACATGCCGAGTACCAATTTCCTCGATTACCGAGCAGATGTGCAAACTGACCCTCGAATCACTCATTACTCTCGCTGATAAAAGCGAGCAATGTACACCTCGAAAAGTTGTCTCTCTCACGCGTATTGAGAGGTTCATCAAAGAGAGACCTTTTCTTTTCATTCTCAGCATTTTCGTATTCGTTATCTTACTTGGTGTGTTGTTTTCACTAACCCTCATTGGAATCGTGATGAGTGGGGTCACTCCACTCGTTGTGCCAGCTTTCTTTATAGTCATGTATTTGCTCTATAGGAGATATCTCAAATGACTCAAGGTGCACAGGAAGGAAACCCAAAAGTTCTTCGAATTTCTGGATACGTATTGGGACTCCTCGGAGTCGCGCTCGTTGTGTTTGGGGTCTATTTCATTTGGCTTGCGATGGATAGCCTCAACTGGACAGAAACCGAGGCTTCAGTTGCATCGAGTACTGTTCGGTGGAGCTATGTCGATGGCGGGCGAAGTAGCGTGAAGTCTGAGTCAGACAAGCAGTACTACTATGAAGTGACATACGCCTACACGGTAAATGACATCCCGTATAGTTCAAGTAGATATTCGCTCGGCAGCGGGTTTACGGCCTCGAGCATGTTCAACGAGAAAGAAGACGCAGAAGCTGAGCGGAAAGAGCTGTATCCACAGGGACGAAAGATCTCGATCTATTACAATCCTCAAGATCCCACGGCAGCAGTTATTAGTAACGGGATACAGTGGTCTACCACTGTGCCACTTTTTTTGGGCCTCTTCTTTGCAGGTACAGCTCTCTTGCTTGTGAAAGCCGCAAAAGCACTCGAGTCAAAATCGTCATAGCAGAGCTACCAACAAAGTAAATTAGGGGACAGTTCCAACTGTTCCATAACCACTGCAACGGTCGGTACTGTCCCCTGTGCTACCACCTGCCAACTTAGGCAGCGATATTAGGTGGCGGCAACAGAAGAGAGACACCGCGGTCTCAGTTAATCAGAGTCGATACTTCGAGCGCACAAAAAAGGGAAAAGTCGTGACTGT
>JAGRAO010000401.1 GCA_020434565.1 Bdellovibrionales bacterium
CTGCTCCTCTTTCGCTTTCAACTCCGCGAAGTTTTCCCTCGAATGTCTTTCTCGCTCAGGCTTTTGACCCACTGGTTGATCCGAAGTTGCTTTTCCGGCAGCAGGTTCAGCCGGTAAATCTCGTTGTCCATCCAAATCCGGATCCTCACTTGCTCGAAGAGCTTCGGAAATTTTTCGAGGAGCGTCCTCAAACGAAGCCGGTCTATCTTTCAAGTTCGAGTGCCTCGATGAAGGAATTTTTCAAGCAGCTTAATGCTCAGTTGAAGATTTTGGAGTTGCCGAAAGCCCTGAGACTCTCTTGGCTTGATCAGATGCGTACGTGTGCTTTGTATCTTTCCGATTCACTTGGATGTCGGAAGCCGGAGCTCATTTTTCGCACTATGGAATCTACTGGAGCGAGACATTGGCATGTTGATGGTGACTATCACGAGCCGGGGTGTGTCGAAGAAGATGGGAAAATTCGATTGAGACTGTTGGTTACGTACACCGGCCAGTCTGGGACTGAGTTTGTAGCAGAGGATAATATAATAGATAAAACTCTCGTGGAGAGCGGAAAGCATGAACCGACTGAAGTGCTTCACCGACCGAGCGAAGTTTATGCAGCGGATATCGGTGATATCTGTCTCATGCGGTGTATGTTGCCGCACGGCCTTGTTCACAGGAGTCCGACTGGAGATGGATCTCGTTTTATCCTTCTTGGTCGGGCCAAAGAGCGATAGCGAAAATTCAGCCTTTGTATGTCGCAAGCCACTGGAGCATCAATTTTGCCCATTCCTCGTACGATCCGTGCTTCGCTCTTCTCTTGGCTCCTATTTGTAGATCCATTGAACGTTCGTCGTATTGTCCTTTCGATATCGCGTAGAGCTGTGCTCGTAGAGCTTTGATTTTTTCACCGGTTTCCGAATCTATGAAGAGCTGGACCCCGGTTTTATCCGGTGCCCCAGAATCCCCGTAGTATTTCACCCAGTAAATTACTTCGTTGTAATGAACGCTCGCCATAACTCGCTCTAACTACCTCTCAGCCTAAGACGAAAGAGAACTGATAGCATATCAAGTATATCGTTTTTAATGAGTTTGCTTTCTCCACCCCGCCTTACTTCAAAGACGATCGGAACCTCACACCACTTGGCTCCCTTTTGGAGCATAAAGTACAACATATGAACCTTATACGAGTGGCGTTTCGAATAGAGTTTGGCGAAGTCAAAGCTATCGAGAAATCCCTTTACTCGCGAGAGCTTAAATCCGGAAGTCACGTCTCTCACTGAAAGAGAAAGTGTGGTTCGCGCCACAAAATTTCCGACCCAGCTCAAGAATGTTCTCTCCAGTCCCCAGTCATTTGGAATAGCTCCTCCAGGTATAAACCGAGAACCGATGACATAATCGTAGCCTTCCTTTGCCTTCTCGAGAAAAAGAGGAATGTCTTGGACCCGATGTTGTCTATCGCCATCAATCTCAAGGAGGAAATCTGGTTTTAACTGCTCAATGGCGTGCAACATTCCTTGGGAATAGGCCGCTCCCAGACCGCGCTCTCTTTCTTGTGAAATGACAAAGAGCCAATCGAAAAGATGACTCTGCTCCGAGAGGAACTCTAAAGTACCGTCAGAGCTTCCTCCATCAACGAAGAGGACGCCGAAATCCACAGAAACAGTCTCTCCTAAAAGCCCCTGAAAATCCTCAATGAGAAGGGCAGAGGAATCGATCTAGTTCACTACGGGGACTATCGCGGGTACTTTCATGGC
>JAGRAO010000402.1 GCA_020434565.1 Bdellovibrionales bacterium
GTTGCTTGGAGAGCAAGAAGCACCAGACCGATAGGAATGGTAACTTGAAGGAGCCAGCGAGCCGGGAGTCCACCTGGATCAGGGGAAGACTCCCCGCGTATCACCCACGGCAGATAGGGTGAAGGTGCCACCGTATCGACCTGATAAGAGTCCAACGCGAACTCAAAACAAAAAAGGGAGAGATAGAAACAGGTAGGTATGAGAAGGAAGAGCCCGAGTGAATTAATGGCGTTCTTAACGGAGGAAGAAAATTTTCCGTACAGAAAATCAACTCGGACATGCCCTTCGATTTTAAGAGTGTGTGCCAAGGAAAGCATGATTGCGGCGCCGAAAAGATGCCACTCCAGTTCCTGCAGAGCGACGGAGGAGGCCTGAAAGAAGTACCGTGCGATAACTTGCTCCACAGTCAAGAAAACCAAGAGGAAAAGGCAGATACCCGAAAAGCAAAAGGCAATCCAGCAGATCCAATCAAACGCTTGGGTGAGGGACTTGATAAGGCCGCGAAATGGAGAACTCGTCACACTGCTCACTCCTTCGCCTGTTGCAGCGAATCCAGAACTCCAGTTTCGCCAATCCGTCTAGGAAAGTTTGCGAGCATAGTAACCACCGGCAAGGCGATAGAATTCTTCGTATCTCTTCTGGAATTCAGAGAGGGAGTTGTAAATTCGCTCGGCGAGTGGGCTCGACTTTCCAACCCGTGATTTCACATCTTCGGATGCCTTCTGAAGCTCAGAGAGAACGGAATCAGGCAATGGTTGAATGGTCACGTCGGTTTCTGCCATGAGTTTTTGAAGATAGAGGCCATTTTGCTGCGCAAATTCAGCGATCATCCAATCGGTTGTATCTGCCGTTGCCACTTCAATAGCTTGCTGTTGGTGATCCGAGAGTTTGTTCCACGCATCGAGATTCATCATGAGTTCAAGAACAGCTCCTGGTTCATGCCAGCTCGATCCGTAGTAAAATTTTGCGGCTCGATGAAGGCCGAGGAGATAGTCGTGGTACGGTCCGACCCACTCAACTGCGTCAATTACCCCGGTCGAAAGACTCGTAAAGACTTCTCCTCCTGGAATGAGAACTGGAGTAGCCCCGAGGGTTGAATAGACCTCACTTGCAAGTCCCGGTACTCGAATCTTGAGACCTTTGAGATCTGAAATGGTTTTGATCTCGCGGTTGAACCACCCCATCATCTGAAAAGTGGTTGCTCCACACACTCGGCAGAGCACCCCGAAGTCGCGCATCATCTCGTCGTAAAGAGCTTGTCCACCACCGGCTCTGATCCAACTGATCGTGCCAACGACATTCGGACCGAACGGTACGGAGGTAAAGAAGGGTGACGCCGGGATCTTCCCCTGCCAGTAATAGCAGGCAGCGTGTCCCGCTTGAATCTCGCCCTTACGAACAGCTTCAAATGTTCCTAGGGCTGGAATCAATTCGCCTGCTCCGTACACCTTTATCGAAAGAGACCCTTCGGTAAGCTGCTCAACGAGGTTCGCGAAACGCTCAATCCCTACTCCCCAAATCGGAAGGGTTTTTGGAACCGCGAGAGCGAGCCTCCAGCGTTGCTTCTTTTCAGCAGCAAAAACTTTTCTTGGGGTTGGAAAGGTGGCAGCTACGCCACCCGCAAGGATTGAGCGCTTGAGAAAGGTTCGCCTTTTCATAGGCGAAACATTGCCACTTCCAAGTTTCAGAGGAAAGGACTAATTGAAACAAGAGAACAGCAGCTCTG
>JAGRAO010000403.1 GCA_020434565.1 Bdellovibrionales bacterium
TCATAGATTCGCTCGAGGCACTCGTGGCGATCGACGTGAACTCTGGTAAGGCCACTGCTGGAGGCGACATCGAAGAGACAGCCTACAAAACAAACCTTGAAGCCGTAGATGAGATAGCTCGGCAACTTAGATTGCGAGACTTGGGGGGACTGATCGTCGTTGACTTTATCGACATGCTCGACAGACGTCACAAAGCTCAGGTGGAAAAGCAGATGCGTGACGCTGTCCGGCTGGATAAGGCACGAATTGAGGTCGGGCGACTTTCGAAGTTTGGGCTCCTTGAAATGTCCCGGCAGCGCTTGCGAGCCTCTCTTTCAAGCCAGAGCCACATCAAATGCCAGTACTGCGCCGGGTCCGGAAAAGTGAAGAATCCCGAGCTAGTAGCCCTGGAAGTCCTACGAAAAATCCAAGCTGCGGTCATCGTTGGGCACGTTTCCCTGGTGAAGGCCCGACTCGCTCCAGCGGCCGCACTCTTCCTCTTGAACAATAAAAAGTTTGAACTCGCCTCGCTGGAAAACGAGTACGACACGAGAGTCTACATCCTCGCCGATGGAAGACTAAGAGCCGACGAGTATCAGTTCGAGATGGAACATAAGCGAAAGATCTCGCCGTCAACAACCTCGACTCCAAAAGGAACGAACAACTCGCACGGCGATGACGACTCTTCGCCATCCGAATCGGACGAACCTTCGGATCAGGAAGAAGCCTCTCCTGCATAGAAGCTCCTCTTGAACTTCGAGACTTTGATCACTCTTCCCGAAAGAAAACGCATTGTGAGAGAAAATACGCTCTGTTAAAGTTTAACTTGCTTATAGCAAGGTATTTTTTCTTTTCTTCCCGGGTATGGTTGAAGCAGTTCGCAAAGCTCAAGAAGTCGTCAGAAGCGTCTTTGGATATCAACGAGACGCGCTCGAACGCTCCCGTGTGAGTGACGGGAATTCTTCGGTTGAACATTGGCAGCCGGAAGGGACTTCTCTTTCTCGTCAGTCCAGCCCTCACGGAGTATTGGCACAACATCTCTGCCGGCTCTCAAGGCTTGGCGCCAATATCGCAGACGCTCATAGCTGTTTCGTCTTTCTCCCGGCTTGGATGCTCGATCCTTCTTCGCGACTTCGAGGATCCGACGACCTCATTCTTGGGGGATTTCACTCGCTAAGCCGCCAGGTGATCTCAGACTGTCGCCTCTCCCAGAACACCGGACTCGTGGGCTGGGCCGCAAAACATGGGCGCTCGATTCATGTCTCTCCTTTTGAAAGAGATAGCCGAACTCTCGGCATGTACTCGCACGACCAGGGCCTCAAATCATTTATCGCTGTACCCTTCAGCCTCGCTTCACAGTCTCAGCCAAATGCGCTTCTTTCGAAAACATATGGCGTCATCGCGTGCGACAGTTGCAAGTCGTATGCATTCTCAAAGACTCAGATGAAAATTCTCGAAGACTTTGCATGTGAAGTGGGCCAGACAGCACTTCTCCATCTTCACCAAACGAGTGGTCGGACATTTTGTCAGAGTTGGAATATCTTTCTTCAGATGTCAGAACGCCTTTCGGAAGAAGTTGGCATCGGCTCCCTTGAAATACTTCGGCTTCGCCTCCCTGATTTTGGAATGTTTGAACACATCGTCGGCGTAAAGGGGATGTGCTGTTTAAGCGACTAGTGTCGTCCGCGCGGCAGCAGGAGCCTTCCGGACT
>JAGRAO010000404.1 GCA_020434565.1 Bdellovibrionales bacterium
AGTGGTGTCTTGATGCAAACCCGAATAGTGGATAGCCCGGACAGGACACCTTCCCCAGATTGACCCGATGCGAGTGCTTCTGCTAAGAGATCTCCCAGAGAGGTTCAAGGGAAGCGTGGTGAAATTCCACCGTGGGCCCGCCGCTGTAAATGGAGACTCGGCTCTCAAACACGGTCACTGAAAGTCCTTTGATTGCGTGGCATCTTATTGCCTTGTCGAAGTCAGGGAACCGGGAAGACCAAAGAGACGAGAATGACCCATAAGCCAGAAGACCTACCTTTCTGTTTATCAATCTGAACTCGACCTTCGCGGATCAGGGACGAGATAAAAGACGTTGGCTTCTTTTCGTCGCCCGAGCGGTAGCAACCGGTTTGATCTGAAGATCCATATCGGTCAATCCTCTTGTTTGGCGATAAGGGACTGCGTTGCATTCAAAAGGCTCCTGTCATGTTTAAAAGACCAGTGCTCCTTCTGGCTTCTTTCGTGTTCCTCATCCCCTCAATCCAGTTACTCGCAGAGTCGAGAATCGCAGACAGAGGACCCCGCATCGTCGTTTCTGCCAATCGTACTGAAACGTCGGCAAAAGATATTGGTGGGGCGGTTACGGTGTATACCCGGGAAGAAATAGAGCGTTCTCAGAAACATTACGTTCTTGATCTTTTGAGAGAGACTCCGGGAATTGATGTCGTAAGAAGTGGTGGGCCGGGAGGGAATACCGCTTTGTTTATGAGGGGTGCGAACTCAGAACATACTCTCGTGATCTTGGATGGCCTTGAATTGAACAATCCAGGTTCCACCTCACGAAGCTACAATCTGGCGAACTTGACGCTCGATAACATTGAGCGAATCGAGGTGATTCGGGGACCTCAGAGTAGTCTTTATGGCTCCGATGCTATTGGTGGAGTGATCGTGCTTACAACCCGTCAGGGAGGCGATGGATTGCATGGCTCGACTTCCTTTGAAGGAGGGTCGTTTTCAACGTTTCACGAAACCGCTTCGGTCAATGGTGCTATCGACGAGGGGAGTTTTTCTTTCGAGGTTTCTCGCGAAGATAGCGATGGGATCTCAGCTGCAGAAGGTGATGGAGCAAACCAAAATCTCGAAGACGATGAGTATGACAACACGACATTCTCTTCTCGAGTCGTACTTACACCAATTGATGAACTCGATATTGATCTGAGTTTTCGTAACACATCATCAGATGCCTCAATTGATCGTGAAGGAGGCGCTGCCGGAGACGACCCAAACCGCTTTCTTGATACCCGTGAGACTTTTTTCTCAGCACGAGCTTCCGGGCATCTTTTCTCGGATCGCTACGAACCGTCAGTCGGTTTTGGGATAAACGATCAACGGTTCACCGATAACAACGATCGAGATCCAATGAGCGAAGAGTTTCTCCGGAGCCGGTTTGAAGGAAGGCTCGTGAAATGGGATAGCCAACATCGAATTACGGTGAGCGACTCTGTCCGAATCCTCGCTGGCCTCGAGACAGAAGAGGAGCGGGCTCATTCGCTTTACTTTTCTGATGGTTTGTTTGGTCCGTACGAAGATAACTTTTCAGAGCGGACCATCCGAAACAACGGATACTTTGTTGATGTTCTGACAACTCCGCTCGAGAGCTTCTCAACTTCTTTCGGAATACGGCTTG
>JAGRAO010000405.1 GCA_020434565.1 Bdellovibrionales bacterium
CGAATCCGAGATTGTGAGAGCGGTTGCGCATTTTCTCTTTGAGAACCCATCTCCTGCGTCTCTCGCATACCTCTTTGCTTGGCTAGAGGGAGGGAAGGGAGAGCCGGAAGTCAGAGCACAAGTCGTTTCGAAGGCACTTGCACTTTCCAAAACCGACATGAGCACCGCGCTTCATGTCCTTCTTCCGCAACTCCCTGGTGCCGTAGGAGACGGGCTGCGGTGGTTTTCGACTGGGCCCACTTCGGAATCTTGGAGATCGGTTGCGCTGGAGAAACTCCTCGAGCTTCTGCTTCACCCAGAAAGTGTTTCGTGGTTGCAGTTCGAGCAAGCCGCTGATCTTCTGCGCTTTCCGCAAGCACCGGTTCGGGAAAAAGGTATTCAGCGGCTGAAGGTGGAGCTTCATGACACGAGAAGTACTCAGGAGCTGATTGATGTACTCTCTACTCCCAGCACCCAAGTGAAACGCGAGCAGGTGGTACTCCTTCTCTTGGCTCTGGAGAGCAAAGGTGAAGCGCAATACTCTTTCCTGGCTAAGTGGTTCGAGACAGATCCTGATCCGTCTCTCGTTTTTGCTCTTCTCCTCTCTCGTCGATCGATTGAGGGTCTCGATCCATTCAGCGTCGAAGCTGCTCGATATCTTATTGATAAACATCTCGCTCCGACTGTTGAGCAGCTCGAAGCGTTAGCGTCACACCCAGAGGCCCTTGCTCGTGCACTTGGGTATCAGTATCTCGATGCCTCAGTTCCAGCTCATCGCCGAATTCTCGAGGCGATGATACAGGTAGAACCGAGCAGCCGGGTTCGTGATCGATTGCGCCAAAAGCTTGAACTCGCTGACGAAAGACTGAAAGGGCAGGGGCGAAAGTGATCGCCTCACGAGGAGAGAGAAAGCTCTTCGTAGATAGCGCTCTGCAAAGTAGAATTCGAGTCGAAAGAGGAGTTCTATGGGCGAGTTACATACCCCAAACCATAACTCTCGGTCATCTGAAGGGAAGGTACCGCTCTCTGGTGATGACGAGGAACCAGCGCTTCCAGCGAAAAGACCTCAGACTACTTCTTTTTCACTTCCCGGAGCACAAGACGAGTCTGAAGTTCGGGTTGCTCATTTCGGAAAGAGTATTGTTGCTTGTGAGATCGTTTTAGCGCCGGACATGTGGCGGCGCTTTTCGTCTCTTTCCGAGTCCTCACAGGAGCGGGTTCGAGGTCTCCTCTCGCAGGTCAAAGCCGTTACCGAAGAACTCCCGGAGAAAGAGCGCAAAGGGAAAATGGTTCGCCTCATTTGGGATTTAGAAGATGTTTCGAGAGATGGAAAGATCGAAGATCTCTATCGTCCTTTTGAACGATTTCCAATCCCGTTGAGCGAAGCGGTGACGCGGCTTCCGGCTCTTTTAGCGCTTCCTTTTGTAGAGAGAGAGTGCAGAACGCGACTCGCTTCTGACATAGCAGCTGAGCTCTGGCAGGTCCCAGATGACCGACTCGCGTCGCTCTTGCAACGACTTCGGCGACGGGGAACAAGTGAGTTGCTCGAAGCCGTGGTTGAAAGATTTCAGATTGTATCTCAAGACCGGGTACATCCTCCCTCACGTGAACTCGCAAATGCGCTTGTGAAGAGCTGTTTCGTGAGAAAGCAGTTC
>JAGRAO010000406.1 GCA_020434565.1 Bdellovibrionales bacterium
CACCGGCACGGGGGCACCATCGAGGCGGTAGAGCCCAAGAGTGGAAATGGTGTAGAGTTTCATATAGTGGTACCGACTTAGGTTGTCTTCAGCTCAGAACACTCTTTCCTCGATTGAGAAAAAAAGTTTTTCATCTACCAGTAGCATTTATCTCCGGATATGCGAGTGACGGCATTGTCCTAGCGCTGCTGGAATTAAAAGCCGCTCTTGTTCGACAAGCTCGGCAGCTTTGTATCGGAACTCATCGGTTGGGTCCTGGAGCGAGCTTAGCTACTAAGAGCATCTGTATCTTCAGGGTCAGGACCCTCTTGCGTTTCCGGGTGGGTCGGGTCCTCAACCGATGTTGGGTCACACATTGTTGTCTCTGTATTTCCCCCCATCGATTGATCCAGAGGGAAGCTTCGAGGAAGTTCCGAGAAGCCTTCAAGTCCTGGTTGGAGCTCACAGACAAATAATCGATCTCGAACCTGAGTCCCTGTACCAACGATACTCGCCATTGGCAAAACGAGAATGAAGCTCAAGAGGAGGGAGAATTCAATCAGTGAACCCCCAAATGCGGCATTTCTTTTTTGTAATTTCATATCCCCGTCTCCCATCAGCTACGCATTCAAGCTGATATTCTGTCGTGTCTTGATAGAAATCGAGCAATTATCGGGCCAGAGGACGAGTTCATCTCATAAGTAACGGTCTCTTTCGCGAAGCTTGAGGCAAGAATTGCTAATCCTTCTCACATGCTCTCCCAAAAAGGCTTACGACTACTTTCCCTCCCCCGGTCTTATCGTCTGAGATAGCTGCTGTTGACTGGATGTCTTTATCAAACTGTGAGAGATACGCCCTTACTTTCACATGGAACTGCTTGCCTTCCTCTATTAGCCAACTACGAATATTTGGGAGTTCCTCTAATACAAGATTGTCAAATTCCGTTCGAATATGGAGATTGTCGTACCCTCGCTCTCCACTGATATTCTCCTCAGCCGTTCGTACAACCGTATCGACTTCCCGGCTGAGGAGTTCAAACCCCTTGCGGGGATCCTGCCGGTGGCCTGGAAGACGGCGCACGAGTTCCAAGCCCTGTTTTGTCTTCTTCGCTATTCCAATTCGAGTCATTTCGAAAAGGACACTGCCTGATGGGACGTGCTTGCTGACCTTTTCTACAAGTGCTGAAAATTCGCTCTTTTCCCCTTTGAAACGCAAAATCTTAGGAGTGCCGTTTTTATCCTGGAATTCTGGATCCTGCTCCCACTGTAGAAGCACTCGACCGAGGATCCCGGCCTGTCTTTCTGATGGCTCTTCTTTGTCCTTATAAATCTTCGTCACCTCTCTCCGATAGATACCGGTCATCACGCTCAATCGAGAGGGGTTCACTTTCTCTGTTGTTTTTCGGATCTCCTCTGCCGCTACTTCGATGAAGGTGAGCTTGGCGACTTTTATAAACTCCTGAAAAGAGTGGGCATGACGGATGCAGTACCTGGCAAATGGGCGCATGACCATACGGAGGCATGCTTGCCTCACGCTTTCAGTTTCAGTTTCGGTCTCACTCATAAAAAATGACCTTTAAGAGCGTTTTTAGTAACCAATTGGTTCCCCGAAAACCTATTCTGTCCTATCGGCAAT